>CAUJJN010000061.1 GCA_963204905.1 Pseudomonadota bacterium
AGCGGCCGTCGGCGAATTCGATGTCGCTCTCCGCGGCTTCCAGCCTGTTGGCGGCCGCCGTCTTGCCCTTGGCGATCACAAGGTCGCTGGCTTCGACGATGGCGCTGCCGCTGGCCATGATCGAGCGCGAACCGCCGGTGCCGCCGCCGGAATGAACAACATCGCTGTCGTTCTGCATCAGGCGGATATTGTCGAACGGGATGCCGAGCTTCGCGGCCAGCACCTGCGCGAACGGCGTGGCGTGGCCCTGGCCGTAGTCGAGCGTGCCGGTGGTGATCTGCACGGTGCCGTCGGCCTCGAAATCGATCTTGCCGAGTTCGGCGAAACCGGCCGTCACTTCGAGATAGCAGCCGACCGCGATGCCGCGCAGCTTGCCGCGCTTGCGCGCATCGCGTTTGCGCTTGGCGAAGCCGGCGTAGTCGGCCAGCTCCAGCGCCTTGTCGAGCACGGCGGGGAAGTCGCCGGAATCGTAGGTCATGCCGTTGGCGGCAGCGAACGGAATCTGCGCCGGCTTGATCAGGTTACGGCGGCGTAGCGTTAAAGGGTCGATACCCATCTCGCCAGCGGCGCGGTCGAGCAGTCGCTCCATGAAGTAGTTGGCTTCCGGGCGGCCCGCGCCACGGTAGGCGCCCATGAAGGTGGTGTTGGTCACCACGCACTTGATGTCGACCTCGATCAGCGGCGTGCGATAAACGCTGGCGATATTCTTGGCGATGTTGAGCGACAGCGGCAGCGGCCCGACGCCGGCGACATAGGCGCCGAGATTGCCGAAGCCGGTGACGCGAACCCCGAGGATAACGCCCCTGGCGTCGAGCGCCAGTTCGGCCCGCACCTCCTGCGCGCGGCCGTGATTGTCGCTGAGGAAACTCGAGGAGCGATCCTCGAGCCACTTCACCGGGCGGTTGAGCAGCCGCGCGGCGTGCAGCAGGCAGACATATTCCGGATAGCCGGCGTTCTTCATGCCGAACGAGCCGCCGACGTTGTGGGTCAGCAGCCGAATTTTTTCACGCGGCACGTTCATCAGCTTGGCGAGGGCGGTGACGTTACCGGATACGCCTTGGGTGGCGACGTGCACTGTGAAGCGGTCGCTGGCCTTGTCGTAGGCGGCAAGCGCTGCGCGCGGCTCCATCGGCACCACGGCGACGCGGGTGTTGACGATGTCGAGCGAGGTGATGTGCGCGGCCTTGGCGAACGCCGCCGCCGTGGCGTCACGGTCGCCGGAATAGTAATCGAGCGCGATGTTGTTCGGGATGTGATCGTAGAGCAGTGGCGCGCCGGGCCTGACGGCGTCCTCCGACTTCGTCACCGACGGCAGCGGATCGATATCGACCATCACTGCCTCGGCGGCATCACGCGCCTGGGTCGCGGTTTCCGCGACAACGCAGGCGATCGGATCGCCGACGAAGCGGACCTTGTCGATCGCCAGCGCCATGCGGTCGGACTGCAACAGCGGCGAGCCGTCGGCATTTTTCATCGGCAGGCTGCAACGGAACGGCGTGTAGCCGGCGTCGACCAGATACTTGCCGACATAGATGCCGAGCACGCCCGGCATCTGCCGTGCGGCCTCGGTGTCGATGGCGCGGATCACGCCATGGGCATGGGAACTTCGGACCATCCAGGCGTAGGCCTGGCCGGGCAGCGCGAAATCGTCGGTGTAGCGGCCCTTGCCACGCACGAGGGTATCATCTTCCTTGCGGCGGACAGGCTGCCCGATGGCATGTTTCTGCAGGGCAATGGCATTGTCGCGGGCAAGGCTTGCTGTCGGTCGGGGCGTCTTCTTGTCCATGAAACCATCGATTCCCGGGCGTTTTGCGCCACATGCGCTCTTGCGTCCCGCCCGAAATAACGTAACCCCGGGTGACCGGCAACGCCGGATTGGGCATGGCGGCTGCGTGCTGCGGTTGCGCCGCCGCGGTTATCCTTCTGTTTGGGCCTGATCTTTCCGAAAACCGGTTTCCACTTTTCAGGATCATGTTCTAAACTTTCCGTGACACATTTATTATTCCAGTCGGCCGGTCCGGCCGCGAGAGACAGGACGGCATGAACAACGACGCCCGGCGCAGCAATGGTCCGGAGCCATCTCGATCGCATCAGCGCGCTAACGGCCACGCGGCCGTGCCGCTTGGCGAATCGGCTTTGGCCGGCGGCGTCTATGCCGCGCTCGATCTCGGCACCAACAACTGCCGCCTGCTGATCGCCTGCCCGGAAGGCGAGGGGTTTCGCGTGATCGATTCGTTTTCGCGGATCATTCGGCTCGGCGAGGGCATTTCTTCCACCGGCCGCATCAGCGAGGCGGCGATCGGCCGCGCCATTTCGGCGCTGAGCGTCTGTCGTGACAAGATGCGGCATCGCAATGCGCAGCGATTGCGCCTGATCGCGACCGAAGCCTGCCGCGCGGCGTCGAATGCCGATGCCTTCCGCGACCGCGTCGCCACTCAAACGGGCATCGCGCTTGAGGTCATCAACCGCGAGACCGAGGCCTCGCTGGCGGTGGTCGGCTGTTCCCCGCTGGTGGACCCTCGCGGCAGCGGCGCGATCCTTTTCGACATTGGCGGCGGATCGAGTGAACTGGTGCGGATCGACCGTAACGGCGGCGCGCCGCGCGTGGAGGGCTGGATGTCGATCCCGCTTGGCGTCGTGACGCTGGCGGAGCGGTTCGGTGGCAAGGATGTCAGCGCCGACGTTTATGCGCGGATGGTGCAGGAGGTCGCGCATCACGTCACGCCGTT
>CAUJJN010000062.1 GCA_963204905.1 Pseudomonadota bacterium
CATCCACTCCTGCTCGGCGCGGAAGAACAGATCGAAAGCCTGCGCGAAAATCAGCGAATGCTCGTGCCGCTTGACGAACACCGCTTCCAGCGTGGCGTAGACCTCGCCGCGATGACCGATGTCGATCACGCGCAACGCCTCAAACGCGTCGATCACCGCGCCGGGGCCGACCGGAATGCCGGCCGCCCGCAACGCGCGGGCGAAACCCACGACGTTGTCGGCGATCAGTCCGGTTACGGGCGACGACGTTGTCATTGGCGATACCTTCTTGTCGCTTCCCGTCATTGCGAGGAGCGACAGCGACGAAGCAATCCAGATCTTGTTTCGCGGTGTTCTGGATTGCTTCGCTTCGCTCGCAATGACGGCGAAGGATGCGGTCAATGCCAGCGAGCGTTAGCTATAGCCTTATATATCGCTGGTGGCTTCCTTCAAAACCTTTTCCATGGTGCCGGACTGCATTTTGGCAATGTCGTCCTGATATTTCAGCAGCGCGCCCAGGGTGTCGCCGACCACCTCCGCCGTCAGCGCGCGGGCGTCGAGCTGGGTCAGCGCGGTGGCCCAGTCGATGGTCTCGGCGACGCCGGGATTTTTATAGAAGTCCTGATCGCGCAATTCTTGCACGAAGCGCACCACCTGCTGCGACAGTGTCGCGGAGATGCCCGGCACCCGCGACTTGACGATGGCCAGTTCGCGCTCGGCGGACGGGTAGTCGACCCAGTGATAGAGGCAGCGTCGCTTCAGCGCGTCGTGGATCTCACGGGTGCGGTTGGAGGTGACGATGACGATCGGCGGTTGCGGCGCCTTGAAGGTGCCAAGCTCCGGAATGGTGACCTGGAAGTCGCTGAGGATTTCCAGCAGATACGCCTCGAACGCCTCGTCGGCGCGGTCGAGTTCGTCGATCAGCAGCACCGGCGCGCCGCCGACGTCCGGCTCCAGCGCCTGCAACAGCGGCCGCTTGATCAGGTAACGCTCGCTGAAAATGTCGCTCGACAGCTGCTCGCGGTCGGAATCGCCGGCGGCTTCCGCGAGCCGGATGGCGATCATCTGCGCCGCGCTGTTCCACTCGTAGACGGCGGACGCGACATCGAGCCCCTCATAGCATTGCAGCCGGATCAGCTTGCGTCCGAGCGTGGCCGACAGCACCTTGGCGATCTCGGTCTTGCCGACCCCGGCCTCGCCTTCAAGAAACAACGGCCGCCCGAGCCGCAACGACAGATAGAGCACGGTGGCAAGCGAACGCTCGGCGAAATAACCGTGACTGTTCAGCAGTTGGAGTGTGGCGTCGACGGAATCGGGGAGACTTTGAGACTTACTCATCAAATCAGGCCAGTCTGGACGCTGCGGGTGGAGTGGATCTGACGTTCGCAACCGCCTAACCGCGCCTGCGCAATGCGAATGTCAAACCTAGACTCCACCGGAAACTGAAAATTGCTAGTGGCCTTTGGAACTATCCTTCGACGAAATAGACCACTAGCCCCGGTTGTTCGCGGCATCGACGGCGCGGCGCGCCAGAACCCCGATCAAATGAGCGCGATATTCCGCGCTGCCGTGCAGATCGCTGTTCAGCCCCTCCGCGGACACCGGCAAGCCATCCAGCACCTTCGACGAAAAGCGCTTCTTCAGGGCCTCCTCGAAGGCAGGCACGCGGAACACGCCATCGGAGCCCGCCCCGGTCACCGCAACCCGCACCTCGGACGGCATCCGGGCGACGAACACACCCACCAGCGCGTAACGCGACGCCTGATTGCGGAATTTTTCGTAGGCTGCCTTCTTCGCGAGCGGAAACATGACGCGGGTGACGATCTCGTCGGTTTCCAGCGCGGTGGTGAAGAGGCCCTGGAAAAACTCCTCGGCCTTGAGGCGGCGCTTGTTGGTGACGATGGTGGCGCCGAGCGCCAGACACGCCGCCGGATAATCGGCGGTCGGGTCGTTGTTGGCGAGGGAACCGCCGATGGTGCCCTTGTGGCGCACCGCCGGATCCCCGATCACGCCGGCCAGTTCTGCCAGCGCCGGGATCGCCTCGCGCACTGTCGCCGAATCCGCCACCTCGGCGTGCTTGGTGGTGGCGCCGATGACCAGCGAGCGCCCCTTCATCTCGATGCCGCTCAGGCCCTCGATGCGGGTGAGATCGACCAGATGCGGCGGCGCGGCGAGGCGCTGCTTCATCACCGGCACCAGCGTATGGCCGCCGGCGATCAGCTTGGCGTCTTCATTCTTGCCCAGCAGGTTGGCGGCCTGGCGCACCGTCGTCGGCCGATGATATTTGAATTCGTACATCCGTGACGTCCTGAAACTGTTTGCCCGTGCCGCGCGTCGGCTCGACGCGATTATGCGAGATCGGATTTCGCCATCGCCTTGGCGCCGGCGGCGATCGACAACACGATGTTTTGATAGCCGGTGCAGCGGCAGAGATTGCCTTCCAGCTCCTCGCGGATGGTGTGGTCGTCGAGATCGTGGCCCTTGCGATGCACCAGATCCACTGCCGTCATGATCATCCCCGGCGTGCAAAAGCCGCATTGCAGCCCGTGATGCTCGCGGAACGCCTCCTGCATCGGATGCAGCGGCGCGCCTTCCGCCGCCAGCCCCTCGATGGTGGTGACGCTGCCGCCGTCCGCCATCACCGCCAGCGTGGTGCAGGATTTCACGGCCTTGCCGTCGAGATGGACGACGCAAGCGCCGCATTGCGAGGTGTCGCAGCCGACATGGGTGCCGGTCAGCCGCAGGTGTTCGCGGAGAAACTGCACCAGCAATGTGCGCGGGTCGATATTCGCGGTGACGGGATCACCGTTCACGATGAGAGAAATCTTGGCCATATGCACTCTCTGCCCGCGCCGCATGACGTGCGGCCCGGCTCTTTGAAATCATTCCAAAGGCATATTATGGCCCACCGGCGGGTTGGGCAACCTCACCGGATGGGACCGGGCCATGCCCTTACCGCGATGACAGGTGCACATTGCGGCGCACAAGTGGCGTCGTCGATTCGATCAGCCCTGCACGGCGCGGGCGAAAGCAGCGAAAAATTCGTCCGCCAGCTTCTTGGCGGTGCCGTTGATCAGGCGCTGGCCGAGTTGCGCCAGCTTGCCGCCGATCTGGGCATCGACGTTATAGCTGAGCAAGGTGCCGCCATCCTTGTCGGTGAGGCCGACCACGGCGCCGCCCTTGGCGAAGCCGGCGATGCCGCCCTCGCCCTCGCCTGAAATCTTGTAGCCGTTTGGCGGGTCGAGATCGCTCAGCGTGACCTTGCCCTTGAAGCGCGCCGACACCGGACCGACCTTGATCTTGGCGACCGCGCGAAAGCCATTGTCCTCGGTGCGCTCGAGTTCCTCGCAGCCCGGAATGCAGGACTTCAGCACTTCGGGGTCGTTGAGCTTCTCCCACACGGTCTCGCGGGGCGCGGCGAGCTGGACTTCGCCGTTCATCGTCATGGCCATGGGGCACTCCCTTGATTGTCATCGCGCCGCCGAGCGGCGACGGAACGTCTTTGAAATCTATCGTGCTCAACTAACGCGTCTCAGGGCCAAATAAAAGAGGACCATCGCACTAGGCGGTGGCGCACGCCCTCGCCGCAGAGCGGTCTCGGAGGGATTGGCATAACCCGTTGGGACCGATTAGTGTCCCGGACACATGAGCACATCCCTCTCCCCCCTGCTTGCGCCGATGCTGTCGAGCGCCGCGATGCGCGCGGTCTACGACGACGGCGCTTTCCTCCAGCACATGCTGGACGTCGAGGCCGCGCTGGCCCGCGCCGAAGCCGAAACCGGCGTGATTCCGAACGCGGCCGCCGCGCCGATCGTCGCCGCCTGCCGCGCCGCGCGTTTCGACATGGCCGCGCTGGCCGAAGCCGCCACCCGCGCCGGCAACCTCGCCATCCCGCTGGTCAAGGCGCTGACCGCCGAGGTCGCGAAGACCGACCCGGACGCGGCGCGCTACGTGCATTGGGGCGCGACCAGCCAGGACATCATCGACACCGCCACGATGTTGACGCTGCGCGCCGCGATCGACGCGCTGCTGGCCGATCTCGACCGCGCCATCGCCGGATTCGCCAAGCTCGCCGCCGCGCATCGCAACACCGCGATGGTGGCGCGCACCTGGTTGCAGCACGCGCTGCCGATGCCGTTCGGCCTCAAGCTCGCGGAATACGCCGCCGCGCTGCACCGCTCGCGCGGCCGGCTGAACGCGCTCCGCGACAATGGATTGGCGCTGCAATTCGGCGGCGCCGCCGGCACGCTGGCGGCGCTGGGCGACAAGGGGCTCGCGGTGTCGGAGGCGCTCGCGCGCGAACTTCGCCTGCCGCTGCCCGACGCGCCGTGGCACACCCATCGCGACCGCATCGCGGAGGCCGCCTCCGTGTTCGCGATCCTCGCCGGCACCTGCGGCAAGATCGCCCGCGACGTCTCGCTTTTGATGCAGACCGATGTGGGCGAAGCCTTCGAGCCCGCCGGCGCCGGGCGCGGCGGCTCCTCCACCATGCCGCACAAGCGCAATCCGGTTGCCGCCGCCGCCGCGCTCGCCGCCGCCGCCATGGCGCCGAACCTCGCCGCGACGATCTTCGCCGCGCAGGTGCAGGAACACGAGCGCAGCGCCGGACCATGGCACGTCGAATGGCCGACCTTGCCGACGCTGATGCTCGTCACCTCCGGCGCACTGGCCGCCGTCGTCGACATCGCGGAAGGGCTCGAGGTGGATACCGAGCGGATGCGTGCCAATCTCGACACCACCCACGGCCTGATCATGGCCGAAGCCGTCACGATGGCGCTGGCGGACAAGATCGGAAAATCCGACGCGCATCACCTGATCGAGGACGCCTCGCGCAAGGCTATCGCCTCGAAGCGCCATCTGCGCGACGTGCTCGCGGAGGACAAGGGCGTCACCGCGCATCTCAACGCCGCGCGGCTGACAAAACTGTTCGACCCGCTTGCCTATCAGGGCGCGTCGCAAGCGCTGATCGACCGGCTGCTGGCGTCATTGAACAAGACCTAA
>CAUJJN010000063.1 GCA_963204905.1 Pseudomonadota bacterium
TTCGCCATCGCTTCATGGATACGCCATGGTTGCAGGCGACGTTCCAGATCGCGGTCGGCGGCGCGTTGGTGTTTCTGGCGGGAATCCTGATAGGCAGCGCGTGATGACGGCCTATGTGCTGGCGCATTTATCCGATCCGCATCTGCCGCCTCTGCCGGCGGCGCGGCCGCACGAGTTGATCGGCAAGCGCGCGCTCGGCTATCTCAACTGGCGGCGCAACCGCCACACCATCCACCGCCGCGAACTGCTCGACCAATTGGTATCGGATATTCACATCCAGCAACCCGATCACATCGTCATCACCGGCGATCTGGTCAATCTGGCGCTGCCCGCCGAATTCGCGCCCGCGCGCAAGTGGCTCGACAATGTCGGCCCGCCGGATCGCGTGACAATCATTCCCGGCAATCACGACGCTTACGTGCGCGCGACACAACATCGCTTCGCAGAAACATTTGGCGACTATCTGCGCGGCGACGCCGCGAACGCGAACGACGCTGTCGTCTATCCGTTCGTGCAGCGACGCGGGCCAGTGACGCTGATCGCAACCTCGACGGGAGTGCCGACCGCGCCGTTCATGGCAACCGGCCGCCTTGGGGCCGCGCAGCTCGCGGCGCTCGACCGCGTGCTGTCTTCGCTTGCGAATGAGCCGACGTTTCGCGTGCTGCTGATCCATCATCCGCTGCGTCCCGAGCATCACAGCCGTTATAAACGCCTGACCGACGCCGACGCCCTGCTCGCCTTGTTGAAGCAACACGGCGTCGATCTCATTCTGCACGGCCACGATCACCTCCATTCGACGATGTGGTTCGACGGCCCGCGCGGCCGCATTCCGGCGATCGGCGTGCCGTCCGCCTCGGCGGTGGCGCACGGCCATCATCCGGCGGCGGCTTACAATTTGTTCAAGATCGCGCGCGACGGCGCGCAGTGGCGTTGCGAGCAAGACGCGCGCGGCTGGATCGAAAGCAAGGGCATCCGCGACATCCGCCGCGTCGTCCTTATTCCATCGCAACGATAAGGTTGCGCTTCAGGCCCCAACGGCGAAATGGATTGAGACTGAATCGTCATTGCGAGCCCTCGGATCAGCACGCCGCGCTATCCGAGCACAGGCTCCGCGACGCAATCCAGAAAGCCACCAAGCACGAACTGGATTGGTCGCTTTCGCTCTTCGCACGGAGAAAACAAGCCGTCAAACCAAGGTTCATCATGAGCTGGTCAAAAACTGCGCAGCGCCGCGAACAGCGCGAAGCCGAACAGCGCGACGACGCCGGCGAGGAAACCAAGCGCGAAGGTCCAGATGCCGCTGCGGCGCGGTTTTGCGATGGGCCGTTCCGCGGCCTCCGGCAACGGCGTCGCCACCAGCGCCTGCTCACGCTCGACCATGCGGCGCGCGACGTAATCGGTCACCGCTTGCACGATGACGGAGGGCGTGTGCGACTCCGCCAGCACCTTGCGGCCGAAGCGGGTGTCCTGCACGAAGCGATAGAGCCGCTTGTCGCGCCCCATTGCGACATGCGCGACGACATCGATCCACAGCCGCGGCGTATCGCCCTGACTGATGCCGCGATCGAACAGGTCGATCCGATCCGGAATCTCCGCGAATAGCGGGTCCAGTTGTTCGTTGAGAATCTCAAGTCGCGCCACCTCGGCGTCGCGCAGATCGACCACCACGCCGGTGCGATCGGCGGCGTCGATGCGAGCCTGCCGCAAGGCGTCACGCAGCCGGATCGGCCTGGCGCTGGCGCCCGCGGTCGAGCCGGTACTCTGTACGTCGGACATGGCAGGCGGCCTTTGTTCCCGGAATCCGTTCCGCGCGATTAATCTATCAGTAACCCTATGCGGAAAAAAGGCCGTCTGCGATCAATGGGTTGGCATCGTCGCCCCGCGTGCAAAAGGCAGCGGCCCCACCCGGGATCCGGATGGGGCCGTTCTACCGAACATCGGCCGATGATCGCGCGCGGTCGCGAGGACTAGCGGCGCGGTTCCTCGACGATGGAGAAGCGAACGCTGCCGCGATGGCGGTTCTCTTCCGACACCTGCTTCCAGCACTCCTCGGCTTCCTGACGGGTCTTGAACGGCCCTCTGACCTGGGCCGAACCTTCCACCAGCTTGTGGAAATTCATCGAGCCGAATTCGCCCCCGATCACCCAAAAAAGAGCGCCGTCCGACATAGTAGCCTCCTGTTATCCGATCGTTCGCGCCTCACGATCCGAGGCGATACCCGCCGCGATCTAATCGCATTGTCGGGCTTTGTCATGCAAATTCCGCAACGTCCGATTTCGTCATCGCATTCCGCTGTCATGCGCGTCGCCACGTCAGTCTGATGAAAACCCGAACGGAACACTGAGCCGGCGATAGTCGTCGGGCAACAATTCGCGGCCGATCGGAAGTTCGGATCGCGCGGCACATGTCGGGCGATGACAGACGCGACATGCGACACCCACCGGCGTCGGCGCATCAGCGCGCGGGCCTGCCTCGTCACTGGTGTAGATCAGCTTGCCGGCGTATTCGGCCGCGCAACCAATGGCGATGGCACGCTCTACCCGCGCCGCGCCGAACGAGCCGCCGCCGGCGGTGACCGTGCGCGCGATCGAGAAAAACCGTTGACCGTCCGGCAATTCCAGCCATTGCGTCACGATCTGACGCGGCGTCTTGAAGACGCCATGCACCGACCATAGCGGGCATCCGCCGCCATGCTTGGCGAAGGGAAAGCCCGCGCCGTCGAGCAGTTTTGAAATATTTCCGGCCGGATCGACGCGGATCAGGAAGAACGGGACTTTCTCCGCGCCCGGCTTTTGCAGCGTCGTGATGCGATGCGCTGTCTGTTCGAAGCTGGTGCCGAACTGGCGCGCCAGCGCCTCGACGTCGTAACGGCGCGCTTCCGCAGCCTTCGCGAAGGCGGAATACGGCATGATGAACGCCGCCGCCGCGTAACTCGCGAGCGAGCGATGCGCCAGCAATCGCGCACTGGGGGTGGTGAACTGGCCGGCTTTCAGCGCTGCGCCGATTTCATCCTCGAATTCGAGATAGGCAAGCTGCTGCGCCAATTGGAAATTGAAACTCGCATTGTCGAGCGAGTCGTCCAACAGGATCTGCTTGCGGTGACGATCCAGCCGCCGCACCGCGCCGAGCATAACGTCCGGCGGCATTTGTCGCACATTCAGGTTGTGGCGACTTTTCAGGCGTTCGACTAGCCAGATCGCCGTTGCGGGTTCACGCGAAATGCGTTCGGCGGCATCATCGAGATCGGCGAAATTGTTGCGGCGCGCGGCGAGGAAGCGGCGCACTTCCGCCACCGGATCGCTGGCATCGACGCCATCAACGCCCCCGCGCGATCCCGGCCCGCTCAACCCCGGTCCCTTGCGATCCGCCAGCGCCAGTTGTTCCTCGCGATAGGCCGTGTAGAGCCGCAGGAAGGCTTCCGCCAAGCCCGGATAGCCGACCGCGATGTCGCTGATTTCCAGCGGAGGCATGTCGATGTCGGCGAACATCGGCTCCTTCAGCACCGCCTGCATCCGCGCGGCATGGTCGGCACCGCCGTCGCCCGCGAGATTGGCCAGATCGATCTTGTAGGTGCGGGCCAGACGCAGCAGCATATCCGCCGTCACCGGCCGCTGGTTACGCTCCAGCAACGCCACATAGGGTGCCGAAATGTCGAGGTCGGCGGCCATGTTGGCCTGGGTCAGGCCGCGCTCGCGCCGCAGCCGGCGCAATCGCGGTCCCATGAAGATCGAGCGGCCTGTCTGGGTTGGCATGGTTGTCACCGACCAGGGTCTGATGTAAATATATTACATCATTACAATTCAATTCTGTAAAGCCTGACAAGCTTTCTTCGCGACATCTGGTAGGCGCGGGTATTTTCCGCGAATAGAGGCTCAAGTTCACATCAGGAGCCATCCATGACCTACCAATCGCGCGGAATTTCCGACGGGATTCAACTCCCGGCGAGCTATCAGAGCCAGATCGCGGCGGCGGAA
>CAUJJN010000064.1 GCA_963204905.1 Pseudomonadota bacterium
CCGGGCTGATCGTCCACCAACGCCAGCTTCTGCCCAACCAGACGATTGAACAGCGTCGATTTGCCGACATTGGGCCGGCCGATGATCGCGAAGGTGAAAGACATCGTCGGTCCGTTCGCCCACCGGCGAGGTTATGTCAATGCACGGAGTCTTCGATCGAAGCCTCCCAATCGAAGCTATTGACGCTGGAAACTGCCGCTCGGCAACGGCGCCGGGAAAGAACTGCCCGATGCCGCCGGCGGCGCGGCTTGCGGCTGAGCTTGAGGCGCAGGCTTTTCAGGATCGGGTGGCGGCACGGTCGTGCTGCGATGACGAATGATGCGCTTGGCAGGCTTCGGCGCCGGTGCGGTCGTCTCCTGCTGCTCGGGCGCGGCTGTTTCCTGGCCGGCCGGCGCCGTCGCGCGAGGGCGTCTTACGCGCTGTCGCGAAGAGGCTCTTGGTCTCGCGGGCTCCGCAGCGGGCGGTGGCGCGGCTTCCACCGGAGCGGCCTGTTGCTGCTCGAGCTGCTGCCTGTCGACGTTCTCCTTGTAGAGGTCTCGCGGCACGCCTTGTTCGAGGCCAGGAACCCCCCCAGGGAAAACCGGTTCGCGATTTCCCGGCAGCTTCTTCTTGGAGTCGAAAACATCGAACATATCGGTGGGGTCGAAGCTGCTTGACGAACACCCAGCCAGGACACCCGATACGGCGATCAGAACCACGGCGGCGATCAGGCGATGTGAACGGCGATGAGCCATGGGACGTTCTTCAACTTTCGTTCGTCAGGAAAACGCGGACGCGATTTCCAACAAGATCAACTCAGCTCTTTGCCGCTCAGCTCTTGGCCGCAGGCGGCAACAATGCCTGCAATGCTTCGGCGCGGTTGCGGAGACTTGCCGGCGTTTCGGAATCCTCCGCCATCATATCCAGCCACTTGCGCGCTTCCGCGGGGTTCTTTGCGCGCCATGCCGACAGCGCAAGCAATTCGCGCGCGGAGTGACGATAGATGCTGCCCGACTGCGTCGATGCCTCGAGGCGCTTCACCATATCGTCGTAGCTGGCGCTATCAACCAAGAGCGCGGCCGCACGAACCGTCGCAAGGCTGCGCTCGTGGGCACCAACGCTCGCATCCGCGGCGATGGCGTCGTACAGCTTCACTCCGGCGGCTGCATCGCGCGTGGCGGCCTCGGCGGCGGCGCGAAGGCGCGCGAGCGATCGATAACCATTGGGCGCGTCGACCGCGAGCGCGTTGAAAGCAGCTTCGGCTTCAGCGTGCTTGTTGTCATCCGACAGAATTGATGCGGCGTCGAAAGAGGCGCTGGCCTTGTAGGCCTTCTGGGTCGCCAGATAATCATAGCCACGCCAGCCACCGACGCCGGCAACGATCAGAACCGCCAGCGCGACGATGTAGACGGAATACTTATCCCAAAATTTCTTGAGCTGCTCCTTGCGCAACTCGTCGTCGATTTCATTAAATATCTCAGACACTTAAAGAACCCCATTGCGGCCGCGCCGCGCACCCCGGCGGCAATCCGGGCGACTGCCGTCGGTCAGGCGATACCCTAGCGGTATGGCGTCCGCAAGGCAAAGTTGCCACCTCGCCGCGTGCGGAACGCCGCAGCATCCCACGACTCGCGTCACGGGATTCCTGCGGCGATCCGATGGCGATTCCGTGGCGGCCTATTTGACCGCGAGCAGTTCGACGTCGAAGATCAGCGTCGCGTTCGGCGGGATGACACCGCCGGCACCGCGCGCGCCGTAGCCGAGTTCCGCAGGGATGATCAGGGTGCGCTTGCCGCCGACCTTCATGGTGGCGACGCCTTCGTCCCAACCGGCGATCACCCGACCCCGGCCGATCGGAAATTCAAACGGCTCGTTACGATCGACCGATGAGTCGAACTTCTTGCCCTTCTTGCCGTCAACATAAAGCCAGCCGGTGTAGTGCATCACGCAGGTCTGGCCGCGCGCGGGCGTCGCGCCGGTTCCGACCTCGGTGTCGACGATCTGCAAACCCGAAGCTGTGGTCATGGTCTTTCCTTTGGCCTGCGCCAGTGTGGGGGTGGAGGTGCCGCCGGTGACGACGGCCGCGGTGGCGACAATCGCGAGCGCCCGGAAGGCAATCGCGGCGAATTGGAAACGCATGTGGTATCCTTTCTTGCGGCCCGACGATCAAGCCTTCGGCTTGACGCCATAGACATTCTCCGGCCCCGGAAACGCACGGGAGCGCACATCGTCGGCATACCCCTGGATCGCCTGTTCGATCATGGGGCCCAGTTGGCCGTAGCGGCGGACGAACTTCGGCACCCACTCCGACAGACCGAGCATATCCTCCAGCACCAGCACTTGACCGTCGCACGCGGCGCTGGCGCCGATGCCGATGGTGGGAATGTCGATGGTCTGCGTGATGCGGCGCGCCAGCGGTTCGGCCACCGCCTCGACCACCACGGAGAACGCGCCGGCCTGGGCCACCGCGCGGGCATCCTTCTGAATCGGCCCGATCACATTCTCGCCACGCGCGATCGCTTCGGCTTCCTCGCGACCTTGCGAGCGGAATGAGCCGAGCGCGTTGATGGATTGCGGCGTGAGACCGATATGCGCCATCACCGGAATGCCGCGCTCGGTGAGGAACGCGATCGTCTCCGCCATGCGCTCGCCGCCCTCGAGCTTCACCGCGCCGCAATGCGTCTCTTTCAGCACACGCGCGGCGGAATGAAACGCCTGCTCTTTCGAGGCTTCATAACTTCCGAACGGCAGATCGACCACCACCAGCGACTGCTTCGAGCCGCGCATCACGGCGTGGCCTTGCAGGATCATCATCTCCAGCGTCACCGGCAGCGTGGTCTCGAAGCCGTGCATGACGT
The DNA here is from genome assembly GCA_963204905.1 of Pseudomonadota bacterium. Lineage (GTDB taxonomy): Bacteria > Pseudomonadota > Alphaproteobacteria > Rhizobiales > Xanthobacteraceae > 62-47. The sequence goes on from CAUJJN010000064.1 coordinate 2,838, forward strand.
TGCCGAGCGAGTCGCCGACCAGAATGACATCGCAATAGCGATCGACCAGCGCCGCGGTGTGCGCGTGGTAGGAGGTCAGCATCACCACCGGCTGACCGTTCTTGCGCGCGCGGATATCGGCCGACGTCTTGCGTCGGATGGTCGACTGGATTGACATACTAAACTCCGGGAACGGAAATTCGGATAATGACGGGACAAGCCGCCGACGCCAGCGCAGACGCGCCGCCCGCCGATGCGAGACCAAGGATGATGGTAGGATCGACGCCCATCTTTCGCCCGGCTTGCCTCCCTGGGAACGCGGCGCAGGGCCCGCTGCTTCGCACCCACCGCACCGCAATATCGGGGCGTAGGGGTATCATTTTTTACCGGGGATGAGCAAGGGAAGCCGCAGGGCCAGCGCCGGCGGATTGCGATCCGGGCGCCCCACGCTATCGCAGTGGCGAGGCGCCCCGCACGAAGCGCTGAAAGCCGTCGAACAGGATCAGCCACGCAAGTCTCGTCCAGCAGAATGACGTGGTTGCGGCTTTCCGGCATGAGCAATTCGGCGCCCGGGATGCCGGTCGCAAGCCGGTCACCCTGTTGGACCGGCTGCACGTCAGCGGCGGGCGCGGATCACAAGCATCGGCACGCCGAGGCGACCGAGGCAATCGTTGACATCGAAGCCGTCGACGGCCGAACGGATCGTGACAGCGTTGTCGGGCGACGTGTCAAGCGGGCGAAGCCGGCCTCACGCCAGACAAACGCATTCGCTTGATGAGGCAACACCAGCCCGAGAACACGACCATTCGTCGCAGGCCGAACGGATCGATCGACATTCCATTCTACGCGCGACGCGCGGCACAGCAGCGGCGCGCCGCCATGCAGGCCTTGACGACAACCTTCTTTCGCCGCCTCGTGCGAGCGGTGGCGGGATCCGGCCTTCGAGGCCCCGCCTCCGGCGGCACAGTCCCATCCCGGCCGCTTTTGCGATATATCGGATCGCATCGAGACCAAGCGACGCCCCTCGCGCATCCGCGCCGACGCAACCATGGAGATCTGCCCATGACTGGAACGCCCACAACACGAACCACCAAAGGCCGCGGCCGGCTGTTTGACAGCGTGATCGAGACTATCGGCGACACGCCCGCCATCCGCATCAACCATATCGGCGTCGATGGCGTCACGATGTACGTCAAGGCCGAGTATTTCAACCCGGCCTCGTCGGTGAAGGACCGGCTGGCGATCGGCATCATCGAGGCAGCCGAACGCAGCGGCGCGCTGAAGCCCGGCCAGACCGTGGTGGAAGCCACCAGCGGCAACACCGGGATCGGCCTCGCCATGGTTTGCGCGCAGAAGGGCTATCCGCTGGTGGTGACCATGGCGGAAAGTTTCTCCATCGAGCGGCGGCGGCTGATGCGGATGCTGGGCGCCAAGGTGGTGCTGACGCCGCGCGCCGAAAAGGGCTTCGGCATGTACCGCAAGGCGGTCGAACTCGCCGAGAAGCACGGCTGGTTTCTGGCGCATCAGTTCGAGGCCGCCGCCAACGCGGCGATCCATGAAGCCACCACCGGCCGCGAGATCATCAACGATTTCGCCGGCAAGCGGCTGGATTACTTCGTTACCGGCTACGGCACCGGCGGCACCATGGTTGGCGTCTCGCGCGTGCTGCGCAAGGAACGGCCGGAAACCAAAATCATTCTCGCCGAACCCGCCAACGCGCAATTGGTCGGCAGCGGCACGCCGCAACAACGCACCGCCGACGGCGAGCCGGCGAAGGGGCATCCGGCGTTCGAGCCGCATCCGATCCAGGGCTGGACTCCGGACTTCATTCCGAAGGTGTTGCAGGAAGCCATCGACAAAAAATACTACGACGAACTGATTCCGATCGCCGGCCCGAAGGCCATCGAATGGGCCAAGGCCCTGGCGCAGCGGGAAGGCATCTTCACCGGCATTTCCGGCGGCGCGACTTTCGCCGTCGCGCGACAGGTCGCCGAGAAGGCACCGGACGGCTCCGTCATCCTCTGCATGTTGCCGGACACCGGCGAGCGCTATCTCTCGACGCCGCTGTTCGAAAACATCCCGGCGGAAATGGACGAAGCGGAACTGGAGTTGTCGCGCTCGACGCCGGGCTATCAGATGCCGGCAGGGTGAGACGGACGAACGTCTTGCAACGAAGACTTCCTGTCATTGCGAGCGAAGCGAAGCAATCCAGAAAGCCATCAGGCAAGGACTGGATTGCTTCGTCGCTTCACTCCCCGCAATGACGGACACAATCGATGGGGAAATACCTAAGCCCCCATCACCGGCACGCCGATGACGAAGGGGTGGAACACAAACGCCAGCCCCAGATAGATCACGATGCCGAGCACAACGGCGATGACATCATTGCCGACGCCGCCGACCGGAATCGGCGGCGCGCCGGCGTCACTGCGGTGCTTGAGGGAGATGCGGTCGTAGACCGCCCACGCCAGAAACGACCCGAACAGGATGATCGAGCCGAGATCGCCATTC
>CAUJJN010000065.1 GCA_963204905.1 Pseudomonadota bacterium
CGATTCATTGCCCCAGATCGGCCCCGATCCCGACAAGATCGGCTGTATTGATGGCCTGTCATCGTGCGGGGGACATCCGCGCTCGCGTCACGCGAAAAGGAACGGCAGATGAACGCAACTTCGCCCGAGAAAACCGAATCCATCGAAACCGACGAGAACCTCGCTGCGGTCTCCGATGTCGAGGCCGGCATTCGTGATTTCGTCCGCAACGACGTCGCTTACCTGCGCCGTCCCGGCGCCGGCATGGCCAGCACCGAACCGGCACTCGACAGCAATGCCGAAGCCACCGTCAGCAGCGTCAATTCGTTGATCCAGCGGGTCGCCGGCACCTCGCTCGCCGAGATCGAGCGGCTGATCACCGAGTTGGAAGGTTTGCGCGATCTGCTGCACTCCGAGGGTCAGCGCGTCCAGCGCGAAATTTCCGGTTACGCCCAGCTCAGCCAGGCCGCCATGAAGTCGACGCGGATCATTTCCGAGAACGTCGCGCAGTGGAAGAAGGCCGCCGAGAACCTGCGGCACGAGTAAGACTCGCGCCAGCGCGGCTGTGCTTAAACGCCGGCCGCGCGCCGAGGCGCGAAAGCGGTGGCCAGCATCGAATAGACCGGCTCGCCCCGATGATTGATCCCGACATTGCGCGCTTGCACGATGCCCCATTCCGGGCGTTTCTCCGACGTGCGCACTGATTCCACCACACTTCCAAACGTGATGGTGTCGCCGGCCAAAACCGGCTTCAACCACTTCAGTTCGCGAAAGCCCGGCGACGGTCCCCATACCGCGGGCGTCTCTCCGGTGGCGCGCATCGCCTCTGCCTCTTCCTGGCCCTTGGCGACCAGCAATTTCATGCACACCGAGCCGACGTGCCAGCCGGACGCGGCAAGGCCTCCGAACAGCGAGTTGCGGCCGGCTTCCTCGTCAAGGTGGAATGTCTGTGGATCGAACTGGCGCGCGAACGCCTTGATGTTGTCTGGCGTGAACGTGTACGAGCCCAACTCGCGACGCTGGCCGACGGCGATATCCTCAAAGAATTTCATGCGCTGTCCTCAACCCGCAGCCACCGCATCGCGACGTTTCATCATGATCGGGGATGTCGCCTCCAGCAGCACCTGACCGGCGGCATTGCGTATCCTCAGTCCGAAAGTGACGATACCGAGATCCGGTCGGCTGCGCGACCCTCGCGCCTCCTTGACCTCGACATCGAGCGTGAGGTCGTCGCCGGGTCGCAACGGAGACAACCAGCGCAATTCATCGATCCCGGGCGAACCCACCGAGGCCGCACGCCCGATGAATCCGTCGAACATCATCCGCATCATCAACGAGCCGAGATGCCAGCCCGATCCCGAAAGCCCTCGCAGCATGGATTTGCTGGCGGCTTCCTCGTCGAGATGCATCGGCGGTGGATCATATTCGGCGGCGAAGGCGATAATGTCTTCCCGCGTGACGTGACGCGGGCCGAACGTCCCGAAGGGACCGGGCGGAAAGTCTTCGAATGCAAGGGTCATGCTGTCGATCGCTGATGGGATGCCCGATTGTGGCCGCTATTTGCAGCGATCACAAGTCCGCTTGCGGCGGTCAGCCTCGATCCCGCCGCATGTCATGTCCGACGTCGGAGCCTGCCCGGGCAAATCGCAACCGACATTGCCCCGGACGGCAAGCCAGTTCATTCGCGACGCGACAGGAGAACGACGATGTTCGAATTCCGGGATCTGCTCCAGTGGGACCGTTTCATCACGCCCGGCATCATCAAGACATTCTATTGGCTGGTGATCGGCCTCGTCATCCTGTTCGGAATTTCCGGCGTCTTCTCCGGCCTTGCGGCAATGGCGGTCAGCCCGTTCGCCGGCGTCATCATGGTGCTCTACAGCCTTGCCGGGATCGTTGTCGGAATCATTTTCTCACGCATCGCGGCGGAGTTCGTGCTGATCATCTTCCGGATCAACGAACACCTCGGCGCCATCCGCGACCAGGGCCTGCATCGTTAGGGCTTTCGGTCGTCATTGCGAGCGAAGCGGAGCAATCCAGAGAGCCGCCAAGCGAGGACTGGGTTGCCGCGTCGCTCACGCTCCCCCCGATGACGCGGGATATCTCCTTGCCAAGGCAAGGCCAGCACTCAATTGTTAAAGCGGAAGTGCATCACGTCGCCGTCCGCGACGACGTATTCCTTGCCTTCGAGCCGCAGTTTGCCGGCGTCGCGCGCGCCGGCCTCTCCGTTCAGCGCCACATAATCGTCGAAGGCGATGGTTTCGGCCCGAATGAAACCCTTCTCGAAATCGGTGTGAATCACGCCTGCGGCCGCGGGCGCCTTGGTCCCCTTGGTGATGGTCCAGGCGCGGGCCTCTTTGGGGCCGACCGTGAAGTAGGTGATAAGATGCAGCAGTTCGTAGCCGGCGCGGATCAGCCGGTCCAGGCCGGCTTCCTCCAGCTCCAGCGTTTCGAGAAAATCGGCGCGTTCGGCGCGTGACAGCGTCGCGATCTCGGATTCGATCTTCGCCGAGATGACCACGGCCACCGCGCCCTCCTTCTTCGCGTGATCGAAGACAGCCTGCGAAAAGCTGTTGCCGTTGGCGGCCGCGCTCTCCTCGACATTGCAGACGTAGAGCACCGGCTTCGAACTCAACAGGCCGAGCATCCGGAAGGCGCGCTCTTCCTCCGGCTTACGTTCGAGAAACCGCGCCGGCTTGCCGTCGCGCAACAGCTTCAGCGCGCGCTCGACGAGATCGAGTTGCTCCTTGGAATCCTTGTCGCCACCCTTGGCCTTCTTCGACAGGTTGTCGACACGCTTCTCGAGGCTTTCGAGGTCAGCCAACATCAATTCGGTTTCGATGGTCTCGATGTCCGCCAGCGGCGCGATCTTGCCTTCAACATGGGTGATGTCGGAATCCTCGAAACAGCGCACGACATGCGCCACCGCATCCACCTCACGGATGTTGGCGAGAAACTGGTTGCCGAGTCCCTCGCCTTTCGACGCGCCCTTCACCAGACCGGCGATATCCACGAAAGTCAGTTGCGTCGGGATGATCTGCTGCGACTTGGCGATCCCCGACAGTTGATCGAGCCGGGCATCCGGCACCGCCACCGCCCCGACATTGGGTTCGATGGTGCAGAACGGATAGTTCGCCGCCTGCGCCGCCGCCGTTTCCGTCAGCGCGTTGAACAGGGTGGACTTGCCGACGTTCGGCAGCCCGACGATGCCGCATTTGAAACCCATGTGACCCTCAATCCGTGACTGCGTCATACGCGGGCTCGAGCCGCGTATCCATCTTGCGAGAAAGACAGAGCGCCGGATCAAGTCCGGCGATAACGCCGATAATTAGCCGATAGTTACTTGGCGCCGTTGCCGTCGCCTTCGTCCTTCTCCCCGCCAAACCCCTTGGCCTGCATCGCCAGATGCACCTTGTTCTGGAACGTCGCATCCTTGCCGGCCGCCAGCAGCGCGGCGTTGTCGGCCACGATGTCGCACAATGTCTCGAAACGTGGCCGCTCCGCCTTGGCGAAATCGTTCAGCACATAGGCGTGAACCAGATCCTTCACGCCGGGATGGCCGATCCCCATCCGCACCCGACGATAATCGTTACCCGCATGTGCGGAGATCGAACGCAGACCGTTGTGTCCCGCAATCCCGCCGCCGACCTTGACGCGAATCTTGCCGGGCGGCAGTTCGAGTTCGTCGTGAAACACGCTGATGTCATCGAGCGAGAGCTTGAAGAAATGCATGGCCTCACCGACGGCGCGACCGGATTCGTTCATGTAGGTCGCGGGCTTGAGCAGCACGACCCGCTCGCCGTCGAGCATGCCTTCCGAGGTTTCGCCCTGAAAGCGACGGCGCCACGGTGAAAAACCGTGACGCCGCGCCATCACATCCAATGCGATGAAGCCGATGTTGTG
>CAUJJN010000066.1 GCA_963204905.1 Pseudomonadota bacterium
ACTGGAGATCGCGAGGCCGGCAAGGATGAGAATCAGCAGCCCGGCGTTGCGCCCCGCCACCACCAGCAATGCGAACACCGAGACGAACGCCATGGCGATCGCTGCACCCGGCAGGGCGTAGGAGCGGACGTCGGCGAGACCGAGCGCGATGACCAGCACGGCGCCGAATGCCGCCGCCTGTGGCGCGCCGAACAGCGACGGCGAGGCAAGGGGATTGCGCAGCAAGCCTTGCAGCGCCGCGCCGGACAAACCGAGGATGGCGCCGATGGCGACCGCGAGGATGGTGCGCGGCAGGCGGATCTCCTGCACGATGACGCGATAGACGTCGCTGCCGCCGCCGAACAGCGTCTCAAGCACCGTCAGCGGCGACATGCGCACAGGACCGACGCCGAGCGAGGTCAGCGCCAGCAGCACGACCAGCAACGTCATGACGACGATGGTGCTGGTCCGTCGGCTGGCTGCGGCGCTCTCCGTCACCATGTAGCGTGGAAGCCCCCGTAGACCGCGGGTCCGGTGGTGCCGTAGTTAAGCACTTCCTGATAACGCTCGTTGAAGATGTTCTCGCCGCGCGCGAACACCTTCCAGTTATTGTCGATCTTGTACTCGGTGTAGAGATCGACGCGGGTGTAGGCGGCCAGCGGGCTGGTTTCGTTGTTGCCGCTGAAGCGCTTCGACACCATCAGGATGCGCGGCTCGATCAGCCAGTTCGGCGTCGGGTTGTAGCTGAGCGCGATCCGCGCCAAATGCTCTGGCCGACGCGCCAGCGTCAGTCCAGTCGAGAGATCCTTGGCATGGAGATAGGTGTAGGCGGTCTTCAGCCGCAGCACGCCCGGCAGGAGGTTGACGTCGGCGCCAAGCTCGAGACCGGAGGTCTCGGCGCGGGCGACGTTGACGTAGTGCCCCATCGGATGGGCGGCGTCGTAGGCGAAGTTGATCAGGTTGCTGAAATCGTTGGAGAAGCCGGTCAACGAGACCATCACCCGGCCATCGAACAGGCTTTGGTCGATGCCGGCGTCGTAGCCGAAGCTTTCCTCCGGCTTCAGGCCGGGATTGCCGTAAGGTGTGGCATAAAGCTGATACAGCGTCGGGGCCTTGGCTCCGGTGCCGGCGCTGGCGCGCAGCTTGGTGCCGGTCTCGGTGATATTGTAGGCCGCCGTGGTGCGCCACGTTGCGAAGGTCGCGACATCGACCACGTCGTCGACCCGGCCGCCCATGGTGACGGTGAAACGCTCGCCGATCGGCAGCTTCCACAGCGCGAACACCGAATTGGTGTCCTGGGTCGCGCTCAATGTCTGCAATCGCGGCGTCGGGACCGGCAGCAGCGTGGAGCCGAAGGTGTCGGCGGTTTCATGCTGGGTGCGCGCGCCATAGACCAGCGAACCGGCGGCGCCCATCTTCAGGTCGCCCTGGTATTCCGCGCCGAAGCTGTTGCCGCGGAAATCGGTCGAGGTGGCGTAGCTGTTGGCGGGCAGCACGTTGATGCCATAGGACGAGTAGTCGTTGAAGGTGCGGTCGATCTGGCTGGCGAAGGCGGTGATGCTTTGCGTCAGCATGCCGCCCAGCGAATCGACGGCGGCCTTGGCCCAGATCTGTTGCTGCAACTGATTGGAATTCGACGGCGTATCCGGCGTCGCGCCGAACGAGGCGTCGTAGGCGCCGCGCGTGAACGTGGACATCACGCCGGCGTCGAACCGGAAACCTTCGCCGGCGTCGTAACCGACGCGCACCGAGCCGCCGATGCGGTCCATGCCGTCCTTCTCGAGGTTCGGATACTTCGCTTCAATGGACGGAATGCGGTAGCCGTAGCTGGAAAAACCGTTGGTGTGCTGTCCGCTGGCGGTGACGGCGTAAGCCCACGGTCCGGTCGAGCCGTTCATCGATGCCGTTGTCGACGCGGTGCCGTAGCTGCCGCCTTCCGTGCGGATCGAATATTGCGCCGGCCCGCCGCCTTTCTTGGTGATGATGTTGATGACGCCGCCCATGGCGTCGGAGCCGTAGAGCGCGCTTTGCGGCCCGCGCAGCACCTCGACCCGATCCACCGTTCCGGGCGCGATCAACGCGAAGTTGAAATCGCCGGCCGCGCCGCTCGGATCGTTGACCCGGATGCCGTCGACAAGCACCAGCGTCTGCCCGGTGTTGGCGCCACGCAGCATCACGCCGGTGGTGCCGGCGGGACCGCCGGCCTGCGTCACCGCGAGGCCCGGTACCGAGCGCAGCGCGTCGACCATGGAGGTCGGGTTGCTGGTCGCCAGTGTCTCGCCGCTGATGACGCTGATCGCGCTGCCGGTGGAGCCGATCGGCTCCGGCGCGCGGTCCGCTGTCACGACGATATCGGGAAGCTGCTCCAGGCGTGATTGCGCATTCGCGCTTCCGCAAATCGGAGACAACGCAAGACAGGCTGCCGTGCCGGCAGCGAACTTCTGGAATTTCATCATAGCCCCTTCCGTCGACCCACCGTCGAACGCATTCGTTCGTCAACGGCCGGTCTCCTGGCTCGCGGTCGTTATCCGGATCCGCCTTCCCGGGCCTGCTTGGGAGGCCCAGTGGCATTGTGGATCGGATG
>CAUJJN010000067.1 GCA_963204905.1 Pseudomonadota bacterium
ACCCGGATCGCGGGCGGGCTGCGCGCCGACATCAAGCGCGGCAATTTCAACGACGTCCCTGATCGTCTCAAGACCGTCCATGATGGCGTCCGCGGGCTACGAACCGAACTGGATATTCGCAACGACTCGGTGTGGGGCCGCCAGCTCGCCGCGATCCGCGTTGATATCTCGAATACGCTGCAAACCGTGATCGACAGTGTGCCGGGCCGCGTTCGTCGCCTGCTGCGCCAACGCCCGGCCAAGGAGATTTCCGCCACCAGTCGGCTCGATTCGATCGATGTCGAGGAAACCGCGGCCCTGATCGATTTTGTCGCGGTGTGCCGCACCTACGCTAGCGAACTGGCCATCAACGAGGTGACGCTGCGCACGTTCTCGGATTTGCAGCACTATCTGGAGCCGACCACCGAGGCGCTGGTGGAATCCTTGCGCGGCGCGGACAGCCGCACCTTGCCGTTTCGCCAGATGCAGGCCAGGGCCGCGATCCGCTTCTGCGAGGTGCTGTTCGGCAGCGACTATGCCGCGCTGATGGAGCGGGCCGCCGAGTCCGCCCAGAACGGCGAGCGCAAATCCCCCCGCGCGGGCTAATTCTCCAGTTTTCACAGTATTTTTCACCGGTTCCGGTGTCGTAATTGTCAATTGCGCCGCTGCCGCAGGCATGATGTAACCCGCTCGTTCGCGGCGGTTATTCGTGCCGCGCCTCCGTTATCGGAATCGTGCTGAATGTCGTTGTGGTTTCTGCTCGCGTTGATGACCGTCGGAGCGATTTTCGCCGTGCTCTGGCCGCTTGGCCGTCGCACGCCGGTCAAGCGCGAGGGCCGTGAATCGGCGGTCTATCAGGATCAGCTGGCGGAGATCGACCGCGATATCGCGGGCGGTCTCATCGGCGAAACCGAAGCCGCGGCGGCGCGGGTCGAAATCAGCCGCCGCCTGCTGGCCGCCGCCGATACCGAGCAGGCGAGGACGGTGTCGTCGAGCCTGCGGATGCGCCGCGCGGTGGCGCTGGTCGCGCTTGTCGGCGTTCCCGTGCTCGCCGGCGCGCTCTATCTTCATCTTGGTTCGCCCGCGATGCCGGATTTTCCGCTGGCAAGCCGCACCCGCGCGCCGGCCGCCGGACAATCGCTCGAACAATTGGTCGCCCAGGTGCAATCGCATCTGGAGAAGCATCCGACCGACGGTCGCGGCTGGACCGTGCTCGCGCCGGTGCTGGGGCGGCTTGGCCGTTTCGAGGAAGCCGCGCAGGCGTTCCGCAACGCTATTCGTTACGACGGCGACAGCGCCGCGCGCCGCGCCGGCCTTGGCGAGGCGCTGGCCGGTGCCGCCAATGGCGTCGTCACGGCGGAAGCCAAGGCGGAATTCGAGCGCGCGGTGGCGCTTGACGCCGACGAACCCAAGGCGCGCTATTTCCTCGGTCTCGCGGCCGAGCAGGACGGGCGACCCAAGGATGCCGCAGCGCTCTGGCAGGACCTGTTGAGCAAGGCGCCGCCCGATGCGCCATGGCGGCCGGTGCTCGAAGCCGCGCTGGCGCGGGTCGGGGTGACTGCTCCCACGTCGCCGGATGGTGCGAAGATGCCGTCGTTGTCGAACGACACTATCGCATCGGCGCAGGGGATGAGCGAGAGCGATCGCGGCGCGATGATCCGCGGCATGGTGGATCGTCTCGCGGCGCGGCTGAAGCAGAACGGCGACGACGTCGAGGGATGGTTGCGGCTTGCGCGGGCCTATATGGTGCTCAACGAGCCCGACAATGCGCGCGCGGCGCGGGACGACGCGCGACGTGCACTCGCGGCCAGCGAGGGAGATTTGCGTAAGCTCAACGAAGGCCTCAAGGCGCTCGGGATAGATGGATAATACCTGATCCCGAACGGCGGGAACCGGGTTTCGGCGGATAGGACGGCATGACACGCAAGCAACGGCGATTGACGATGATTGGCGGCGCGCTGCTGGTGCTGTGTGTTGCCATTGCGCTGGTGCTCAACGCCTTGCGCGATTCCATCGTGTTCTTCTCGACGCCGCAGATGGTGGCCGAAAAGCATGTTCCCCCCGGCAAACGGTTTCGGCTTGGCGGTCTGGTCGAGCCCGGCTCGCTCAAGCGCGGCGACAACCTCGCGGTGACGTTCAAGATCGCCGACGGCAGCAACGCGCTGGAGGTCGCCTACAAAGGCATTCTGCCGGACCTGTTTCGCGAGGGGCAGGGCGTCGTCGCCGAAGGTGCGCTGGACGGCAACGGCGTGTTCAAGGCCGATACCGTGCTCGCCAAGCATGACGAAACCTACATGCCGAAGGACGTCGCCGATGCCCTGAAGAAACAGGGCCATTGGAAGGACGACTACGAAAAGGGCGGCAAGAAGCCCGACACTGGTGTGAAGCCGATGCAGGGAGCCTCGCGATGATCGCGGAGGCCGGGCATTATGCGCTGGTGCTGGCGCTGGCGCTGGCGCTGATCCAGTCGACGGTGCCGATGATCGGCGCGCAGCTGCGCGATCCGGTGCTGATGAACGTCGCCCGCTCCACGGCGCTGGCGCAATTGCTGTTCGTGGGGCTGTCGTTTCTCGCGCTCGTCGCGCTGAATGTGATGTCGGATTTCTCGGTCGCCAACGTCTACGAGAATTCGCATTCGATGAAGCCGCTGATCTACAAGATCACCGGCGTCTGGGGCAATCACGAAGGTTCGATGCTGCTGTGGGTCAGCATTCTGGCGCTGTTCGGCGGATTGGTCGCGATGTTCGGCAGCAATCTGCCGCTCTCGTTGCGCGCCAATGCGCTCGGCGTGCAGGGTTGGGTGTCGACGGCGTTCTATCTGTTTATCCTGCTCACCTCGAATCCGTTCCTGCGGCTGGCCAATCCGCCGCTCGAAGGCCGCGACCTCAATCCGGTGTTGCAGGACCCCGGCCTCGCGATTCATCCGCCGATGCTCTACCTCGGCTATGTCGGCTTCTCGATCTCGTTTTCCTTCGCCATCGCGGCGCTGATCGAAGGCCGCATCGATGCGGCATGGGCGCGCTGGGTGCGGCCATGGACCCTGATGGCGTGGACGTTCCTGACGCTCGGCATCGCGATGGGATCGTACTGGGCCTATTACGAACTCGGCTGGGGCGGCTGGTGGGTCTGGGACCCGGTGGAAAACGCCTCGCTGATGCCTTGGCTCGCCGGCACCGCGCTGTTGCATTCCGCGGTGGTGATGGAAAAGCGCAACGCGCTGAAGGTGTGGACCGTCCTGCTGGCGATCCTGACCTTCTCGCTGTCGCTGCTCGGCACCTTCCTGGTCCGCTCCGGCGTGCTCACCTCGGTTCACGCGTTCGCTACCGATCCGACACGCGGCGTTTTCATTCTGTTGATCCTGTGCGTTTTCATCGGCGGAAGTCTGTCGCTTTACGCCTGGCGGGCGTCCTCGCTGAAGCAGGGCGGGTTGTTCGCGCCGATCTCGCGCGAGGGTGCGCTGGTGCTCAACAACCTGTTGCTGACGACGGCCTGCGCCACCGTGTTCATCGGCACGCTCTATCCGCTTGCGCTTGAGGTGCTTACCGGTGAGCGGATTTCGGTGGGCGCGCCGTTCTTCAATCTGACCTTCGCGCCGCTGTTCGTGCCCTTGTTGCTGGCCTTGCCGTTCGGCCCGTTGCTGGCGTGGAAGCGCGGCGATCTCGCCGGAGCGTCGCAACGGTTGTACGCCGCGGGGATCGTGGCGCTGGTGTCGGTCGCGGTGCTGTGGGCCTGGACCCGCGGCGGCAGCGCCTTCGCGCCGCTGGCGATCGGGCTTGCGGTGTTCGTCATCGTCGGCGCGCTGACGGATATCGCCGAGCGCAGCATGGTGTTTCGGATGCCGCTGTCCATCAGTTTGCGCCGCGCGCGCGGGTTGCCGCGCGCAAGCTGGGGAACGATGTTCGCGCATGTCGGCGTCGGCGTGGCGTTGATCGGCATCGTTTGCGAAACCACCTGGAACACCGAACTGATTTCGACCCTGAAGCCCGGCGATGTCGCCAAAGTCGCGGGTTATGAGTTGAAGCTGGATGATATCAGTCAGCGGCAAGGGCCCAACTTCGGCGAGATGCTGGCGCACTTCACCGTGAGCGAAGGCGGCAAGGTGATCGGCGCGATGGCGCCCTCGAAGCGCAGCTTCTCGACGCGCGCGATGTCGACCACGGAGGCCGCATTGATGTCGCGCGGTGTCAGCCAGCTCTATATTTCGCTGGGTGACACGGCCGCCAGCGGCGCCATCGCGGTGCGCATCTATCACAAGCCGATGGTGCTGCTGATCTGGTACGGGCCGCTGCTGATGGCGTTCGGCGGACTGTTGTCGCTGTCCGATCGTCGGCTGCGCGTCGGCGCGCCGAAGCCCGCGAAAGCGTCGCGTGGCTTGCAGCCGGCGGAGTAGGCTCGTGAAGAAATTCGTCGCGGCTTTCCTGATCTGTTGCGTGGCGTTCGGCTTCGCGCCCGTTCGGGCCGTGCAGCCCGACGAGGTGATGAAGGACCCCGCGAAGGAAACCCGCGCGCGGGAGCTGTCGCGCGAACTGCGCTGCATGGTCTGCCAGAATCAATCCATCGACGATTCCGACGCACCTTTGGCGCGCGATCTGCGGCTCCTGGTGCGCGAGCGTATCGCCGCCGGCGACAGCAACAGGCAGGTGATCGATTTTCTCGTGGCGCGTTACGGCGAATACGTCCTGCTCAAGCCGCGCTTCGAGGGGCAGACCTTGCTGCTGTGGCTGTTGACGCCGCTGGCGCTCGGCGGCGGTGTCTTTGGTTTGTGGTGGCAGCATCGTCGCCGCTCGGGGCTTGCGGCAAACGACGGTGGCGACCGCAGCGCGTTGACGCCGGAGGAAGAAGCCCGGTTGCGAAAGCTCCTTGCGGCCGGGAGCGCGGAGCGCCCGGACTAGGCTTTCCGCGCCTTCTTCCAAGATTACAAAAGATTAATTCCCTCGCCAGCATGTCGTAAGGCGACAGATCCCATCTTCAAGGCCATGCGATGCATGTCGCGATCTGATTCTGGCCCTTGGAGACTTTCATGATCGACCGCCCTTCCGACCTCACTTCCGCTCCGATCTATCAACCGCGCCGTTCGGTGCTGTCCTTGCGCAAGTTCGCGCTGATGGCCTCCGTGGTCGCGGGTCTCGGTGCCGCCGTTTACGGCTTTAGCCCGTCGTCCGGCAATTTCGACCTGTTCTCGACTCCGGCCCATGCGCAGGTCAACACCGAGGTCAGCAAGGTTCAAACTCCGGTTGGCTTTGCCGATATCGTCGAGCGCGTGAAGCCGTCGGTGATTTCGGTCAAGGTTCGCATCAAGGAGAAGGTGTCGGACTCCGATGACGAGTCCTCACCGTTCCAGCCTGGCTCGCCGATGGAGCGCTTCTTCCGCCGCTTCGGCGGTCCGGATGGGATGCCGCCAGGCATGCGCGGCCGCCACGGTCCCTCGATGGGGCAGGGCTCCGGCTTCTTCATCTCCCCGGACGGTTATGCCGTGACCAACAATCACGTCGTCGAAGGCGCCGACAAGGTCGAGGTAACCACCGATGGCGGCAAGACCTACACGGCGAAGGTGATCGGTACCGATCCTCGCACCGATCTGGCTCTGATCAAGGTCGAGGGCGCGTCCGATCTGCCGTTCGCCAAGCTTTCGACCGGCAAGGCGCGGGTCGGCGACTGGGTGCTTGCCGTCGGCAATCCGTTCGGCCTCGGCGGAACGGTGACCGCAGGCATCGTCTCCGCTAACGGACGCGATATCGGCAACGGTCCCTATGACGATTTCATCCAGATCGATGCGCCGGTCAACAAGGGCAACTCCGGTGGTCCGGCGTTCGACATGCAGGGCAACGTCATCGGCGTGAATACCGCGATCTATTCGCCGTCCGGCGGCAGCGTCGGCATCGCGTTCTCGATTCCGGCCTCGACGGTGCAGAGCGTCGTTGCGCAGTTGAAGGACAAGGGCACTGTCAGTCGCGGTTGGATCGGCGTGCAGATTCAGCCGGTGACGCAGGACATCGCCGACAGTCTGGGCCTGAAAACGGCCGAGGGCGCGCTGGTCGCCGAGCCGCAACCGAATGGACCGGCCGACAAGGCGGGCATTCAGTCGGGTGACGTGATCAAGGGCGTCAACGGCCAGCCGGTGAAGGATGCGCGTGAGCTCGCCCGCACCATCGGCGGCTATTCGCCCGGCAATTCGATCAAGATCGACTTGCTGCACAAGGGGCAGGACAAGGTCGTGACGCTCACGCTCGACAAGATGCCGAACGAGAAGGAGGCGCGTGCCGACTTCGAACGCGGTCGCGATCGCGGGCGCATGTCGCGCGGTGCCGAGGTGCCTCGTCTTGGTCTGACCGTCGCACCGGCCGCGTCCGTTGCCGGCGCCGGCAAGGAAGGCGTTGTTGTCACCGATGTCGATCCCAACAGCGCGGCCGCCGAGCGCGGCTTCAAGGAGGGCGATGTCATCCTCGAAGTTGCCGGCAAGAGTGTCGGCGATTCGGGAGAAGTGCGCGACGCCATCAAGTCGGCTCAGGCGGACAACAAGAACAGCGTGCTGATGCGGATTCGCTCCGGTGGTTCACTGCGCTTCGTCGCGGTGCCTCTCGCCAAGGGCTGATCGCCCATTTCTCGAACTGCTTCCAATGGATCAGCCCCCTCCGTTGGAAGGTCTGGCGGGCGGCGAAGTCCCCCAGCTTCGTCGTCCGCCTTTCTTTGTTTCCGGGCCGCGTCACCTCGTCTTGCGTCAAGGATGCGATCAGGCCATGTTGAAGGGAACGAACCGTGACGCCAGGTGAAACAGACAATCAGATGCGCTTGCTGATTATCGAGGATGATCGCGAATCGGCGGACTATCTCGCGAAGGCTTTTCGCGAGGTCGGCCATGTCGCGGATCTTGCCGGAGACGGCGAGGAAGGTCTCTCCATGGCCGATGGCGGCGACTACGATGTGCTGGTGATCGATCGGATGCTGCCGAAACGCGATGGCCTGTCCGTCATCGGCACGCTGCGCGACAAAGGCAATCGTACGCCGGCCCTGATTCTTTCGGCGCTGGGTCAGGTCGACGACCGCATCAAGGGTTTGCGCGCCGGCGGCGACGATTATCTGCCGAAGCCCTATGCCTTCGCGGAACTGCTGGCGCGCGTCGAGGTGCTGTCGCGCCGCCATGGCGGCCCGGCGGAGGAGACCGTCTACCGTGTCGGCGATCTCGAACTGGATCGGCTTTCGCATCGCGTTGCACGCGGCAAGGAAGAACTCACCTTGCAGCCGCGTGAATTCCGGCTGCTCGAATATCTGATGAAGCATGCCGGGCAGGTGGTGACGCGAACCATGCTGCTGGAAAATGTTTGGGATTATCATTTCGATCCACAGACCAACGTGATCGACGTGCATATCTCGCGGCTCCGCTCCAAGATCGACAAGGGATTCGAACGCCCCTTGCTGCACACCATCCGCGGCGCCGGGTATATGATCCGTGACGGCATTCGGTAAGCTGATCCGCACCACCGCGTTTCGCCTGACGCTGGTTTATCTGCTGTTGTTCGCACTGTTCGCGGCCTCGTTGCTGGGCTTCTTCGCCTGGAATACGCGCCGCATGATCACCGAGCAGATCACCACCACGGTGAACGCTGAATTCGCCGACCTGACCGATCTGTTCAACCGGCGCGGCTTGCGTGGAGTATCGTTTGCGATCGAGAACCGGGCGCTGCGTCCCGGCGCCAATCTTTATCTTCTTGTGACACCCAGCGGGCAGGCGGTGGCCGGCAATGTCGGCGCGCTGCCGCCGGGGACGATGACGGGCTCCGGCTGGCTCGAGACCGCCTATCAGCGTCTTGAGGAACAGGACAAGGCGCCGCATCGCGCGCTGGTGCGCATCACCGAACTCAGCAACGGTTTTCACCTGTTGGTTGGCCGCGATCTCGAGGAGCGCCGGCGCATCTTCGGCATCGTCGCGAAAGCCGCGCAATGGTCGATGCTGGTGGTCGTCGTGCTGGGCCTTGCCGCGGGGGTGTTCGTTGGCCGGCGTGTGTTGCGCCGGATCGATGCGATAACCGCCACCACCCGTCGCATCATGGAGGGCGATCTCAGCGAACGGTTGCCGGTGGGAGGCAGCGGCGACGAACTGGATCGCCTCGCGGACAACCTCAATCTGATGCTGGAGCGGATCGAGGCGTTGATGAACGGCCTCAAGGAAGTTTCCGACAACATCGCCCACGATCTCAAGACGCCGCTGACGCGGATGCGCAATCGCGCCGAGGAGGCGTTGGCGATGTCGCGCAATGAGGCGGACTATCGCACCGCTCTGGAACGGACCATCGAGGAATCCGACGGTCTGATCCGCACCTTCAACGCGTTGTTGATGATTGCGCGGGCGGAATCGGGACAAGCAGGGGCAGTCGAGGATTTCGATGCGGCCGATGTCGCCAAAGGCATCCATGAACTCTATGAGCCGCTCGCCGAAGACAGCGGATTGACGTTGCACGTCGAAGCCAGTCCGGCGCCGCTTCGCGGCAATCGTGAACTGGTCAGCCAGGCACTGGCCAATCTGGTCGAGAATGCCATCAAGTATGGCAAATCGGCGCAGGCCGCGCCGGATGCGCCGCCACCGTCGATTCTGATCGAGGCGCGTCTGGCCGGCGATTTCGTTCTCCTGAGCGTGACCGACCGCGGACCCGGCATTCCGGAAGCCGACCGCAGGCGTGCCACCGAGCGTTTTGTTCGTTTGGAGGCCAGCCGGACCTTGCCGGGTTCGGGTCTGGGCCTCAGCCTCGCCTCGGCGGTGGCGAAACTGCATCGTGGCGAACTGCGGCTGGACGACGCCGGCCCCGGACTGCGCGCAACCCTTGCATTTCCCGCGCATTCGGGCGAGGGACTGGGGGAACAATCTTCTCAACAGGAAACGCATCCTGCATGAATGCCTCCGCGACGGGCGACGCGGATCTGTCTTCCCTGGCTGCTCAGGTGGTGGCCGGCCCGGTCGTGTTCGCTCCATCGGAAGCCGCGCAACGGCTTGCCGGCTGGCTGGCTGATCTCGCGCCGGAGCAGGCGGTGGCGATCGATGGCATTGCAAAGCGGTTTCCTAAAATTCGTACGTTGCTGGAAGGCATCGCCGAAGCGTCGCCCTATCTGTTTGATCTGATCCGCGACGACGCCGGCCGGCTTGTCCGCCTGCTGCGATCCGACCCGGAGGCGCATTTCGCGACGTTGATCGCGAAAGCCGTCGCAGACGTTCCAACCGCCGCCGACCAGCCAGAAGCGATGCAGTTGCTGCGGCGGCTGAAGGCAGAGGCGGCATTGATGATCGCGCTGTGCGACATCGGCGGCGTCTGGCCGGTGATGCGGGTGACGCAGGCGCTGACCGATCTTGCGGTGACATCGGTGCAATGCGCGTTGCGTTTTCTGCTATTGCAGGAGGTCGCGCGCGGCAAGCTCTTGCCACCGGTGCCCGAGCGGCCGGAGGAGGGGAGCGGCCTCGTCATTCTTGCCATGGGCAAGATGGGCGCGGGTGAACTCAACTATTCCAGCGATGTCGATCTCATCGTCTTCTTCGATCTCGCCGCGCCGACGCTGGCGCCGGATATCGAACCGCAGCCGTTTTTCGTGCGCGTCACGCAAGGGCTGTCGCGGATGTTGCAGCAGCGCACCGGCGACGGCTACGTGTTCCGTGTCGATTTGCGATTGCGGCCCGATCCCGCATCGACGCCAGTGGCGATCTCGACCGCGGCCGCGCTCGACTATTACGAGCGCGAAGGCCGCACCTGGGAGCGCGCCGCGATGATCAAGGCGCGCCCCTGCGCCGGCGATCTCGCCGCGGGTGAGGCGCTGGTCAGCGAGATCGCGCCGTTCGTCTGGCGCAAGCATCTGGATTTCGCCGCGCTGTCCGATGTCCACGACATGAAGCGGCAGATGCAGTCGTTCCGCGGCCAGAGCGACATTTCGGTCGAGGGGCACAACGTCAAGGTCGGGCGGGGTGGCATTCGCGAGATCGAATTCTTCGCGCAGACCCAGCAGTTGATCGCCGGCGGTCGGCATCCCGAACTGCGTTCGCGGCCGACGCTGGAGACGCTGAACATTCTGGCGGCCAACAACTGGATCACGCCGGTGGCGCGCGACGAGTTGAGCGAGGCCTACCAATTCCTGCGCCGCGTCGAGCACCGGCTGCAAATGATCGCCGACGAGCAGACCCATTCGCTGCCAGAGGATCGCGAGGCGGTCGAACGCTTTGCATTTTTCTTCGGCTATGACAGCCGCGACGCCTTCGCCAAGGATTTGCTGCACCATCTGAATTGCGTGCAAGGGCATTATAGCAAGCTGTTCGAGGGCGATCCGGCCGGCACGGCGAAACTCCCCGACGTCGATTACCGCGCCGGACCCGACGATCCGCGCGTGGTCAAGCGGCTGTCGGCTCTCGGTTTCGCCAAGCCATTGATGGTGGCATCCACCGTTCAGCAATGGATGTCCGGCGAATATCGCGTGCTGAAGGTGGAGGCCACACGGAAGGCTTTCGAGGAATTCGTCCCGGCATTGATCGATGGATTGGCCCACGCCGAAGAACCCGACGACGCGGTGACGGCGTTCGACAGTTTTCTGCAAGCCCTGCAACGAGGCGGGCGCCTGATTTCGCTGCTCGGTCAGAACAGCGATCTGGTCGCGCTGGTGGCGTTGATCCTCGGCGCCGCGCCGCGTCTGGGCGCGATGCTGGCGCGGCAGCCACAATTGATGGACGGTCTGATCGATCCGCGCTTCTTCGGCGCGATGCCGGATCGCAA
This sequence comes from Pseudomonadota bacterium, assembly GCA_963204905.1. GTDB lineage: Bacteria > Pseudomonadota > Alphaproteobacteria > Rhizobiales > Xanthobacteraceae > 62-47. Next base: position 10,722 of record CAUJJN010000067.1, read on the forward strand.
GGAGCTTTCGGAACGCCTCGCCGCAACGCTGTCCGACGCCGACTCCTACGAAGAATTTCTCGACCGATTGCGACTGTTCGGTCAGGAAAGCCTGTTCCTGATCGGCGCGCGCATCCTGTCCGGGACGGTGTCGGCGCAACACGCCAGTACGGCGTTCGCCGATGTCGCCGAAGGTATCGTGCAAACCGTGCATCAACTGGTGACCAAGCAGTTCGTCGAGCAGTATGGCCGGGTCCAGAAGCAGGAAACCGCGATCCTGGCGATGGGAAAACTCGGCAGCCGGGAAATGACGGCATCGTCCGATCTCGATCTCATTCTGATCTACGATTTCGATCATCAATATCCTGAGTCCGACGGCGCGCGTTCCTTGCACGGCAGCCAGTATTTCGCGCGCTTCACCCAGCGACTCATCAGTGCTTTCACCACGCGTACCAATTATGGGGTGTTGTACGACGTCGATATGCGATTGAGGCCATCGGGTCGCGCCGGGCCGGTCGCGTCACGATTGGACTCGTTCGCCGACTATCAGGACCACGAGGCATGGACCTGGGAGCACATGGCGCTGACGCGTGCGCGTGTGATCTCAGCGTCGCCGGAATTCCGCGGCCGGATCGAGGGGATCATCCGAGAGGTCCTGACGCGCCCGCGCGATCGCCGCATCATTGCCAGCGATGTTGCCGAGATGCGCCGCGCCATCGCGCTCGAGAAGGGCGAGGACGATATCTGGGATATCAAATATGCCGCCGGCGGCATGGTCGATATCGAATTCATCGCGCAATATCTTCAACTTGTTCATGCGGCGGAGACGCCGGAGATTCTCAACGTCGGCACCGTGCAGGTGCTGGAGAACGCGGCGCGCCTTGGCATCCTGCCGCAATCGACGATGGAAGTGCTGCGGCCGGCAGCGCGGCTCTATCACGACCTGACGCAGATCCTGCGGCTGTGCGTCAGCGGCAAGTTCGATCCGTCGACCGCCGGTGAAGACCTGTTGCGGATCATGACCCGGGCAGGCGACGCGCCGGATTTCTCGGCGCTGGAAGCGCGGGTGCGCGACACACAGTCGGATGTGAGGAACGTGTTTCTCGCGTTGGTCGACGAAACGAACTAGGCGGCTGCGGAGAGCGGGCGGGCGCGCCCGTCGCACGGCAGAGTCACGCCGATCACCGTGCCGGCGCCGGGTTTCGACTTCATCCGCATCGAACCGCCATGCAGGCCGGTCAACGACTTGGCGATCGCGAGACCGAGTCCCGAACCCTGATAAGTCTTGGTCAACTGACCCTCGACCTGCTCAAACGGCTGGCCAAGCCTGACCATGGACTGACGCGCAATTCCAATGCCGGTATCCGCGATCATCAGCACGATGGAATTTTCGATCAGCCGGCTGCGCACGATCACTCTGCCGCCATCCGGCGTGAACTTGACGGCGTTGGATAGAAGATTGACGACGATCTGCTTGATCGCGCGCCGGTCCGCCACCAGCGGCACCTGATCGCCGAAGTCAGCGTCGAGCACGAGGGACTTTTCCTGCGCCTTGCCTGAGACGACGCGCAGCGATTCCGTCAGCGTCTGCGCGAGATTGAGCGGTTCGAGATCGAGCTGCATCCGCCCCGCCTCGATCTTCGACATGTCGAGGATGTCGTTGATGACTTCCAGCAGGTAATGCCCCGACGTCAGGATGTCGTGACAGTATTCCTGGTACTTGTCGCATCCCAGCGTTCCGAACATGCCGCTGCCCATGATCTCGGAGAAGCCGATGATCGCGTTCAGTGGCGTCCTCAACTCGTGGCTCATGTTGGCCAGGAATTTTGATTTGGCCTGATTGGCTTCCTCGGCGCGATCCTTCTCGTCGGCGTATTTCTGCGCGAGATCGGCGAGTTCGAGCGCCTGTTGCTCAAGTGTGGCCTGCGACCGTTTCAGGTCGATCACCGAAGCGCGCAGACGCAGATCGTTGTCGACCAGCTTCTGCTCATGCTCCTTGATCCGCGTGATGTCGGTGCCGACGGACACATAGCCGCCGTCCTTGGTTCGGCGCTCACTGACATTGAGCCAGCGGCCGTCATCGAGTTGGGCCTCGAACGTGCGCGCGCCGGTGGCGGTTGCGTCGCTCGCGGGCAGGCGTGCCCGGATGCGCGGCATTTTCCCGACTTCGCAGACCGTTTCATAAGACGTTCCCGGCGCGACCGCGATATCCGGCAGCTTATGCAGGCGCTGGAAGTGCGAGTTGCAGAGAACGAGGCGATCCTCCGCATCCCAGAGGACGAAGGATTCCGGAATGGTTTCGATAGCGTCGCGCAGGCGCAGGTCGGCCTCGACGGTGCGTTCCGCCAGACTCTTCTGTTCGGTGACGTCCACGGCGATACCGATCAGATGCAGCCCGCCGTCGCGCGCGCCCTGGCTCAGCTCGCAGCGCACGCGCAGCCAAATCCAGTGGCCGTTGCTGTGCTGCATCCGGAAACTCTGATCGATGTGGTTGATCTTTCCGGAGATCAGGTGGTCGGCGATTTCGAACAGGTCGATGTCGTCGGAGCGGACCAAGGCGTTGACTTCGCCAAAGGTCAGGAGATCGCTGCGACCCTCCAGGCCGAGGATGGAGAACATCGAGTGCGACCAGAAGATGCGGCCGCGCGAGAGGTCCCAGTCCCAGAGACCGCATCGTCCGCGATTGAGCGCGGTGTCGATACGTCCACGTACCGCGTCGTTGATGAGGTCGCCCTCGCGGGCCCGGCTCGACTGCCAATGGAATGCGAAGCCGAGAATCAGAACGACGAAGCCGGTGGTTGCCGAGAGCGTGATGGCGAGCGCGGCATCCGACTGCCACAGCGGCGAGCCATGCTGCTGGGCGATCACGAGATGGTGGCCTGGGAGCGATTTCAGCGGTCGCGATGTCGCGATGATATCGCTGGCCTTGTTGAGCACGGGCATTGCATGCCCGGTGGTTGCGAGGGTGGTCAGCAGTTCGCGATCGAGGTCGCGATTCCGTTCGGTCGAGAGACCGGCGACGAGGCGTTGATCGGCTCCCATGATCAAAATCGAGCGGCTTGCGGAGATACCCCACGCCGGAATCAGCGATGACAACAGTGCCTGCAGGTGAGATGTCGTCGCCGATGACTGCCGCCCGGCGAGATTGTGGTCGAGGCGTTCGGCCACCAGGTCGGCAAGCGCTGTGAGGTCGCGTTGCGCCGAAGCCTGCATCTGTCGGCCGTGATCGGTGACCTGGACATAGGCGCCGAAACAGATGGTGACGAGGAATGCGATGATGAGGGTGGGCACCGCGCGGCGCAGCACCGGCTCGGCATTCAGCAGCCGGTGATAGGCCGGTTTCGCGATCGACTGCGCCAATCCCTTGATCGAATCGGATTGGACGCATGCGCCTTGCGTGCGCGCGCGCATCATGCCTTTGCCCCCTCGGAATTCCTCTGGAATGCCGCTCCGGTGAAATGGTTCAATCCGGTGGCGGCAACGCACTGCTACGGCCAGTCCGACGCTCTCGTTCTTGTCCGGTGATCGGATGTCGCGAACGTTTGCGGTTTCTGCCGATTCGATACGACCCCCAGGTAGTTTCGAATCAAGTGCGATTTGAATCCAGATTCGCCAATGTGTCGAGAGTCAACGAATCGTTAACGCGAAATAATTCTTGTCCAACGGCGCTTTTTCGCTAAGGCGTCCACCTGCGTGAGTCCGAAACGGGAACGTCGTCGGTGCGAGCGGCGTCTCGCCTTCAACGTGCGGGTTCAGCGTGGCTGATGACGCGTTTCACAGCCGGGAAAGCGCGCCGTATCGCGCGCTCGATATCGTCGACGGCTTCGTGAACCAGCAACACGCTCATGGTCGGCGCGGCACGGCAATGGAAATTGACGATTTGCCCGGCCTCAGTGTCGCGCACGCGCACATTGTGGATGTCATGGATGCCGTGTTCGGTCGCGAAGCGCGATAGCGCGGCAGCGATTTCCGCAACGCGGGTCGCGGATGCATCGATGCCTGCCGGTGCTTCCGGCTCCAGCGGTTCGATGTGCGTATCGACCTCGACGTCGGCGCCGAATTCCTCGCGGATGCTCTGCTCGAGTCCATGTGCGATGTCGTGCGCCTTGCTGAGGTCGAGTTGGCCATCGACCTCGAG
>CAUJJN010000068.1 GCA_963204905.1 Pseudomonadota bacterium
CCGGCCACCAAGGCGCGCAAGGGTACCAACCCCTTCACGGGCGAAGCCATGACCTTCAAGGCCAAGCCGGCCCGCAAGATCGTGCGCGCGCGCCCGGTCAAGGCTGCCAAGGACGCGGTGTAAGAACGATCCGGGTTTCGGCAGCGATGCCGAAACCCGGTCCGTTGCCTGTCACCGCTTGTGAGAATCGCTTGGGCCGCGCTTCATGCGCGGCCCAAGTCTTTTCCAGAGTCTCACCTCCGTCATTGCGAGCGAAGCAATCCAGTCTTTCTTATTTGGGCTGGATTGCTTCGTCGCTAACGCTCCTCGCAATGACGGAACTGGTCCCTGTGCCATAGGCTGTTCTTAGTGGGCTGTTCTTAGTGCCGGACGCTCACGAAGCCCGCTTGCGCCGCGCCGTGGTCTTCGGGCTCTTGCGTCGGGCCGTGCTCTGGCTTCCGCGCGGCGATGCCGTCTTTCGTCCGAGGCTGGCGCGGAGCGCGCCCATCAGATCGACGACGTTGTCGGGCTTGGCCTCCGGCTCTGGCGCCTTGATCGTCTTGCCGGACGCCTTGCGCTTCACCAGCGCCTTCAATGCGGTCTCGTACTTGTCCTTGAACGTGCTGGGATCGAACTTGGCCGACTTGGTGTCGAGGATGTGGGCGGCGAGGTCGATCATGTCCTTGGAGATGCGCGGCGAGGGGATGTCGTCGAAGTAATCGTCGGCGTCGCGCAGTTCGTAGGGATAGCGCAAGGTGGTGCCGAGCAGCCCCTTGTCGAGCGGCCGCAGCGCGATGACGTGCTCGCGGTTGGTCAGAACAATGCGGGCGAGCGCCGCCTTGTCCTGCCGCTTCATGGCGTCGCGGATCACGGCGAAGGCGTCGATGCCGGTCTTGCCGTCAGGCGCGATGAAGTAGGGCTTTTCGAAATAGCGTTCGTCGATCTCCTCGCGCGACACGAAGGCGTCGATCTCGATGGTGTGGCTGCTTTCGATCTGCACGGCGTCGAGGTCGTCCGGGTCGATCTCGACGTATTTGCCTTTTGACAGTTCGTAGCCGCGTCCCTTCTGGTCCTTCTCGACCACGTCGCCGGTCTCGGCATCGACCATCTGCTGGCGCAACCGATGGCCGGTCTTTCTGTTGATCTGGTGGAAATGCGTCCGTTCCGCCATTGTCGTCGCCGGGTAGAGCGCGACCGGGCAGGACACCAGCGACAGTTTCAGCAAGCCTTTCCAATACGCACGCGGCGGCATGGCGATCCCTTTCGTGGAGCTGGAACTTTAACGGCGGTGGGAACTTTTCGTTCCGAACGCGGAGTGACGAATGGCCAGACCACAACCTGCCAAGAAAGCCGCCAAGAAAGCCGCCAAGAAAATCATCAGGAAAGCCGCCAGGAAACGCACCAAAAAACAACCTGCGAAGAAACGGCTTGCGACATACCGGGCCAAACGGGATTTCGAGGTGACGGCCGAGCCCGCTGGCACGGCGGCGGTGAAGGTGAGCAGGCGGCGGCGCTTCGTGATCCAGAAGCACGCCGCGACCCGGCTGCATTACGACCTGCGGCTCGAACTCGACGGCGTGTTCAAGTCGTGGGCGGTGACGCGCGGCCCTTCGCTCGATCCGGCCGACAAGCGCCTCGCGGTGGAGGTCGAGGATCATCCGCTCGACTATGGCGACTTCGAAGGCACGATTCCGAAAGGCCAGTATGGCGGCGGCACCGTGATGATCTGGGATCGCGGCTACTGGAGCAGTGACGATCCCGAGCGCGGATTGAAGACGGGGGACCTCAAATTCACATTGGACGGCGACAAGCTGCATGGCGAATGGGTGCTGGTGCGGATGCGGCACGATCGGACCGGCGGCAAGCGCACCAACTGGCTGCTGATCAAGCACCGCGACGCGGCGGCGCGTGCGGGCAAGACGAACGACATTCTTGAGCAGGCGGAGTCCGTCGCCTCCGGCCGCAGCATGGAGGAGATCGCGGCCGGCAAAGGCAAGGGGCCGACGCCGTTCATGACGACGCGCAGCACGCGCGCTTCCGCCGGGGCCGAATGGGATTCCAGCAAGGGTATGGCCGCGCAGGCGCGCAGCGGGGCGAAGCGTTCACCCGCCAAAGCCGGGACTTTGAAAGCCAAGACTTTGAAGGCCAAGACCTCGAAAGCCAAGACCTCGAAAGCCAAGACCTTGAAAGCCAGGACCTTGAAAGCCAGGACGAGGAACGCGGGGACGATGCCGGAGTTCATCGCCCCGCAACTTTGTACCTTGCGCGAGCGTCCGCCCACCGGGGTGGGCTGGGGCCACGAGATCAAGTTCGATGGCTACCGCATTCAATTGCGGGTTGCGGCCGGCGAGGTCTCGTTGCGCACCCGCAAGGGCCTCGATTGGACCGCGAAATTCCCGGCCATCGCCGCCACGGCAGAGAAGCTGCCAGACTGCATCGTCGATGGTGAGGTCGTCGCGCTCGATGACAAGGGCGCGCCGGATTTCGCCAGCCTGCAAGCGGCCCTGAGCGACGGCAAGACCGACGATCTGATCTTCTTCGCGTTCGACCTGTTGTTCGCGGCCGGTCACGACTGGCGTGATCAGCCGCTCTCCAGGCGGAAGGCGGCGTTGGCTGAATTGCTGGAGGGCAGTATCAGCGAGACGGGGCGCGGCGACATTCGTTACGTCGAGCATTTTCAAACCGGCGGCGACGCTGTGCTGCGCTCGGCGTGCCGGATGTCGCTGGAAGGCATCATCTCCAAGCAGCTCAACGCGCCCTATCGCTCTGAGCGCACCATGGACTGGATCAAATCGAAATGCCGCGCCGGGCACGAGGTGGTGCTCGGCGGCTGGCGGAGCAATGGCAGTAAATTCCGCTCGCTGATGGCCGGCGTTCATCGCGGCGACCATCTGGTCTATGTCGGCATTGTCGGCACCGGCTTCGGGCAGGATGTCGTCAAGCGCTTGATGCCGAAGCTGAAGGCCAATGCCGCGAACAAGAGCCCGTTCGGTGGCAGGAACGCGCCGACCAAGAAAGCCGACGTTCACTGGCTGCGCCCCGACCTCGTGGCCGAGATCGAATTCGCCGGCTGGACCGGTGCGGGCAACATTCGCCAGGCGGCGTTCAAGGGCCTGCGTGAGGACAAGCCGGCGGACGACGTGGTGGCGGAGCGCCCCGCGCCGGCGGATGAAACCCCCGTTGCGGCACCTAGGCCGAAGCCATCGCGGGAGAGTGGTTCGATCGTTCGCCGTGCCGCAGCCGCGCGGACCTCGGGGACTTCGGTGGTGATGGATGTGCCGATCACCCATCCCGACAAGGCGTTGTGGCCGGACGACGGTGCGGGCGCGCCGATCACCAAACTGGATCTGGCGCGATACTTCGAGGCAGTGGGCGCCTGGTTGATGCCGCACATCAAGGGGCGTCCATGTTCGATCGTGCGCGCGCCGGATGGCATCGACGGCGAGACATTCTTCCAGCGTCACGCGATGAAAGGCGCGTCGAATCTGTTCGAGCTGATCAAGATCGCCGGCGACCGCCAGCCCTATCTCCAGATCGACCGCATCGAGGGACTTGCCGCCGTGGCGCAGATGGGCGGTATCGAACTGCACGCCTGGAACAACGCGCCCGGCGATCCCGTGACACCAGGGCGACTGGTGTTCGATCTCGACCCGGCGCCTGATATCGGTTTTGACGAAGTGATCGAAGCGGCGCAGGCGATGCGCGAACGGCTCGATGCGCTGGGCCTCGTGTCGTTCTGCAAGACCACCGGGGGCAAGGGTTTGCATGTGGTGACGCCGTTGGCGGTGAAGGAATCCGACAAGCTGACGTGGGCCGACGCCAAGGCCTTCGCCAAGGAGGTCTGCCGTCGTCTCGCCGACGACGAGCCGTATCGCTACCTCATTACGATGGCGAAGGCGCAACGCAAGGGCAAGATTTTCTTGGATTATCTGCGTAACGACCGGATGGCGACGGCGGTGGCGCCGCTCTCACCACGCGCGCGGCCGCTGGCGACGGTGTCGATGCCGCTGACCTGGACGCAGGTTCGCACTGGCCTCGATCCGAAGCGTTTCACGCTGCGGACCGTGCCGAAGTTGCTGAAGACATCGAAGGCATGGCGCGACTACGACAACAGCGCCCGGCCGTTACGCGAAGCGATCCGCCGTCTTGCGGCGGAATGATGGATGTCAGCCGCGCCAGTGTCGGCGGGGCGGTTGGCGCGTCAGCAAGACACCCAGCGTGAAGCCGATGGCGCCGGCAGCCAGCAGGGCGGTCATGGGCTGCTTTTTGATTGTCGCGGCAACAGCGCGATGACCGTCGCGGTAATAGTCGCCGCCAGCATCGATCGCATCCTGTGCGTAGCTGCTCGCGGTCTCCCCGAGATCGCGTATCGCATCCTTTGCCTGGCCGAATGCGTTCTGCGCGGTGCCCGCCGCCTCGCGCGCGCGTCCAGCGATTTCCGTTTCGGCATCGCCCGTCACCTTGCCAAACGCGCCTTCCGCCTTGCCGGCGAGATCCTTGGCCGCGCCCGCGATACGATCCTTGTCCATGCGATTGATCTCCGTGGCGAACCTGTCGCCGTTGTTGCGTCTTTGTCTTAACGCGTCGCGAGGGGAGACGGTTCCCCATGCGGATGAATTGCGATGGGATGCAACCGGTCGCGGCGATGGGTGTTGTGAGTGTCAGGGGCTGCGATAAAAAATGACAGGAGCAGCGAAATGACGGATGTCGCGAAGATCAAGGAACACATGGACGTGCTCGATTTAGCCGGCAAGAAGATCGGTCAGGTCGATCACATGGAGGGAAATGACAAGATCAAGCTGACCAAGACCAGTTCGCCCGACGGCAAGCATCATCTTGTGCCGTTGAGTTGGGTCGATCACGTCGATAGCCACGTTCATCTCAACAAGGCCGTGAACGATATCAGCGCATTGCAGAAGGCGTCGTAAGCCGCTTTCCGTCAACGGAACGGCGAAGACACCAAGAAAAAGCCCGCCGGCGAGGCGGGCTTTTACGTGCTGAGAAGCGCGACGAAAATGCGAAGCTGGCCAAACCTTCCATCGGAAAAGATTGCTCCATCGATCGCGCCTTGTGAGGACGAACGGGCCTTATCGCCGCGGGGCGATGTTGCTGCGAATCCAGTTCAGGACAAAACGCGGCAGCGGGCTCGGAGCCGCGTGGTAGAGGTAATAAAGTTCGCTTATGGCGGCTTCCTTTCAGTCCCGCCAGAGATAATCGCCGCGCCGGCCACCGCAACGGCGACGTCGGCGCGGGAGTCCTGCGTCAGATGCATGACTCCCGGGAGCTTCGTTATCCGTGCAGCTTGGCTGCGGTTTCCGCGATAGTTCGACCCTGATAGCGCGCCCCGGCGAGTTCGTTGGCGCTGGGCAGGCGGCTGCCGTCGCCGTCGGTGATAGTGGTCGCGCCGTAGGGTGCGCCGCCGGTGACTTCCTTGACGCCCATCTGTCCGGCGAAACCATAGTTCAAGCCGACGATGGTCATGCCGAAATGCAGCAAGTTGGTGATGATGGAGAACAGCGTGGTCTCCTGGCCGCCGTGCTGGGTCGCGGTCGAGGTGAATGCACCGCCGACCTTGCCGTGCAGCGCGCCCTTGGCCCACAGGCCGCCGGCCTGATCGAGGAAGTTCGCCATCTGCGACGACATGCGGCCGAAGCGCGTGCCAGTGCCGACGACAATGGCGTCGTAGTTGGCGAGGTCATTGATATCGGCGATCGGCGCGGCCTGATCGAGCTTGTAGTGCGCAGCCTTGGCGACATCGGGCGGCACCAGTTCCGGCACGCGCTTGACGTCCACGGTGGCGCCGGCTTCGCGCGCGCCCTCGGCGACGGCATTGGCCATCGCTTCGATATGGCCATAAGCGGAATAATAAAGGACGAGAACTTTTGCCATGGATGATCTCCGTTTGGCTTGGCGATTAGAAGTGCAGTTGAGGAAATGCTCTTCTCGTCATGGCCGGGCTTGTCCCGGCCATCCACGTTCTTTCCTGAGTTGTGTGCAGAGAAGGACGTGGATGCCCGGCACAAGGCCGGGCATGACGTCGTGTGGTTGGTTACGCCGCGTCGACGAGAACCAGTTCGGAATCCGCGAGCGCGGTGATCGTCACCTCGCGCTCATCGCTGATGGCGATGCCGTCGCGGGCATTGGCGCGCACGCCGTTGACCTCGATCGCGCCGGTGGCCGGCACCAGATAGCCGTTGCGGTTGGCGCCGAGCGAATAGCTCACGCTGTCGCCGGCCTTGACCGTCGCCGCCACCACCCGCGCGTCGGCGCGGATCGGCAGAGCGTCGGTATCACCCGCGATGCCGCTGGCGAGGGTAACGAACTTGCCGGAGCGATCGCCTTTCGGGAACGGCTTGGCGCCCCAGCACGGCTGACCACCCTCCTGCGTCGGCTCGATCCAGATCTGGAAAATCCGGGTCGGCACCGGCTCGAGGTTGTATTCGGCGTGGCGGATGCCGGAGCCCGCACTCATCACCTGCACGTCGCCGGCCTCGGTGCGGCCCTTGTTGCCGAGCGAG
>CAUJJN010000069.1 GCA_963204905.1 Pseudomonadota bacterium
TTGCCGGTCTTCGGATCGACGCGGCGGATCTGCGACACGCTGGTCGGCGGCAGGCCGATGTTGAACGGCGGTCCGAGCGGGATATAGAACCAGCCGTCCTTGTCGACAGCGATGTATTTCCAGCCGTGCGCGGCGTAGGACGGCATGTCGTCATACACCACCTTCGGCTCGGGCATCTTGTCGAGATTGGCCTCCGGATTGTCGTAACGCATGATCTTGTCGATATCGACCACGTAGAGCGCGCCGTTGAGATAGGCGAGCCCGGTCGGCATCTTGAGACCCTTGAGAATGGTCTTGACCTCTTTCTTGCCGTCCTTGTCGGTGATCGCATAGACGTTGCCGAGGCCGAACGAGCCGACGAACAGTGTGCCCTTGTCGCCCCACGCCATTTGCCGCGCCGCCAGCACGCCCGAGGCGTAGACCTCGATCTTGAATCCTTTCGGCAGCTTGATTTTCTTCATGGCGTCGGCGAGTTCGGCATCCGACATGCCGGTTGGCGGACCGGACGGCGGCGCGAGTCCCTTCTGCGCTTCCGTCTCGTCACCCAGGAACCAGTCGGGCGGCGGATTCTTCCAGAAGTCCTTGGTGCCGGACTGATAACTCTTCAGGCCATCCGCGGCGGTCGCCTGCGGCGAGCCGCCCAGCGACAGCACCGTCGCCAACGCCAGAACCGAACCTGCAATTGCTGATTTCATCGCGTCCCTCCCTGAATCAATGTTGTGACCATTGTTATTGTCGATGCACCGCCAACTGACATCGTCCTGCGATGGGCCGGCGCTTGCGAGATCATGCGAGAGAGAGGAACGGTATCATATTCATCGACACCGAGATGTGCGTTTCGCGCGCGGCTGGCAGGACGAAATATCCTGAGATGTGGCAACGCCGGATGCGCGGCTTCAACCACGTCACTGCCGCGTGCATCGCACAACGCGCCCGTGAGCATCCTGCGTTGGCTTTTCCGGAGGGGGAACGGTGACGCCTCGAGATGCACTCACGCGAACCGTAACGGTTGATCGATTCAAGGCGCGATGGTTTGGAGACGCGATGGTTTGGAGATCGGCAATCGATTTCTGGAGCGGGCGAAGGGATTCGAACCCTCGACCCCAACCTTGGCAAGGTTGTGCTCTACCCCTGAGCTACACCCGCATCCGAGAACTCCGGCGACGCAGCGCCGAGCGGCAGAGCTATGCCAAAAGCGGCCTGCGAATGCAACAGGCTGGCGGCGTCCGGCGCGAATAAACCGCATCGCGGCGACTTTTCCGGCTCGCCTGCTGGGCAGGCTGGGGCGGTGTATCCGGGCAGATTGTCCGGCAAGAGATTGGCAGAAATACATAACGTATTGTTATTGAAGGTTTTTTGCAGCGCTGCGGGTGCTGTCCTGATTCCCGCTGGAGAATCCCGCTACCCGGGTTGCGGCATGGCGGCGGATTGCAAATCAGGCCCCGCCACGCCATTTACAGCCCGACAGCCGCATTTCATCCGGCAAGCGCAACATCAGGTGAGGTTAACGTGACAATTCTCGAGCAGGGTGACGGCGCGACGTCACCGGCAGCCGCCGATCTCATCAAGGACACCACCACCCAGACGTTCATGAAGGACGTCATCGAGGAATCGAAGCGGCAGCCTGTCCTGATCGATTTCTGGGCGCCGTGGTGCGGCCCCTGCAAGCAGCTGACGCCGATCATCGAAAAGGCCGTCCGCGCCGCCAAGGGCAAGGTCAAACTGGTCAAGATGAACATCGACGAGCATCCGGCGATCCCTGGCCAGATGGGCATCCAGTCGATTCCAGCGGTGATCGCTTTCGTCAACGGCCAGCCGGCCGATGGCTTCATGGGCGCGCTGCCCGAAAGTCAAGTCACGGCCTTCATCGACAAGTTGACCGCGGGCATTCCCGATGCCGCCGGCGACATCGCCGATCTGCTCACGGAAGCCGAAGCCGCGCAGGCCGCCGGCGACGCCTCGAGCGCCGCGGCGATCTACGCCGAAGTCCTCGCCGTCGACGCCGCCAACATCGCAGCCCTCGCGGGACTGGCGCGCTGTTACGTCGAGAGCGGCGCGATCGAACAGGCCAAGCAGACCCTCGCCCTGGTGCCGGAGGCCAAGCGGACCGAGGCCGCCGTGAGCGCGGTGCAGGCGATGATCGATCTCGCCGAACAGGCGACCTCGCTCGGCCCCGTCGCCGAGCTTGAACAGAAGGTCGCCGCCAATCCCCTCGATCATCAGGCGCGCTTCGATCTCGCCACCGCGCTCAATGCCGCCGGCAAACGCGTTGAGGCCACGCAACACCTGCTCGAGATCATCAAGCGCGACCGCAAATGGAACGACGACGGCGCGCGCAAGCAACTTGTTCAGTTCTTCGAGGCCTGGGGTGGCGCCGACGACGCCACCATCGAAGGCCGCAAGCGCTTGTCGACGATCCTGTTCTCATAAGACCAGACAACAAGGCATCATTCCGCACCATCAGGGCCAGCCATGCCGATCAATGCCGAATACCGCGGCCCCGCCGATCTTCCGGAAGTGATCCCGGTGTTTCCGCTGCCGGGCGCGCTCTTGCTGCCGCGCGGCCAGATGCCGCTCAACATCTTCGAGCCGCGCTATCTTGCGATGGTCGACGATGCATTCCGCGACGGTCATCGCCTGATCGGCATGATCCAGCCTGACACCGCGCGCACGAAAAACCCCGATTTTCCGACGCTGTTCAGCGTCGGCTGCGTCGGCCGCATTACGCAGCTCGCCGAATCCGGCGACGGCCGCTACATCCTCGAACTCACCGGGGTCTCGCGCTTCAAGGTGATTGAGGAGTTGAGCGTGCTGACGCCGTATCGGCAGTGCAAGGTGGACCTTTTCCCCTTCGTCGATGACTTTACCGCGCGCAAGGGCGAGGACGACGTGGATCGTGGCGCGTTGCTGGACGTGCTGTCCGATTTCCTCAAGGTCAATCATCTCAAGGTTGATTGGGACGGAATCGAGAAAGCGCCAAACGAGGCGCTGGTCAACGCGCTGGCGATGATGTCGCCTTACGGCCCCGCCGAGAAACAGGCGATGCTGGAAGCGCCGGACCTCAAGACCCGCGCCGAAATCCTGATCGCCGTCACCCAGATGGACCTCGCCAAGAAAAGCACCAGCGGCGACCCGCCTTTGCAGTAAACCCCTGCTCAATACCCCGCGATCGCAAACGCCGACACCGCGCCGAGCAGAACCCAGCCGAAGTGCCGGCCGCGCGTCGCCCAGGCGTTGACCAGCATGGCGAGCAGACCGTTCGCCGCCATCGTCGCCGGCGATCGACGCCACCGTGCTGCAATACCAGACCGGCCGACCTGCAGTTGCAAACGCGGCGGCGTCTCCGGGGCGTGCGGAAACAGTCCGGGCCACGACGATCGCGGAATTGATCCGGATCGTGGCCCCGCAAAGCGGTCGCCAGTCCGCCAAGCTGTGATAAAGAACCCGCAGACTTCACCGGAGATGACCATGCCCCAGACTGAGCATTCTGAGTCCAGCATCGATCCGAAACTGCTGGAAATTCTGGTGTGCCCGCTCACCAAGGGGCCGCTGGAATTCGATGCCGCGCGGCAGGAACTGATCTCGCGCGCGGCCAAGCTGGCCTATCCGATCCGCGACGGCATCCCGATCATGCTGCCGGAAGAAGCCCGGTCGCTCGGCTGACGCGCAGTCTTTTTATCGGTTATCAGAGCGGCTTCAGATTCCGTCATTGCGAGGAGCGTCAGCGACGAAGCAATCCAGTCCTTGCTTCGTAGCCTTCTGGAGTGTTTCGCTCGCAATGACGCTGTGGCGGCGATCCTGGGCGCGGCTTGGTCTTACTCAATGATTCAATCGGACGCTCTGCCCCTCTACCGTCATGGTAAGGCTCGTCCCGGCCATCCACGTCCTTCCTTATTTTAATCGCCTCAAGGCGTGGATACCCGGGACAAGCCCGGGCATGACGACGCGCCGATGGCAGGTGGCCCGCCCCTCAAAGGCGGCGGCGGTAGCCGGCCAATGTTGCGCTCAAACCGAAATTCCCGGCCCAAGTTCCGCTGTCCGGCACGGGCGGCTGCACCCGTATTCTTCCCCACAGGTGAACTTTCTCCTACACTCGGCGCAAGGAGAATTTTCTCCCTAATACGCCACATTAAGCGGTTATCGTTTTGTTATTTTCCGGACAGGCGCCTCAGACGATAGAAATTTGCTACACCGGTATCAATTGAAGACAACGCGGCCGACGCCTCCGCGCCGATCCGCTCAGTTGATCCCGTGCTGGAGGAATTTCCATGGCCCGCTTGCCCATTCTCACCACCGAAACCGCGCCCGAAGCCGCCAGGGGCGGCGTCGCCAAGGCCGAAAAGGCCAATGGCTTCATCCCGAACCTGATCGGCCTGCTGGCCAACGCGCCGGTGGCGCTTGAAACCTATCAGACCGTGTCCGGCATCAATGCTCGCAGCGGGCTGTCGCTGGCGGAGCGCGAGGCGGTGCAGATCACCGCCGCCGCGGTCCACGGCTGCGGCTTCTGCGTCGCCGGCCACACCGCCGTCGCATACAAGAAGGCAGGGCTGAGCGAAGATGTCGTCAACGCGCTGCGCGCCAACGCCAAGGTGCCGGATGCGAAGCTCAACGCCGTCGCCGACTTCACCCGCGCGGTGATCCGAAGCCGTGGCGCGGTGGACGATACTGAGCTCGCCGCCTTCAAGGCCGCCGGCTTCAACGACGCCAATGCGCTCGAAGTGGTGCTCGGCGTCAGCCTCGCGACGCTATGCAACTTCGCGAACAATCTCGGCAAGCCGGATCTCAATCCGCAGCTTCAGCCTTACGCCTGGAACGGCGCGCCCACCGCCGTCGCGGCCGAGTGAAGACCATGACCGCGCTCGCCAACGATCTTGCCGCCTGGCTCGACACGACCGCCACGCAACTCGACACCAGCAACGAGGCGGCGGCGCAAATATTGCCGCGCCTTGCTGACGCCGGCCTGTTTCGCATCGGCGTGCCGGTGGAGCATAACGGCAACGGCGGCGACATCAACGATGCCGTCGCGGCGATCAGCGCGGTCTCGGAGCGCTCGTTGGCGGCGGGGTTCGTGTTCTGGGGGCACCGCACCTTCATCGAGTATCTGCTGCAATCGCCCAACACGGCGTTGCGTGAAAAGCTGCTGCCGAATCTTCTCGCGGGCCGCCGCGCCGGCGCCACCGGCCTCTCGAACGCGATGAAGTTCCTCTCCGGCATCGAGGAATTGCAGATCAAGGCGCAGCAGCGGGATTTCGGACTGCGCATCGACGGAAAGCTGCCGTGGGTGACCAATCTGCGCCTCGGCGGCTTCGATGTCGCCGCCGCGATCCAGGGTGACGGTCATGCGCCCGCTTTCGTCGCGGTGCTGTCGTCCGACGACGACGGGCTTGAGCGTTCCGCCGATCTCGACCTGATGGCGATGCGCGCCACCTCGACCGCCGCGCTCAAGATCGATCACGTCCGCATCGGCGAGGATCGCATCCTGCACAAGAACGCCAGCGAATGGCTGCCGAAGGTGCGGCCCGCGTTTCTCGCGATGCAATGCGCGATGTCGAGCGGTCTTGCACGCCGCGCATTGATCGAGGCCGGTGCGCGCCTCAATCGCGAGCGCGACGTGCTGGCGCGGCCGGTGGCCGACCTTGAAGCCGCGTTGCGCGCCGCCGAGGCCGCCCTGCGCGACGGCCTGAACGGCAATCGCTTTATCGAGCACCCGGCGCAACTGTTTCGCCTGCGCATCCGGCTCGCGGAAATCGCGGCTGATGCCTTGCAGCTTGAACTCTACGCCGCTGGCGGCCGAGCCTATCTGTCAGGTCCTGGCGAAGGCTTTCAGCGCCGTCAGCGCGAAGCCGCGTTCCTGCCGATCATCACGCCGAGCATCGTGCAATTGAAGCTGTCGCTGCAAATCCACGAACAGCCGGCGGCGATCTCGGCCATCGCGTGACATCATGACCCCACTCGCTCTGCATTCATCGCGACACGACGCTCCGGCGCTTGAGAGGCCGGTGCTGCAAGCACGCGGCATCGCGCTGCGCTATCCCGGCCAGTTGCGCGCGGTGATCGAGGGATTCGATTTCTCGCTCGCTCCCGGCGAAACGGTGAGCCTGCTCGGCTCCAGCGGCGTCGGCAAGTCCAGCCTGTTGCGCGTGCTCGCCGGGTTACAAGCGCCGACGAGCGGCAGCATCACCATGAACGGCGCGCCGCTGGAAGGTGTACATCCACGCGTTGCCGTCGCGTTTCAGGACCCGAGTCTGCTACCGTGGCTGACGTTGGAGAAAAACGTCGCCTTCGGTCTCGACTTCAAGCACCAACCGAAACAATCGCGCGCCGAGAGCGACGCGCGCGTCGAAATGGCGATCCGTGAAGTCGGGTTGACGCAGGCGCGCCGCAAGTTTCCGGCTGAACTGTCTGGCGGCATGGCGCAGCGCACGGCGCTCGCACGCTGCCTCGCGCGCAAGCCGGAAATCCTGCTGCTCGACGAGCCGTTCGGCGCGCTCGACGAAGTCACCCGCACCGAGATGCAGCATCTGTTGCTGAAAGTGGTGCGCGACTTCCGCACCGCCGCGATCCTGATCACTCACGATATCGACGAAGCGCTGCTGGTCTCCGACCGCATCCTGCTGCTCGGCGGCGCGCCGGCCTCCGTGATCGGCGAATGGCGCGTTGATCTGCCGAAGCCGCGCGAGGATTTCATCGCCGAGCTTGGCGCGATCCGCGTCGATATCCTCTCGACGCTGCGCGAGACCGCGCAAACGCGCCGCGCCGCCTGAAAGGTCAATCATGTCCGCCGATGAATTTTCCCGCTTCGATGTTTCACGCCGGCAGATGCTGAAGCTGTCCGCCCTGTTGACGGCAGGCGGCGCCGCGCCGCTGCTGCGCGCTTACGAAGCCCGCGCGCAAGAATCCGACGCGCCATTGCGGATCGGCTACCTGCCGATCACCGACGCGACGCCGCTGCTGGTGGCGCACGGCAAGGGGTTCTTTGAAGAACAAGGCATCAAGGCCGAGAAGCCGGTGCGGCTGCGGAGCTGGGCGCAGGTGCTCGAAGCCTTTATTTCGGGTCAGGTTAATGCCGTGCATTTGCTGTCGCCGATGACGGTGTGGGCGCGCTTCGGCAGCAAGGCCCCGGCGAAGGTGGTGGCATGGAATCACACCAGCGGTTCGGGGTTGAGCGTGCTGCCGCACATCAACAGCGTGAAGGACCTCGGCGGCACCACGGTGGCGATTCCGTTCTGGTACTCGATCCACAATGTCGTGCTGCAAATCCTGCTGCGCGACAACGGCCTCGTGCCGGTGTCGAAGCGTAGCGGCAAGCCGGCCGCCAACGAAGTCAATCTCGTGGTGATGGCGCCCGCCGACATGGTGCCGGCGCTCGCCTCGAAACAGATCAGCGGCTACATCGTAGCCGAACCGTTCAATGCGGCGAGCGAAGTGCTCGGCGTCGGCAAGATGCTGCGCTTCACCGGCGACGTCTGGAAGGATCACGCCTGCTGCCTCGTCTTCATGCACGAGCGCGACATCGCGCAGCGTCCGGAATGGGTGCAGCGCGCCGTCAACGCCATGGTCAAGGCGCAGCTGTGGACGCGTGACAATCGCGCCGAGACGGCAGCGCTGCTGTCGAAGGACAATCCGAATCAGTACACGCCGCACAGCGTCGAGGTGCTGACCAAGGTGCTGGCGCCGCCGGACTCCGATGAAAGCATTTACGTCAAGAGCGGCGCGATCCGGCATGCGGACTGGCGCGAGCGCCGCATCGACTTTCAGCCGTATCCGTATCCGAGCTACACCGAGGAGCTGGTGCGCAGGCTGAAGGATACGCTGGTGGAAGGCGATCGCGGCTTCCTCGACGCGCTCGATCCGGGCGCGGCCGGACGCGAGCTGGTCGACGACAGTTTTGTGAAGAAGGCAATCGTTGCCAACGGCGGCATGGCCGCGTTCGGCCTGCCGGAGACGTTCACGCGAACTGAAGTGATCGCGGTATGAGCATGAGCTGGGCCACCGACAGTTTGACGCGCGCCGAGCGCCGTGCGCTCTCGGGGACATCCCCGCGTCCGGCGCGCTTCAATCTTGCGCGGACCGCATGGACCAACGCCGCGCTCGGCCTCGGCGGATTGCTGGTGTTGCTGGTGCTGTGGTGGCTCGGCACCGACGTGTTGGCGTCGCAGGACAGCTTCATCCGGCATTTCTCGCCGACCGCCGCGATTCCGAAACTGATCACGCTGCTGAGCGGATCTGATTTGCCGGTGCATATCCTGGTGAGTCTGCGCCGCGTGCTGGTCGGGCTCGGCTTCGCGCTGTTGATTGGCGTGCCGCTCGGTCTCGCCGTCGGCAATTTCCAGCGGCTGAATTCCGCAACCTCGCCGGCGTTTCAGTTCCTGCGCATGATCTCGCCGCTGTCGTGGATGCCGATCGCGGTGATGGTGTTCGGTGTCGGCGATGATCCGATCTATTTCATGCTCGCGTTCGCGGCGGTTTGGCCGATCGTGCTCAACACCGCCGAAGGCGTGCGGCGCCTGCAACCGGCGTGGCTCAGCCTCGCGTCCAGCCTCGCGGCGACGCGCTGGGAAACGCTGTGGCATGTCATCCTGCCCGGCGTGCTCGGTCATGTGCTGACCGGGTTGCGGCTCGCCATCGGCATTGTCTGGATCGTGCTGGTGCCCTGCGAAATGCTCGGCGTCTCCGCAGGTCTCGGCTATTTCATTCTCGATACGCGTGATCGCCTCGCCTATTCCGAACTGATGGCGACGGTGCTGATGATCGGTCTGCTCGGCTTCCTGCTCGACGCCGGCGCACGCGCGCTCTACCGGTTGGCGACGCGCAGCCACGCGTGATCCTTTCATCATTGCGAGCGAAGCGAAGCAATCCAGAGCCATACAAGGAAGACTGGATTGCTTCGTCGCTACGCTCCTCGCAATGACGGAGGGAGAGGCCGCGCAACGCGCTATTTCTGACAACTCGGGCACCAGAACGTCGAGCGGCCGTTCTGCACGAAGCGCTTCACGATGCCGCCGCAGCCGCGCGTCGGGCACTTTTCGCCCTCGCGGTCGTAGACCTGAAACGAGTGCTGGAAATAGCCGAGTTCGCCCGAGGTCTGACGATGGTCGCGCAGCGATGAGCCGCCGGCTTCGATCGCCTGATTGAGCACCTCGTGGATCGACGCCACCAGCCGTTTCGCGTGGTCGGTCGGTGCGCTTTTTTTGTCCGCCAGCGTCGCGGCCTTGCGCTTCGGTGACAGGTGCGCGCGAAACAGCGCCTCGCAGACGTAGATGTTGCCGAGCCCGGCGACGACGCGCTGATCCAGCAACGCGGCCTTGAGGCTCGTCGCCTTGCCGGCTGTCGCCTGCGCCAGCATCGCGGCGTCGAAGGCATTGCCGAGCGGCTCCGGACCGAGGCCCTTGAGCAGCGGTTCGTCTTCCATGCCCTTGCGCGCAATCACCTTCATGTAACCGAAACGGCGCGGATCGTTGAAGATCACGCGCGCGCCCGAGGACATCTCGAACAGCACATGGTCGTGCGCGCGGTCCTCGTTGCGCGGATAGTGAAACTCACCGGGCGTCTCCTCGCCGTCTGCCGTCACCACGCGAAAGGAGCCGGACATGCCGAGATGCATCAGCAGCACGTCGCCGGACGCGAGATCGGCCATCAGGTACTTGGCGCGGCGGCCGAGCCCGGTGACGGTCTGGCCGGTCAATCGCGCGACAAAATCCGGCTGGAACGGAAAGCGCAGATCAGCGCGGCGGGTCTCGGCGCGGACGATGCGCGCGCCTTCCATCGCCGGCTGCAAGCCACGGCGCACGGTTTCGACTTCGGGGAGTTCGGGCATTGGTCTGCTGCTTCAGGGACGCTTCCGAATATAGGTCTCTTTTCCGTCATGGCCGGGCTCGTCCCGGCCATCCACGTCTTTTTTGCAGATATACAGGCAAGACTTGGTTCGGCGTCATCGCCGGACTTGATCCGGCAATCCATCCTTCTTCAAAGGATCGATGGATGCGCGGGTCAAGCCCGCGCATGACGATCATGCCGCATCGCTCTCGGTGAACACCAGCCAGTTATAGAACGGATCGGTGATCGTCATGGTGGTGGCGCCCCATGGTTGCCGTTGCAGCCCCGGCCGCGCGTAGCCGTAGCGCTTGGCGAGCAGGGCCTCCTGATATTCCGCGAGGCCCGTGGTCTCGATCATCACCCGCGCGCCCGGTGCGCTGTCGCCGTGGTGTTCGCTCAGGTGCAGCCGCGCCGCGCCCAGCGAGAGGCCCAGATAAAGCGGCAGGTCGGGCTCGAAGCGATGCTCAAACTCGACCTTGAAGCCCAGAAATTCGAGGTAAAATTCCCGTGCCTTGCGGATGTCGAACATCCTCAGGATCGGCGTCACGGTGGAAAAATGCACGGTCATTGCCAGTCCCTTGGGTGGGTCCCTTGCGGTTTTCGCCGGTTAACCACGGCGCGCGACGGATAACGGCGCGGCCGGCTCTGGCTTGTAGCGTACCGCAGCGCGGCAGGCTATGGTCCGGCCCGGAGAGCATAGGCATGGAACCTACCGATCAGACCACACATTTCGGCTTTCGGGACGTCGCGCTCGGCGAGAAACAATCGCTGGTGAACGACGTGTTCCGCAGCGTGGCGTCGCGCTACGACCTGATGAACGACCTGATGTCCGGCGGCATGCATCGCCTCTGGAAGGACACGATGATCAACGCGCTGAACCCGCCGCGCAACGACGCGCCGTTCGCGCTGCTCGATGTTGCCGGCGGCACCGGCGACATCTCCTTCCGTGCGGCGAAGGCCTCCGGCTACGGCTTTCATGCCACCGTCTGCGACATCAATGGCGACATGCTGGCGGTCGGCCGCGAGCGCGCCGCGAAGCAGATGCTCGACGACCGGGTGTCGTTCGTCGAAGGCAACGCCGAGGCGCTGGTGTTCCCGGATCGCAGTTTCGACGCCTACACCATCGCCTTCGGCATTCGCAATGTGCCGCGCATCGACCTCGCGCTGAGCGAGGCCTATCGCGTGTTGCGGCCCGGCAGCCGCTTCCTGTGTCTGGAATTCTCGTCCGTGGATGTTCCTGGTCTCGACAAGCTCTATGATCTGTTTTCGTTCAGGGTGATCCCGCCGCTCGGTCGCGCCGTCACCGGCGACGCCGAGTCGTATCAGTACCTCGTCGAATCGATCCGCAAATTTCCGCGGCCTGCCGTCTTCGCCGACATGATCCGCGACGCCGGCTTCGCGCGTGTGGGTTGGCAGCCGCTGTCCGGCGGCATCGTGGCATTGCATTCGGGCTGGCGCTTGTGATCTCCGCACTTTCGCATGTCGCGCGGCTGACACGCGCCGCCTACGTCTTCGCGCGCGAGGGCGTGTTTGGCACCGTCGACCCCGCGCTGGTACCCGCGCCGGGCCAGGTGCTGCTGCGTGCGGCGCGACTGATCGAACGGCGCGGCGCCAAATCCGGCCCGCGCCTGTCGCGAGCGTTGACGCGGCTCGGCCCGGCCTATCTGAAACTCGGACAATTCCTCGCCACGCGGCCGGACGTCGTCGGCGTTGCGCTCGCCCGCGATCTCGAAAGCCTGCAAGACCGCCTGCCGCCGTTTCCGCAGGCCGAAGCCGAAAAGGTGGTGGCGACCTCACTGGAGCGTCCGGTGGCGCAGGCTTTCGCGAGCTTCGGCCCGGCGGTCGCCGCGGCGTCCATCGCGCAGGTGCATCGTGGCGAGGTGGAGCGCAACGGCGAGCGCCGGCAGGTCGCGGTCAAGGTGCTGCGGCCGAATGTCGGCAGCCGTTTCCGTCGTGACCTCGCGGATTTCCAGTTCGTCGCGGAGCGCGCGGAACGCTACTCGGCGGAAGCGCGGCGGTTGCGGTTGATCGAGATCATCAACACCATGTCGCGCTCGGTCGCCATGGAGATGGATCTGCGGCTCGAGGCGGCGGCGCTGTCCGAGATGGCGGAGAACACCCGCGACGATCCGGACTTCCGGGTGCCGACGGTGGACTGGGACCGCACCACCAACAACGTGCTGACGATGGAGTGGATCGACGGCATCGCGCTGAACGATCACGCCCGGCTGGCGTCGTCGCAGGTCGATCTGCCGGATCTCGGCCGCAAGGTGATCCAGAGCTTTCTGCGCCACGCGTTGCGCGACGGCTTCTTCCACGCCGACATGCATCCAGGCAATCTGTTCCTCGACGATGCCGGCCGTCTGGTGGCGGTCGATTTCGGCATCATGGGACGGCTCGGCCTCAAGGAACGACGCTTCCTTGCCGAAATCCTGCTTGGCTTCATCACCCGCGACTATCGCCGGGTCGCCGAGGTGCATTTCGAGGCTGGCTATGTGCCGGCGCACCATTCGGTGGAGAATTTCGCGCAGGCCATCCGCGCCATCGGCGAGCCGATCCACAACCGCACCGCCGAGGAAATCTCCATGGCGAAGCTGTTGTCGCTGCTGCTGGAGGTCACCGCGCTGTTCGACATGCAGACCCGACCGGAATTGATCCTGCTGCAAAAGACCATGGTGGTCGTGGAAGGTGTGGCGCGCAGCTTCGACCCCAAGCTCGACATCTGGACCGTTGCCGATCCGGTGGTGCGCCAATGGATCGAGCGTAACCTCGGTCCGATCGGCCGCATCCAGGGCGCGATGGCCGGGGCCGGCGAACTCGGCAAGGCGATGAGCGGACTGCCCGCGATCGCCTCACGCTCGATCCGGGTGCTGGAGCAGCTCGAGGCAATGGCCCGCGACGGGCTGGTGCTGTCGCCAGACACCATTGCCGCGCTGGGCCGGGTCCGGGCCCGCCAGAACCGCTGGCGCACCGTGGCGCTATGGGTGATCGCCATCACCTTCCTTAGCATTTTGTGGCTGGTGCGCTAAGCAACCTTGATTGCATCATCGTCGTCAGAATGATATCAATGATATCATTTTTGATATGGAAAACGCGTCATGGCCAGCCTGACCATCCGCAAGCTTGATGATGCCATCAAGGCCGAGCTTCGCTTACGTGCAGCGCAACATGGACGCTCGGTCGAGGACGAGGTCCGCAACATTTTGCGCGAGGCCGCCGGTGCCGGAGCGATATCCGGCGGCACCCCATTTCGCACTGCAACATATCCGGATCGTTCGACTTCGAGCCAAAACGCTGGAAATTTACGTGCAACATTGATCATCGGCGGTGGAATCGCGGCCTACAAGGCGCTCGACCTGATCCGTCGACTCAAAGATAATGGCTTCGCGGTCCGCTGCGTGCTGACAAATGCTGCGCAGCAATTCGTCACCGCGCTGGCCGCCAGCGCGCTGTCGAACCAGCGCTGCTACACCGACCTGTTCGATTCCGCGAGCGAGTTCGATGCTGGGCACATCCGCCTGGCGCGGGACTGCGACCTGATCGTGGTCGCTCCCGCCACCGCCGATTTGATGGCAAAGATGGCACAGGGCCATGCCGACGACCTCGCCACTGCCATCCTGCTCGCCACGGACCGGCCGGTGCTGCTGGCCCCGGCCATGAACCCCTTAATGTGGGCCAACGCCGCCACCCGGCGAAATGTCGCGCAATTGCAGCGCGACGGCATCAAGATGATCGGCCCCAACAGCGGCACCATGGCGGAAGCCGGCGAAGCCGGCGTCGGCCGCATGTCGGAGCCGCTGGAAATCGCCGCGCGGGCGCTGGAGGTGGTTCGGCCGCCGAGCGCCGGGCCGCTGATGGGCAAGCGCATCCTGATCACCGCCGGGCCGACCCACGAGCCGATCGACCCGGTGCGCTACATCGCCAACCGCTCGTCCGGCAAGCAGGGGTTTGCCATCGCCGCTGCTGCCCGCGAGGCCGGCGCGGAGGTTACGCTGGTCACCGGTCCGGTCGGGCTCAACGATCCGGCGGGCGTCACCGTGAAACGCGTCGAAAGCGCGCGCGACATGCTATCCGAGGTCGAAGCGGCGTTGCCGGCCGACGTCGCGATCTTTGCCGCCGCCGTGGCTGACTGGCGCGTCGCCAACCGGGGCGAGCAAAAGATCAAGAAGACGGCCAGCGGGTTTCCGCAACTTGACCTGGTCGAGAACCCGGACATTCTCGCCACCATCGCGCACCGCACAGAGCGGCGGCCGCCGCTGGTGATCGGCTTCGCGGCGGAAACCGAACACCTGCTCGACAACGCGCGCTCCAAACTGGCGCGAAAAGGTTGTGACTGGATCGTTGCCAACGACGTTTCGCCCGCCACCGGCATCATGGGCGGCGACCGCAACACCGTCCACCTCATCAGCAAGGACGACGGCGCTACCGATGGCGTCCGCGTCGACTCATGGCCGGCGATGGGCAAGGACGAAGTCGCGACGCATCTCGTCGCGCAAATCGCCGCCGCGCTCCAGAAGGGCGCATCATGACCTTTTCACCGGAGGCATCCGTGATCGTCGAATTCCTGCAACTGTCGCACGCGCGCGGCCTGCCGCCGCCGGCCTATCAAACAGAACACGCCGCGGGCATGGATCTGGTTGCGGCGGTCGCCGACGATGCACCGTTGGTGCTGGCGCCCGGCGTTTACGCCATGATTCCGACCGGCCTCGTCATCGCGCTGCCGCCGGGCTTCGAGGCCCAGGTCCGGCCGCGCTCCGGCCTTGCCGCCAAGTTCGGCGTCACCGTGCTCAATTCGCCGGGTACCATCGATGCCGACTACCGCGGTGAGATCAACATCTTGCTGATCAATCACGGCCGCGAGCCCTTTACGATCAAGCGTGGCGAACGCATCGCGCAGATGATCGTCGCGCCCGTGACGCAAGCCAGGCTGGTTCCCGCCGCCGGTGAATTGTCCGCGACCGCGCGCGGCAGCGGCGGCTTCGGCTCCACGGGTCGCTAAATCCGCCGGAACCGAATCGATTCGTCACGCGCATCTCCGCTTTTTTTCGACCGGCGACTCCCGTTCACGGTCTGGACTCTGTTCGTGCGAGTCCGGGTGGGGGATATTGAGAGCGATTCGCGCGCGGTGGTGGGCCGCGCTGCGTCCGTGCGGTTTTGGGGCGAACGATGTCAGGCGTCATCGCAGCGATACGTCGGACCATGTTGTCATGCACATCGCTGGTGCGTGACGGCATGATCGGCGCTGCCGTCGTCGCGGCGCTGGCCGCAACGCCGGCATGGGCGGACGATGGCGGTATCGTCGCGCGCACGCTCGCCGTCTTCGCCGAGTTCGATCAGCGCAGCATGGCCGCGGCAACCTCGGTGCTCGGCCTGCTCGGCTTCTCGGTGCTCGCCGCCATTCTTCTGATGCGCACGCGTTATCGCGCCACGACGAACGAGCGCCGGCTGCAAGCCGATCTTCACACTCTTCAGGCCGAATCGGACCGCTACCGCGCGCTGCTGTTCGCCGAACCGCAGGTGTTGATCTCGTGGCCGGCCGGCGACGACCGGCCGGAAATCAGCGGCGACATCGCACTGGTCTTGCCGCAGGATGCGCCTTCGCTGGCCCCGCAACGCGTGTTGGCGTTCGGCACCTGGCTGCCGCCGGAGCCGGCGTTGCAGATGGATCACGCGGTCGATGCGCTGCGCGAAGCGGGCGAGAGTTTTCAACTCCATCTCACAGCCAGCAATGGCCGCGCGGTGGAGGCGATGGGCCGCGCCATCGGCGGTCAGGCGATCGTGCGGATTCGCGAACTCGGCGGCCTGCGCCGCGATCTCGCCGAAATGAGTCTGCGCTATCGCGATCTCGTCGCCGAGACAGAAATGCTGCGCGGCATTGCCGCCTCCGCGCCGTGGCCGCTATGGGCGCGCAAGGTCAACGGCCAACTGGCCTACGCCAACACCGCCTACGCGCGGGCGACCGACGCGGCGACGCCGGACGAAGCCATCGCCGGCAATCTCGAACTGCTCGACAGCGACGACCGCGCCGCCATGGCACGCGCGCTGAGCGACAACGCTGCGTTTGACGCCCGACTGCCAGTGGTGGTTGGTGGTGAACGCCGCATCTACGATATTCATGCGCGCAACGTGCCGGGCGGCAGCGCCGGCCTCGCCATCGACGCCACCGAGGCGGCCAGCCTGCGCGCGGCGCTGCAACGCATGGCGGACGCGCATCGCCGGACGCTTGACCAACTCTCCTCCGGCGTCGCCGTATTCGACGGCGAGCGACGGCTGGCGTTCTACAATGATTCCTATCGCCGGCTATGGGATCTCGATCGCGCCTTCCTCGACAGCAATCCCGACGACTCCAGTATTCTCGACAAGCTCCGCGCCGCGCGAAAGATTCCGGAACAGCCGGACTTTCGTGCCTGGAAAGCGCGGCTGCACGAGGCTTATCGCGCGGTGGAGCCCGCCAAGGACGTCTGGTATCTGCCGGACGGCCGCGCGGTCAGCATCGTCACCACGCCGAATCCCGAAGGCGGCGTCACCTATCTGTTCGACGATGTCACCGAAAGCCTCGATCTCGCGCGCCGCTTTGACGGATTGATCCGCGTCCAGCGCGAAACGCTCGACAATCTCGCCGAGGCGGTCGCGGTGTTCGGCAGCAACGGCCGCGCTCAACTGTTCAATCCTCCATTCGCGAAGATGTGGCGGCTGTCCCCCGAAGCCCTCGACGAGCATCCGCATATCGAGACCGTGGTGGATTGGTGCAAGCCGCTCTTCAGCGACGACACGGCCTGGCGCTCCATTCGCGACGCCATCACCACCATCGAGAACCGCAGCCCGCAGCCGTTGAAGATGGAACGCAGCGACGGCAGCGTGCTTGACTGCATGACGTTGCCGCTGCCCGACGGCGCCACCATGCTGACGTTCCAGGACATCACCGACACCGAGAATGTCGAGCGCGCGCTGCGCGAGCGCAACGAGGCGCTGGAAGCCGCCGACCAGATGAAGGTGGATTTCGTCCACCACGTCTCCTACGAACTGCGCTCACCGCTGACCACCATCATCGGCTTCGCGCATTTCCTCAGCGACCCGTCCACCGGCCCGCTGACGATGAAGCAGGACGAGTATCTCGGCTACATCACCGCCTCGACCAACGCGCTATTGGCGATCATCAACAACATCCTCGATCTCGCCACCATCGATGCCGGCGCGATGACGCTCAATCTCGG
>CAUJJN010000070.1 GCA_963204905.1 Pseudomonadota bacterium
GTTGTGCTTGTCTTCGCGAGAGATCAGCGGCTCAAGATCAGCGGCCCAAGACATGGCGCGCAATGGAGCTGGACGGCCGGCATCGGATTCGAGCACGCGTTGGTTCCGGCATGGACGTTGCGGTTCGAATACAGCCACGCCTGCTTCGACGGTGGCGGCGTGATGTCGCCGCAAGCCTGTCTGCAACCCGCTGGTCCTCAAGCGGTCGCTTCCAGAAGGATCTTGGTTACGACACCAATCCTGCACAGCAGAACGTCCTGATCTCGTGGCGGACCTGTGACGCTACCTCGGCATTAGCGGTTGCTACCGGGCGGCCCGGCCCAGACGATAACTGCACCAAGGCTTTCAGAGGGGCTGTCCGTGCCAGACCTCGCCGGGTGACTGGAGCGTTATGGCGTGTTCTTGCAGGCATCCTGCAAGTTCGATTGCCGCTTGTGACCCACTCGCTGGGCGGAATGTCGGGCTCGCCAGGGTTCAGTCCATAGAAAAAACATTAGGAAAATTAAAAGGTTAATGAAATCTTGCGTTGCAAGAATGCAACGCTTTGGCGCGAATAAAATCGTTAATGCAAATTAAGGTTGTGTCGCCCGGGTTCCCTCGCCTATCAGGTTCCCGGAACTTCTAGCGTACTGGGAACTCAATCATGAAGAAAATCGTCCTCGCCTCTGCCGCCCTCGTCGTGATGAGCGCGCCTGCTTTTGCAGCCGACCTCGGCGCGCGCCGCTACACCAAGGCTCCGGCTCCGATCGTGAGCCCGGCGACCAACTGGTCTGGCTTTTACGTCGGCGCCATGGGCGGCTACGGCTGGTCGAATTCCGTCAGTGCGAGCGTTCCGGGTGCCGGCGGCGCCACGGTCAACACCGACGCGCTGAAGGGCGGCTTTGGTGGCGGCACCATCGGCTACAATTGGCAGATGCCCGGCAGCCAGTTCGTCTGGGGCCTTGAGGTGGATGCGGCTGGCGGCAGCATTGGCTCCAGCCAGGCCGTTGGCGCCATCGTTCTGCGCGATCGCATCAACGCGCTTGGGAGTGTCACCGGCCGCGCCGGCGTCGCGTTCGACAACGTGCTGTTGTATGCGAAGGGTGGCTATGCTTGGGCGAACAACAAGCTCTCGGCCACCGGTGGCGGCATTACGGGGTCGGAATCCAAGACACATTCCGGCTGGACCGTGGGCGGCGGTGTCGAGTGGATATTCGCGCCCGCATGGTCAGCAAAGGCCGAATACATGTACGCCGATTTCAGTAAGGAACGCTACGCGGGGACGGTTGATCTCGGTGCGTCGGTGCACACCGTCAAGGTCGGTGTGAACTATCATTTCGGCTGGGGTGGACCCGCCGTCAGGTACTGAGTTTCTACCAAGAGCAAACTCTCCAGGGCCAACCGCAAGGTTGGCCCTTTTTTGTTGGCGGCAACATGGGTGCCTGCGGCGGAGTTACCCAAACGGGTGAGGCGATGTCGGCTCCGGCCGCCTAAGCTGGTGGCGTGTCAGTCATTCCGCCTGGAGATGAATCAATGCTTCGCATTTCCCTTGGTTTTTTCGTCGTTCTCATTCTGGCAGGCGCCACCGGCGCCCAGGCTTCAACCCTCAAATGGAGATTTCAACAGACCTGTGGTGAGGAGCGTCGGCTGTACGATCAACTGGGTGACATGTGCTCGCGCAACTCGGGCTCCTGGATCGATCAACGCGCCCTCTATCGTCCGGAGCCCAATGCCAGCCGGGCCACGATGACCGACACATCGAACGGCTCGACCTGGAGCACCAGGATGAGATGTCAGGATCGCGCTGACTGGGCGAAGATGTGCAGGTACTGAGCGCTGACGCGCGAGACCGTTACTTTCGGAAGACCCGCCGGGTATGCCCTAGCGGGTCTTTTGAATGTCGCGGCAGACTTGAAGGGGATGGTGGGCGCACAAGGGATCGAACCTTGGACCTCTCCCGTGTGAAGGCAGTTTCGATTGTTGATTTAGCTTGCGTTTTTCGCAGCGGGTCTCAATTCCCCGGATTTTCCCCGGCTCCGAGCTATGCGCGTTGACGTTGGAAGGCGGTCGGCGCGGCGCGCTTCCTCGCTCGCGAGCGTGTGGTGATAGCGGTTGGCCGACTCCGGATTCTTCCATCGACCGGTGCGCACCAGGCCGAAGGTGTCGATGTCGCCATAGCGCGTCATCCACGTTCCGTACGTGTGGCAGAAGAGGTGAAAGCCGCCCTGCCGGCGCGGGAATGAGAGCTTCGATTCCTTCATCGCCTTGATCAGGCGCTGGCGCAGCGGCGTGCCCTTGTGGAAGCGAAACAGCTTGGCGTCGCCAGCACGCTCCAGCCAAGGGACGCCCGCGTCGTTCTGGCTGCGGCCGGCGGCGCCGTTCGGAAGCGCCGCGCCTTCGACCTTGCGTGGCCGTGCGGGCCTCGCCGGCATCATGCGCATGGCCTGCACCACGATCGGCGGCAGGTGCACCGGGCGCGGGTCGCCATTCTTTGTATCTGGGATGTAGAGCAGGGCTTCGTTGATCCGCAGATCTCGCACGCGCGCGCCGACGATGTCGCCCAGACGCATCCCGGTGTAGAGCAGCGTCAGGCAGAACAATCCGAACTCCGGGTCCTGCGCCGTGGCATTCTCGATCAGCGCGAACGCCTGGTCGGGCTCAAGCCATGACGTGCCCTTGCTGCCGCGCCAGCCCTTCGGCCGCCGGATGGGCGCGGCGATGCCGGCGCGTTTCAGCACGGCCGACACCGGCGTGTAGAACTGCCGGTTTTTCGTCGCCGGCGGCGCGTCCGGATAGAGCGCCGCGGCGGCGTTGTCGATCGCGAGTTGGTCGATCTCGGAGAGCCTGCGATCGCGAAGCGCGAGCGGCCCGGTATGTTCGATGATTTCGCTGATGCCCTTCGGGTCGCCGTCCGCGCGCAGATAGGCCAGCGCAGCGTCAGCAAAGGTGGGTTCGGCTTTCGGGGGTGCTACCGGCTCGGCCGGCGCATACTCACCACGTTCGATCTGCTTTCGGATTCGGGTGAGGAGGCGTTGCGCGTCGGCCTTGTCAGGAGTGCCCGCAGTGCGTTCAACGTAGATTCCGAGGTGGGTTCCTCGGATGGACCAGTTCGGCGTTTTGCCTTCACGCGGGGGGCGGAGCTTGAGGGGCATGGCAGGAGCTCGTACAGGCGGCGCATGTCGTCGTCGGAGAATAGCTTACGACGCCCCATGACGCGATAGAATGGGTGAGCGCGGACGAAATCCTGGAAAAACCGGCGACTGACCCGGAATTCGGCAGCCGCTTCGTCCATCGTGCGAAGGTTGAGCGTGCTCATGCCGCCGCCTTACGCTTGTCGGGAGCCGCGAGGATGGCACGGATCAGCGCCCAGCCGCGCTCGGTCGGGCGATAGAACGGCCCGCGGGAGCCTTCGTCGGGAATGGTGCGATACCAGATCTCGACGATTTCCCGGCGCCACAGTGGCGCAATGGCTTCGCGCTGGTCGCGGCGCAGCGTGACCTGGCCGCCATTGCCGCAGCAGATCGCGAGGCGCTTGAGCGTCGCGATCTGCCGGTTGCTGAGGCGTTCGGCGCTCAGAGGCATTCGCCGATCACCTCGCGCTTGAGCGCGGCGCACTTGTCCGCGCTCCATTGCACTTCGCCGAACAGCGCGACGATCCACCAGCGATCGCCTTTGTGTTTCGGCGGGAGCACCGTGGCGTGAAGCCCGCGCCGCGTGCAGACTTCCAGCGGCCCCTTGATCTCCTCGATCGTGCCGGCGCTGACCGGCGCGTTGCTCCCGCCGTTGCAGGCGCGGCCATTCTTGTCCGATCGCCAGAAGGCGATCGTCGCGCCCAGCGATTGCAGATCCTGCAATCGCTTTTGTTGAGAGTCTGGCCACTTCCGGGCGAAGCCCGGAATTGTGGCCAGCCAATATTCCTTGGAGCCGTAGCCGTCGCCGTAGCCGGAGCCGGAGCCGTAGCCGGAGCCGGAGCCGT
>CAUJJN010000071.1 GCA_963204905.1 Pseudomonadota bacterium
GTCGCGCCCCTCGCGGGCGCGTGGATCGACACGCAACCACCTCGATGGGGTCGAGGATCGCCATCGGTCGCGCCCCTCGCGGGCGCGTGGATCGAAACCTCGGCGCGCTTTGTGCTGCGCCTGTTGCCTGTGTCGCGCCCCTCGCGGGCGCGTGGATCGAAACAGTAAGGCTGGCGGCGGCCGGGGGTTGGACGCCGCGTCGCGCCCCTCGCGGGCGCGTGGATCGAAACCGGGGTAGTCTCGCAGCAACTCCTCGATCAGCTTGTCGCGCCCCTCGCGGGCGCGTGGATCGAAACTTCGCCACCAACAACCCCTTCACAAAGGCCACAGGTCGCGCCCCTCGCGGGCGCGTGGATCGAAACATTTCGAGGGCGGCCGACGTCGCCGCAACGCCGATCCCCCTCTTTCGGGGGATACCTTCGCTGTAGCGATTCATCTAAGGGCGGCTCTGTCACCATTCAGGTGACGCTTGCTCCAGTCGCCGTTCGGGTGACCCTTGCTCAAGAGGTCGAAAAATGAAGATCGTGATGGCCGTTGCCTCATTCCTCGCCGTCGTTGGATTTACCTCGATCAGTTTCACCACCACCGCCGATGCCCAGAGCGGCTACTATTCGCAGCGAGCGCGGCAAGATCGCGAATACAAGAGCCTCAGCAACGCCACCCAGCGCGCTTACGCGCCAGCACGTAGTTCGTCGAGCGGCCGGCGCTGATTTCAGCGGCGATATCCGCTTCAGCAACACAAAGGCCGTGCGCGGTGTTCGACCGCGTACGGCCTTCCGATTCTTGTCGTCAGTCGTCTCGGCCGGACTACAACTGTCATATCCCGCGAGTCGCGGGCTCCAGAGCCATTTCCGTTCGATAGAATCGGCACGCGGCTCCACTTCGTTCGACAACGCTCCCAGGTGCACACCGCCTTGACGGTGTTGCCGTCGGGATCGAACAGGCGCGCGGCGTGATGGGTCGGGCTATACGCCGTTGTCACAGCCGACGGCCTCCAGTCCTTCGCGATGGAATGCGGCCACTCGGCTCCCGCGCCGCGTCCGCCAAGTCGATCGACCGATGCGATTGCGTATCGTCCACATCGCGGTGTCCACCACGCGCCTGCGCTTGCGAGCGTTTCCCGACGGCGTCTTGTACGCGCTGCCGGTGACCGTTTCAGCCAAACGCCTCGCAGCGATAGCCAGTTACCGTCAGCGGCGCGTGCTGGAACAGGATCACCGCGGCCATGCCGAAATTCTCCGTGCCGGAAATGCGGCGCGCAACGCGCCTTCCACGCCGCAATCCGACGGTTGTTTCCGCCCGTTCCCATGTGCCACACTTCCGACAGTCCGTTCCCGTCGACAGCGGCGAAGCCCGCTCGATATCCTGGAGGTCAGCGTGAAGACTGCGATCACTGAACTGTTCGGCATTCAACATCCCATCATTCAGGGCGGGATGCACTTCGTCGGCTTCGCCGAACTGGCCTCCGCGGTGTCGAATGCGGGCGGCCTCGGCATCATCACCGGCCTGACCCAGAAGACGCCGGAACTTTTGGCGAAGGAAATCGCCCGCTGCCGCGACATGACCGACAAGCCGTTCGGCGTGAATCTCACCTTCCTGCCGACATTCGCCAAGCCGCCCTATCCGGAATACATCGCCGCGATCAAGGAAGGCGGCGTCAAGGCGGTGGAAACCGCCGGCCGCAGCCCGGAAGAGTACATGCCCGCGCTGAAGGCCGCGGGCATCAAGGTGATCCACAAATGTACGTCGGTGCGGCATTCGCTCAAGGCGGAGAAGATCGGCTGCGACGCGGTCAGCGTCGACGGCTTCGAATGCGGCGGCCACCCCGGCGAGGATGACGTGCCGAACATGATCCTGCTGCCGCGCGCCGCGGACGAACTGAAGATTCCGTTCGTCGCCTCCGGCGGCATGGCCGATGCGCGCAGCCTGGTCGCCGCGCTGGCGATGGGCGCCTCGGGTATGAACATGGGCACCCGCTTCATGGCGACCAAAGAGGCGCCGATTCATGACAACGTCAAGCAGGCGCTGGTGAAGGCAACCGAACTCGATACCCGCCTGATTATGCGCGCGTTGCGCAACACCGAGCGCGTGCTGCGCAACGACGCGGTAGATCGCCTCGTCGAGATCGAAAAGGCCAAGGGCAAGGACCTCAAGATCGACGACATCATGGATCAGGTCGCCGGCGTCTATCCAAAGGTGATGATCGACGGCGACATGGACGCCGGCGCATGGAGCTGCGGCATGATGGTCGGCCTGATCAACGACATCCCGACCGTGAAGGAATTGATCGACCGCATCATGCGCGATGCCGAGCGCATCATCCGCGGCCGGCTGACGGGCTTCCTCGACGGCAATATCGCCGTCGACGCGCGCGTGGCGTGAGCGGCAGTAATCCTCGTGTTTATGAACATCATGGCCGGGCATGTCCCGGCCATGATCGTTCTTCGTCATTGCGAGGAGCGAAGCGACGAAGCAATCCAAAATTCACGAAGTCAAGATTGGATTGCTTCGCTACGCTCGCAATAACGGATTCAATTTCAGTACACCTCACTGCCCGATCGCCGGACGAATCGTAAAACCCTCGCGCGGGAAATGAACGTGCACGGTGCCGATCAACGTATCGTCGCGGCGGATGACGATGCCGTCGCGATCGATCGCCACCAACTCGCCTTCCACCGGATCGAAGCCCCAGTCATCGGGCATCACCGTCAGACGCATCCCGATCCGGAACAGTCCGGTCTCATGTGAAAGCATCACCTCCGCCGGTCCGGCATTCCGCGCGATCGTAAGCGCCGCCTCCGGCGCGAGCTCCTGTGGCGAGCCGTGGCCGATGGCATCGAGCCGCGCCAGCCATTCACCGATACGCGGATAAGCCCCCAACCCGGCCTCCTCACCGAGATTGCCGCGCGCATACCACAACGGGTGATAGGCTGCGAGATCAGCTACCGACAGCGCCGTACCGGCGATAAACGGACTGCTGCCGCTCAATGCCTGTTCCAGCCATGCGAGATGAATGGCGAACTGCGCGCGGAGATCCGGCACCCGCGCCTTCATCCGCAAGCTGTCCCAGCGGTCGTACTTGCCGGCGGTGAAGCGCGCGCGGTCGGCGTGCAACTCCGGCGGAAAACGGTCGCCGTGCAGCCCGAACACCAGCCCCAAGGCGTCGGCGAACAGATGATGATCCGCCCAGCCCGCCAGCATCTCGGCCCGGCCCGCACTCGCGGCCGGGAAGACGGTGGGATGCGGATGGCGTCGCTCAAGTTCGCGCAGGATGCAGCGGGTGTCGCAATAAATGTCGGCTCCGATCTGCATCACCGGGATGCGGCGATATCCGCCAGTGAGCGCGGTCAGACCCGGCTTCGGCGCCATCCGCGGCTGCTCCACTGCGAACCAGGACAATCCCTTGAACCCGAGCGCGAGACGAACCTTCTCGGCGAACGGCGAGCGCGGATAGTGATGGAGGATGATGTCCGCTTCCGACAAGCCGGGGCTCCGCAAACGAGTCGCATTCGTGACATTGTGCGCCGACGCCCGGCAAATGCAATGTCAGGTCGAGGCCGTGCGAGCGCGGCGCCCCTCGATCGGGTAGGCAGGATCGTTGAAACCCGGCGTCGAGGGATGGCCGGTGACGACGAGGCAATCGATCAAGGCTTCGTCCTCCGCCGTGAAGCGATAGTCGAGCGCACGCGGATAATCGTCCCACTGCGCCTCGGTGCGCGGACCGGCGATCACCGAACTGACGAAGCCGCTGTTGAGCACCCACGCCACCGCGAATTGCCCGGCGGTGATGCCGCGCGCTTCGGCATGCCTGCGGATCTCCTGCGCCAGCCTCAGCGATTCCGGCCGCCACTCAGTCTGCATCATGCGCGCGTCGTTGCGGCCGGCGCGACTGTCCTTATCCGGCGATGCGTCGGGATCGTACTTGCCGGTGAGCACGCCGCGCGCCAAAGGACTGTAAGGCACGACCCCGAGACCGTAGAAACCGCAGGCCGGCAGATGCTCGACCTCCGGCATCCGGTTCATCGCATTGTAGTAGGGCTGGCTGACCACAGGGCGATCAATACCGAGCTGGTCGCAAATGTTGCAGATTTCCGCGAGCCGCCAGGCGCGATAGTTCGAGACGCCGAAATACCGCACCTTGCCGGCGCGGATCAGGTCACCCATCGCGCGTATGGTCTCGTCGAGCGGCGTGGTATGGTCTTCCTTATGCAGATAGTAGATGTCGATGACATCGGTGCCGAGCCGCTTGAGGCTTTCGTCACAGGCCTCGAACATCCAGCGCCGCGACAGCCCGGCGCGGTTGGGATCGCTGCCCATCGGATTGGCGAGCTTGGTCGCCAGCACCCAGTGTGCACGCCGCGCGGCGATGGCGCGGCCGACCACTTCTTCGGAGACGCCGTTGGAATAGGCATCCGCCGTGTCGATGAAGTTGATCCCGGCGTCGCGCGCCTTGTCGACGATGCGCTTCGAGGTCGCCTCGTCCGTCGGGCCGCCGAACATCATGGTGCCGAGGCAGAGCGGCGAAACTTTCAAACCGCTGCGGCCCAACTGACGATATTGCATCGGAGCCTCTCCGTTCTATTTGCCCGCGTGACCGCCGCGCATGATCTTGAACACGCCGTTGGCCAGCATGACGCAACGGCCGTCGACGTTCAATTCCGCGCTCATGAAGATCAGCGTCTTGGTGCCGCGGACCATGCGCGGCACCGACACAATCAGGTCCCCGATCCGCGCCGCGTCGATGAAATGCGTATCCATCTGAATGGTGGCGAGATGCTCGGCGCCGGATTCGTAACGCGCGGTCATGCCGCAGGTGCGATCGGCCAGCGTCATCAGCAGACCGCCTTGCACCAGCCCGCGACGGTTGCGATGCTTGCGCTGGCCTTCAATAGCGTATTCGTGCCGGCCATCGACCACCCGGTGCCACAGCGGTCCGACATAACCGATAAAACCGTCGTCCTCGAGAATGCTCCAGCCCTGCGCCGGCAGGCCGGATTCCGTTCCATCACTCATTGCTCGCCCTTGAAACCTGTCGGGGCGACAATCACGCCATTTTCATCCCCCGCGCAAGGCGCGAAAACGAATGGGCGAGGTGCGACGGCGGATCACCGCCGCGGGCGCAGCAGAAACAGCGCGTAAAGCGCGATGGGAACGAACAGCGTCAGCCACGACACGCTATC
Source organism: Pseudomonadota bacterium (assembly GCA_963204905.1). Classification (GTDB taxonomy): domain Bacteria; phylum Pseudomonadota; class Alphaproteobacteria; order Rhizobiales; family Xanthobacteraceae; genus 62-47. The sequence goes on from CAUJJN010000071.1 coordinate 5,181, forward strand.
CCACAGGCCGTCGCCTACCAGCGCCGCGACGAGCCCGATGGTCGAGAGCACGCCGATCAGCAGCGGCCAGGAGAAAATCTGCCACAGCGTCTGACGTGGCGCGCGCGAAGGGATCATGACGTCACCGCCTGGCCCTCGATCCGCTGCGGCTTCGCCGGCACGCGCGCCTGACTCGTCGCCGGTTTGCGCCGCTTGAGCCACAGATACAGCCCGGTCCACAGGATCACGATGGTGATGATGTCGAGGACCGCCCAGATGATCTTCAGCGGCATGCCGCCATAATCACCGAAGTGCAGAGGTTGCGACAGGAACAGCGTCGAGACGTACCACGGCATATCGCGGCTGTCGGTGAGCTTGCCGGTCTCGGCGTCGATCAGTGCCGGCTTCAATAGCCGCGAGGTCACCGGCGTATCGCCGCGCATGAACACCGCGTAGTGGGCATTGCTGGTGAACAGCGTGCCCGGATAGGAAACGAAAGCCGGCTGCATGTGCGGGATCGCCTGTTGCGCGACCTTCACCGCTTCCTCCACCGGCGTCAGCTTCGTCGGAATCTCACGCCCTTTGTATTGCGCGGTCATCTCGGCGAGCTGGCCGTATTGCCACGCCTTCAACACCAGATCGGCCCACGTATTGATGACGCCGGTGAACCCCACCACCAGCGCCCACATCACCAGGAGGATGCCGGCGAGGTTGTGCACGTCGAGCCAGCGCACCACGCGCGGACGATCCTTACGATAGGCCCCGAACCGCAGCTTCCGCATCGACGGCGCATAGACCACGATTCCGGAAATGATCGCGACGCAGAACAGGATGCCCATCAGCCCGAGAAACAGCTTGCCTGGCAACCCCGCGAACATATCGGTGTGCAGCTTCAGCATGATGTAGGTGAAGCGGCCGGTGACGTCCGGCGAATCCAGAAACGCGCCGGTGTGCGTGTCGACGCGTGCGAAGCGATTGTTGACCGGGTTGGCCTTTATGGTCGGTCCGATCGAGATCAGCAGCGCGTTCGGCTCGTCGCGGTCGAAAACCAGGAAATGCGGCACTTGGCCGGGAAACTTGGCCATCGCATTGGCGACCGCCTGATCGAGATTGGCCTTCGGCGTTCCCGGCGGCACCACGCTGGGATCGACCTCCTCATGCAGGAGATGGTCGATCTCATGATGGAAGATCAACGGCAATCCCGTGATGCACAGCATCAGCATGAACACCGTGCAGATGATGCTGGACCACTTGTGGACCCAGTGCCAGCGGCGAAGCGGTCTTGTTCCCGAGATCACGATATGTCCTGTCACTCGATCCGATCAGATTGACACAATTCTCACACCGCGACGAGGTCGCGACTTGAAAAGCGATCGCCGCTCCCCGGGAACATCGCGACGCGACAGTCCCACGAGAAGCGGCTTGGTCCAAACCGCGAAGGGTTCGTCCTGGTTAGCGCTGTCCTTCCGCGCGGCGGGTCTCACTTCGTATAGAGCCTCGGAGCAGGCTCGGGATTCCAGCTGTACTTCAACGTGCCAAGCACGGTGCGACCCTGGCCCAGCGCGCAATAGGGAAGACCGGTGAAGCACGACTGGACGTAGTAGCGGTCGGTCAGATTCCTTGCGTTGATCTGCGCCGACAAGCCTCGCAGGTCCGGCCGCATGTAGCCGAAGTCGTAGCTGATCGCGGCATCGACCACCGTGTAAGCGGGAACCTTCAGCGTATTGGCATAGTCGCCGAAGGTATCGCCGACGTAACGCACGCCAGCACCAAGGCCAAGGCCGGCAAGCGGTCCGTCAAACCAGGTGTATTTCGCCCACAGCGATGCCTGATCGCGTGCGGTGTTGATCATGTCCTTGCCGACATTGCCGGCAATGCTCGCACTCACCTTCGGATCGAGGTGGCTGTAGCCGGCGACGATCTCAAGTTCACGGGTGATGTTGCCCTTGGCCTCGAATTCGAAGCCGCGCACATGCATCGCGTCGGTCTGGGTGTTGAAGAACGGGTTGGCGGGGTTCGCCGTCAACACGTTATTCTGCCGGGTGTCGAAGTAGGCGGCGGTCAGCATCAGGTTGGTGCCGAGCGGCTGATACTTGACACCGAACTCGGTGTTGTCGCCGGTGGTCGGCTTGAAGGTGTTGCCGAGCACGTCGGCGCCGAGATTGGGCGTAAACGAGGTCGAATAGGTGACGTAGGGCGACACGCCGTTGTCGAACAGGTAGTTCAGACCGACACGGCCGGTCTGCGCCGAGTCGCTGCGCGAATAGTTGCCAGCCATCGGATAGATGCCGGCGCTGGTGAACGCGGTGTTGACGACGTCCTGACGACCCGACAGCGTCAGTGTGAAGCGATCGAACTTGATCTGGTCCTGGAGGTAGAAGCCGGCCTGGCTCTGGTGATCGCGACGATCGATGAACGACGGCGCCAACGATGCGAAGCTGGGAATCGGCGAGCCGTAGACCGGATTGAAGGCGTCGATCGGCGGGAAGGCGTAGGTGATCCGGAACACCGAATCTGCCTTCATGTGGGTGTAGTCGAAACCGCCCAAAACCTTGTGCGTCACGGGACCGGTGCGGAAATCGGCCTGCAACTGGTTGTCGAGGGTGAGGTTCTGCGTATTGGCGCGCACGTAATCATAAGAGCGCAGCACGAGGTTGTTGCCGATCATGCCCTCGGGGCGAATCGAATGCAGATCCTGCGTTGCCTCGGTGTAGCGAAAGTTCTGACGGAACTGGACGTTGTTGTCGAAGCGGTGCTCGAAGGCATAGCCGATTGCCTTCTGCTCCAGCGTGTAGCCGTCGGCACCGGGTTCACCGAGATAGGTGCTGCGATTGATGCGGCCGAGCGGATTGCCCGGGAACGCCACCTGTCCCGGCACGTATTGCTGATAGCCCTTGTTATCGATCTTCTGGTAGTGCGACAGAATGGTGAAGCTGGTGTCGGCATTCGGCCGCCAGGTCAGGCTCGGCGCGATGAAGATCTTGTTGTCTTCAACGAAATTGACCTCCGTGTTGCTCTTCCGGAACAGCCCGACCAGGCGGTAGAGCCACTCGCCGGCGGCATCCACCGGGCCGCCGATGTCGAATGCGCCCTGATAGCGATCATATGAACCGAACGTTCCCTCGACGCTGTAGTGCGGCGTCGCCTGCGGCCGCTTGCTGATCATGTTGATAATGCCGCCGGGATCGCTGGCGCCGTAGAGACCGGACGACGGCCCCTTCAGCACCTCGAGCCGCTCGAGCCCGTAAGTCTCGATCTTTGGCGCGGCGAAGGTGGTGACATCGGACGGCAGCCGCAACCCGTCGAGATAGCGCGGCGCATCGAAACCACGCACCTTGAAGTTGTCGAAAAACTGGTTCGGGCCGAAGGCGGTGACGGTGACACCCGGAACGTATGCGACCGCTTGCGGGAGATCCTGCGCGCCCTGCGCGACCATCTGGTCGCGGGTGACGACGGAGACCGACTGCGGCGTCTCCAGGATCGGCGTGTCGGTCTTGCTACTGGAAATGCTCTGTTTGGCGGAA
>CAUJJN010000072.1 GCA_963204905.1 Pseudomonadota bacterium
CGCGATGCGCTCGGCCATCGCGATCTCATGCGCCGGGTTGCGATAGGCATGCAGGAAACAGATTGCCACCGATTGCGCGCCGGAGGCGCGGATCGCGGCGATGACTTCGCGCACTGAAGCTTCGTCGAGCGGAATCAGCACCTCGCCATTGGCTTTGATCCGTTCGCGCACGCCGAAACGACGTTCGCGTGGCACCAGCGGCTCCGGCGGAGGCGAGCGCAGATCGTAGCGGTTGTCCTTCAGGCCCTCACGCATCTCGATGATGTCGCGATGGCCTTCGGTGGTGACCAGCGCCACCTTCGCCCCCTTGCGCTCAAGGAGCGCATTGGTCGCTACAGTCGTACCGTGCACGAGACACGTGGTCGACGCCAGCATGTCCGCGCGGCTCAGACCCAGACGCCGCGCCAACTCTTCGAGCCCTGCCATCACGCCGATCGATTGATCGGCAGGCGTCGAGGGCGATTTTGCGAAAGTGGTGTGTCCGTTTTCATCAATGGCGACGAGATCCGTGTAGGTGCCGCCAACGTCAACGCCAATCGTATACATCGTCACGCACCCGCCTTCGTCGTGTTCTCGCTCACCAGTCCCTGCTCCGCGTCGCGCGCGCGCGCGACTTGCGATCGCTCCGCCGGATCGCCCCAGCCTCCGCCACCGGAAGAGCGAATCTCGAACCAGTCGCCGGGACGGATTTCGATTCCGGTTTCCTTGGTGCGCAACACGCGCGGTTCGCGGCCGTCCGACATCAGACGATAGCGATGCGGCGCGCCGTCCTCTCCGCCGAGCATTCCGCAGGCACGATGTCGCGTGCCTTCGCCCGCGGTGTTGGCGAGCGAGGTCTTCTCGGTCTCCATCACCAGATCGAGCGCGACGCCGAGACCACCGCGATGCTTGCCTTCCCCTCCGGAATTCGCGAGGAATTCATGATGTCGGAAGTGCAACGGAAAACGTACCTCCGCGACTTCGAGGCTGCCGAACTTGATGCCGCCAACGGTGTGCCATTCACCGATCGACGACCAGCCGTCGCCTTGCGACGACGCGCCGCCACCGGGGCGCGCCTGAAACATGTGCCAGATGAAATTGCGGCCGGTGCGCGGGTCCTCGCCCTGAATGGCGATACGGAAACGTCGGCTCCAGCCCGCCATCGCGCGCTCGGGACACGACGCCGACAAAGCCTTGACGATGGCCTCGACGATTTCGTTCGACGGATGGCTGGTGCACAACGTCACCGGCCGACCGGGATCGGCCCAGATGATGGTGCCTTGCTTCGCGATCACCTTCAGCGCGCGCAAACAGCCATCGTTCTTCGGAATATCGGGATCGATCAGATAGGCGAAGGCCATCGCCACCGCCGCCTGCATGTTGGCGTGGGACGAATTGACGAAACGTGTCGATTGCGGATCGGAGTCGGAAAGATCGACTTCCACCTCGCCGCCACGCTTGGTGACCTTGGCGGCGATGCGGATGTTTTCACGGCCGCCGGAGCCGTCGTCGTCGAGGAAGGCTTCGCCATGGAACACGCCGTCCTTCCAGGCCGCGACCACCGCGCGGGTCTGCGCCTCGGCGGCGTCGAGGATGGCATCCACCGCGCGCTCCACCGTCGCGCCGCCGAATTCGTCGAACAGCCGCAGCAAGCGACGTTCGCCGAGCCGCGCCGCGCCGACCATGGCCGCGAGGTCGCCACGGAAATCGCGCGGGTTGCGGATGTTGAGCGCCAGCAAATCGAGAACGTCGTCGCGCAATTCGCCCGCCCGGTAAAGAAACAGCGGCGGCACGCGCAGGCCTTCCTGATAAATCTCGGAGGCTGACGGATTATAGCCGCCATGGGTGGCGCCGCCGATATCGCTCTGATGCGCGCGCACGATGGCCCAGTACAGTCGCCGTTCGCCGTCGAACACCGGCACGAAGGCGGTGAGGTCGGGCAGATGACTGCCGCCGTGATAGGGATCGTTGAGCAGCAGCACGTCGCCGGGCTTGAAATCGCTGAAGCGGTCCTCGATGGCCCGCGCCGCCCACGGCAACGCACCGACATGCACCGGGATATGATCGGCCTGCGCGATCAGACGCCCGCGCGTGTCGCAGATCGCTAGCGAGAAATCGCGACTTGAATTGAGGATCTGCGAATACGAGGTGCGCAGCATCGCCTCGCCCATTTCGGCAACGATCGAACTCAATCGGTGCTGGACAACGGAACGGGTGATCGGATCGACGGTCACAGACATGTTGTGCCTCGCTCGCTGGCGCGGGTGTTGCGTGAAGATGAGATGTGGCGCGTATCAGGCCTGCGCGGCGACCTCGGCCATCGCCGCATCGGCGGCGCTGACGATGGTTTCAATGTCGGCATCGCTCATCGGCGTCGACAGCGCCATCAGCCCGTAGCCGGCGCAGAGGATGCCGCGATTGAGCAGGCCGGTGTTGAACACCGTCTGCCGCTTCGCTTCCTGCTCGGTGAGATAAGCGGTGCGGTAATCGCGAATGTCACGCTCGGCGAAGTGGATCTTCAGCAGCGAGCCGCGCCCTACGGTGCGTCCCGGCACGCCATGCTTGCGGAACGTAGCATCGATGCCGCCGCGCACCGCGTCGCCGATGGCGTCGAGCCGTGCGAACATCGCCTCGTCCAGCAGTTGCATGGCGGCGAGCCCGGCGCGCATCGTCACCGGATTGGCCGAGAAGGTGCCGCCATGCGGCAGCGCCGGCTTGCCGTGACGCGGATCAAACACCGCCATCACCTCGGCGCGACCACCGATGGCACCGACCGGAAAGCCGCCGCCCATGATCTTGCCGAGCGCGGTGAGATCGGGATCGGCGTCCCATAGCCCCTGCGCGCCGCGATAGCCGAGACGGAACGAAATCACCTCGTCGAAAATCAGCAACGCGCCGACCTCGCGCGTCACCGCGCGCAATGCCTCGATATACACCTTGTCCGCCGGAACGAGGCCGGCGCGGTTCGGCATCGGATCGACCAGAACGCAAGCAAGTTCGGCGCCATGCTCGCGGATCAGCGATACCGCCGCTTCGGGATTGTTGAACGGAATCGTCAGCACGTCCGCGAGTACATTGTCCGGCGTGCCCTTCGCGTAAGCCACCGACGTCGGCGCGTTGCGACCCCATGCTTCCGGCGTCGGATCGAGACTGACTTCGGCGTAGTCGTAGGAACCATGATAGGCGCCTTCGCACTTGGCGATCTTCGGCCGGCCAGTGAACGCGCGCGCGGCCTTCAGCGCCATCATCACCGCCTCGGTGCCGGAGTTAGCGAAGCGCACCTGATCAACGGAGCCGAGACGCGAGGTCAGCAGTTCGGCGAGATCGACTTCGGCTTCGGTCGGCAGGCCGAACGCGGAGCCGAGCATCAACTGATCGGTCGCCGCCTTCACGAGCTTCGGATGCGCGTGGCCGTGAATCAGCGAGGCGAAATTGTTGATGCAGTCGATGAAGACGTTGCCGTCGAGATCGGTGACGCGGCAGCCTTCGCCGCGCGCCGCGTAGATCGGATACGGCTTCATGAACACCGTGGTGCGGGAGTTGCCACCAGGCAAACTCTGGAGCGCACGGTTGTAGAGCGCCTGCGATTTCGAATTTGGGTCCGGATACATCTCGCGCCTCCCGATCGCGCCGCGTTTCATTATGCAGCGAAATCAATTTCGTTCCGAAATTCGGAATTGCATTCAGGATATCGAAACGATATAAAGGACGACTTCAGAAGTCAAGCAGGTCCAACGACGGACCCAGGCCTCAACAGCGCGGGACCATGACGACAGACACCACGACGAGGGACGAACCGTCGCCGGGACCGCTCGGCCGCTACATGGATGTGCTGGAGTTGGTGGCCGCGTTTCCCGGCGCGCTGACCCTCGGCGACGTGTCGTCGATGCTGGCGCTGCCGAAAACCACCGCGCATCGCTTGCTGAAAGGCCTGGTGAAGGCCGGCCTCGCCCGGGAAGCGGTCGGCGGCCGTGCTTACGATCTCGGCGAACGGCTGACGCGGCTGGTGCACGCCACCGTCGACGACGACTGGCTCGCAACGCTGGCCGGCCCGCATCTGCGGCAGATCATCGAGACATGGGACGAGACCTGTTACCTGACACGACTGGCAGGGGGACGCGTCGTGGTCGCGGTGTCACAGTCGCCGGAGGTGCGGTGGCGCGGCTACGTGCAGCCCGGCATCGAAATGCCTGTGAACGCGGCGGCATCTGCGAAGGCGATCATGGCCTATCAGGACACCGCCACATTGGCGCAGGCCTTGGCGCAGCCATTGCCGATCGTCACCGCCAACACGCGCAACGATCGAGCCTGGGTGGAATCAGAACTGCAATCGGTGCGCGAGCGTGGCTACGCAACCTGCATCGGCGAGATCGACGAGGGCCTCGCGGCGATCGCCGTGCCGGTCCCCTTGCCTAACGGCATGGTGCTTCACGCGCTGGCGATGACCGGCCCATTGCAGCGGATCATGAACGAACGGCTGCCGGAACGCATCGCCGCACTCAACGCCACCGGCGCGGCGCTCTCCAAGGCGCTGGCGCTCGGCGCTAAAATCCGTGAGCGCGGTGCGGCGTAGGCTAATCCCTCGTCATTGCGAGGAGCGCAAGCGACGAAGCAATCCAGGAGCCACGAAGGAAGACTGGATTGCTTCGCTCCGCTCGAAACGACGGAGAGGTGACGGCGCGACTTACGCCGCGTGTTGCGCGGCGCGGCCCATCGCATCGTTGCGACCGCCGAGAGCATGGGTGAGCCGCAACGCGCCCTGCAACACCTGCGCGGTCATCGACGCGGTCATGTCGGGTGTGAAACGCAGCTTCGGACCGGACACCGACAGCGCGCCAACCAGCCGGCCATCCGCCCCGAACACCGGCGCGGCGATGCCGGCGCAATCCGGATCGCGCTCGCCAAACGACAAGGCAATGAAGGCATCGCGAATATCGTCGAAGGGCTCGCCCTTGGTGCCATCGAAAGCAAGGATCACGCGGCCCGCCGCGCCGCGTTCCAGCGGCAACAACGCGCCGGCCTCGACACGATCCAACGTCGAATGCTGGGAATCGACGCGAAACACGCAGAGCCGCTGCTTGGCGTCGTGCCGGACATGGAATGACGGGCTCTCGGTGCCCGCCGCCACCAGTTGGCGCAACACCGGCATGACATGGTCGTAAAAGTGATTGGCGCGCTGATAGACCGCGCCGAGCCGGAACGGCGTTGGCCCGAGATGATAGCGACCATCGGGCAATTGCAGCACATAGCCATGCGCCTGCAACGACGCAATCAAACGCAGCAGCGTGCTTTTGTAGAAGCCGGTCCGGCGCGACAACGCCGCCAAGGTCAAAGCATTCGGTTCACCGTCAAACGCCGACAGAATCGTCAGCGCGCGATCGACAGCTGCGACGCCGGGCGAAGCCATCGGATTACTCCCCTGAGGACGCATCCGGCGCGTCGATCAGCTTCGATATCACCGGAAAGTAATTATCGCCCGTGCCGGCGTCGATCGCCTCGCGGAAAATGTCCCCGACCAGCGCCGCGCCGCGCGGATTGACGCCGACCTGCCCGGCGAGATCGAGCGCGTAGGACAGATCCTTCAGCGCATACTCCGTAGAGAAGGCGCGCAACGGAAACTCGCCCGGCACGATCGCTTTCATGCCGTGGTTACGCAGTGCGAAACTGTCAGCCGAGCCTTTCGACAGCGTCTCGAGCAGCAGTTTCGGCGCAACGCCGCTGCGCCGCGCGATCGCGACAGCTTCCGCCAGCGCATTGACGGTCTCGAACAGCACCATGTTGTTGAGGATCTTGGTCACCTGCCCAGCGCCAGTGCCGCCGCAAAGCGTTACGTCCGTCGCAAAGTGACGGATCAACGATTCGACCTGCGCGAACTGCGCGTCCGTCGCGCCGACCATCACGCTGAGCGTGCCCTCCTGCGCTGCTTGCCGGGTGCGCGCGATCGGCGCGTCGATCCATACCGCACCTTTTGCCGCGAGACGCTTGGCGAAATCGCGCGTCACGTCAACCGCTGAGGTGCCGAGATCGATGACGATCTGACCGTTACCGATGGAGGCGAGCAAGCCGCCATCGCTCTCGACCACGCTACGAACATGTTTTGCACTGGGCAGACAGAGGAAAATCACCTCCGATCCCTTCACAGCATCCGCCACCGAAGTGGCGGCGGTCCCGCCATCGGCAGAGATACGTGCGAGGGGCTCGCTGGCGAGATCGAATGCCTTCACCGTGCGACCGCTCTTGCGCACGAGATTGCGGCAGATCGGCTCGCCCATGACGCCGAGCCCGATGAAACCGATTGTACCTGCCATGATGTTGCTTCCCTGTTTCAGTCAAATGCGCTCAAGAATTCAAGTTGGTTTGCCAACTCCACCGTCGTGCAGGCGGAGACCCGGCATCCCTGACGTTAGTTGTGGTGAATAACTCCGCCCTGATGAGAGAGTCGAACCGCTGCGGCGTATGGGTCCCGCCCTGCGCGGGGACGACGACCTTCGTGTTGAAGGTCCGTCCACAAAACAAAGAGCGCGGTCCGTTCATGCTTACACTCCGCTTCGCGCGCGGATATCGTTGAGGACCGGCGCGATGTAGCGGCGGAACTGCGCGGGATTCTCGCTCATCGGAAAATGCCCGAGCGCCTCCATCACGATTGCTTCCGCGCCGTTGATGCTCGCCGCCGTGCGCAACGTGTCCTCAGGCGTGCACGAGAAATCGTATTCGCCAGTGAGGAGATAAAGCGGGCACTCCCGCACGTCGATCGACGCGGTGCGGCCCCGCAGATCGCCGTCGACGCGATAAAAATACAGGTCTCCCTTGAAGATACCGGGGCCGCCCTGCTTGTAGCCCCACAGCGTCTCGTTGCGCGCGACCTCCGGGCCTTGTGGCGCGATCAATCCCGAAACCAGCGCGGCGCAAACTTCGCCGCCATGCACGTCGGGCCGGTTCAACCACGCGGTGTCGTACCACGGCTGCTGGAAGTCGGCCGCCTCGAGCCCGATCAGTGCGCGAAACTCCTTCGCATGATCGATGGCGAGATTGAGGACGATGCGGCCACCGATGGAGCAGCCCATCACCACTGGCTTGTCGAGATCGAGTGCCTTGCAGAAGGCGCGGATCGTGGCCGTGTAGCTGGCGGTGGTGAGTTTGTATTCCGTGCCGTAACCACTGTCCGGCGGATTCGACTTGCCGTGCCACGGCATGTCGAAGGCGATGACGCGGAAATGCTTGGTGAACTCCTCATCCATCAGCAGATGCCGCCACTGCCGCGCGTCGGAGCCAGCGGTGTGCAGGCAGACCAACGGGATGCCTTGGCCGTTCTCCTCGAAATAGATGCGGTTGATCTCGCCGTCGATCTCGACATGGACGTAACGGCCAACGATCGGCTCGATGAAAGCGGTCATGCCGCACCTCCGAAACCGTGCCGGCGCGGCAGCGCCAGAACGTCCTTGAAATACTGCAGATGCGCGATGAAGGGATGCAGGTCGCCGGACAGTGTCGCCTCCCCGTGCTTGGTCAGCGACAGCAGATCGTGCCAGCCGGCCTTCGGCATCGGCTGCCAGTACGCGGCCCAGGCCTGCGGCGAGGCCAGATACGAGAAACGCGACGAGCGCATCAACACCGGTGCCGGGGTCATATCGACGATCGCGCCGCCACGTATGGACACGTGAAACGGTTGCACCGTCGGCCCCAGCAGACAATCGACATCAAGCAGTCGGCCCCGCGCCATCAGCGCCGCATCACGCGCGAGATACTCGGGGATGCGTCGGAATGCCTCGATCACCGCCACGTCGGTGAAACTCACCGGCGGCTCTTTGCTGCGCTGTTCAGCAGACGCGCTCATGATATCCTCCCCTCATTGTGTCCGTCATTGCGAAGAGCGAAGTGACGAAGCAATCCAGTCTTCACGTCGTGGTTTTCTGAAGTGCTTCGCTCGCAATGACCGGATCAATTGTGACTAGCTACCCGGCCGCGCCGGCTTCGAGATTCCAGTACAGGCTCTTCACCTGTTGATAGAGCCGCATTCCGCCGATGCCCTTCTCGCGCCCGATGCCGCTGTTCTTGACGCCCCCGAACGGCGTCGCGATGCTGAGTTGCTTGTAGGTGTTAATCCAGACCGTGCCGGCGTCGATGGCGCGACCGACGCGCCACGCCTTCCTGTAGTCGGCGGTCCAGATGCCGGCCGCAAGACCATAGGCGGTGTCGTTGGCCTGCGCGATCAGATCGGCCTCGTCGTCGAATGGCAGCGCGCACAAAACCGGGCCGAAAATCTCCTCGCGGCAGATGGTCGCCGTCATGTCGAGCCCGGCGAAAATGGTCGGCGAATAGAACGCGCCGTCTTTCAACCTTGCATCGGACGGCCGCTCGCCGCCGAGGATCACTTCGCCATTCTCGGCGCGGCCCTGCGCCACCAGCGCCTCGACACGGTCGCGATGGGCGAACGAAGCCATCGGCCCGATCTGCGCACCCTGCGCATCCGGCAAGTCGACACGCAACGCCTTCGCCTTCTCGATCAGCTTCTTGAGGAACGCATCGCGGATGCTGCGCTGGACGAACAACCGCGAGCCCGCGACGCAGGATTGGCCGCCGGAGATAAAGATGCCGCCGATAATCTGCGCCACCGCCTTGTCGAGATCGGCATCCGCAAACACAATGTGCGGTGATTTACCGCCGAGTTCCAGCGCCACAGGGATCAACCGCTCGGCGGCGATGCCGGCGATGGCACGGCCGGTCATGGTGCCACCGGTGAACGACACCATGCGCACACCGGCATGCTTCACCAGCGGCAAGCCGGCCTCGCGGCCGGTGCCGGTGATGACGTTGACGATGCCTGGCGGCAAACCCGCCTCAAGGCAGATGCGGCCGAGATCAAGCGCCGGCGACGATGTCACTTCCGACGGCTTCAGCACCACGGCGTTGCCGGCCGCGATCGCCGGCGCCAGCTTCTGCGCTTCCATGGTGAGCGGCGAATTCCACGGCGTGATCGCGGCGACGACCCCCATCGGCTCGTACACGGTCATCGAGAGATAGTCGCCACGCGAGGGGGTCACCTCCGATTCCGCCGTCTCGCACACCGCCGCGTAGTAACGGAAAGTAGCGGCGGCGCTGGCAACCTGGCCGCGGCATTCCGCGATCACCTTGCCGTTTTCCAGCATCTGTTTCTGCGCAAGGCCTTCGGCGTTGTCGTCGATACCTTGCGCGATCCTGTTGAGCAGCCGCGCGCGCTCATGCGGTTTCATGTTGCGCCACGCCGGCTTGCGCTGCGCTGCCTCGGCAACCTCGACGGCGTGAGCGACGTCGGCAGCGTTGGCGGTGCCGATCTCGCAATTGACCTTGCCGTCGGCGGGATTGATCGACGTCAGCGGCTCGCCGCCACCCTTGACCCACTCGTCCCCTATCAGAAACGGCTGCACATTCACACCCATCGCGCTTTCACCCTTGATCCGCAGATTTGCCACAGTCCACCGACGATGGACGGCTGCTCATCACACCCAGATGTTCTATCCAATAGAACATCATTCTATTTTTGATAGAGCATTTATCACGCAATCGGCGGAGAACTCAAGCCTTCGATGCATGGGATGGCGATGATTGGCGGGAGCAGGCGCAGCCGATCGAACTCGATTGCGATGAACCCGAAGCGGTCGTCCCGAGCCCTGTCTCGAAATTATCCGCTAAGGATCAAACATTTCGGCGGCGTCCCGCGCAGGCGAGGCCCGATACTCCGTATCGCTCATGATGCGGACGGCGATCCTGCTTCTTGACGACTACTAACCCGACCAGGCAGTCGAGGCTTATGAGTCACCGCCTGCGCGGG
>CAUJJN010000073.1 GCA_963204905.1 Pseudomonadota bacterium
TCGACGACACCATCGGCTGGGTGATCATCGCGGTGATCTTCAGCCTCGCCTCGCGCGGCCAGCTCGACATGATGTCGGTGGCGCAGGCCGTGCTGGGCACGCTGGCGTTCCTCGCGGTGTCCTTCACCATCGGCCGCCGGCTGGTGTTCAAGCTGATCCGCTGGGCCAACGACACGCTGGTCTCATCGGCGGCGGTGATCACCGTGATCCTGCTGCTGATGAGCTGCATGGCGTTGGTCACCCACTGGATCGGCGTGCATACCGTGCTGGGCGCGTTCGTCGCCGGCGTGCTGGTCGGCGAATCGCCGATCCTGACGAAACAGATCGACGAGCGGCTGCGCGGCCTGATCACCAGCCTGTTCATGCCGATCTTCTTCGGGCTGGCGGGCCTGAGCGCCGACCTCTCGGTGTTGACGGACCCGCGGCTGCTGGCGCTCACCGCGCTTCTCGTGTTGATCGCCAGCATCGGAAAATTCGGCGGCGCCTTCGTCGGCGGCGCGCTCGGCGGCCTCAACCGGCGCGAATCCTTCGCGCTCGCCAGCGGCATGAATGCGCGTGGCTCCACCGAAGTGATCATCGCCACCATCGGCCTGTCGATGGGCGTCTTGAGCCAGAACCTGTTCACGATGATCGTCACCATGGCGATCGTCACCACCATGGCGATGCCGCCGATGCTGCGTGCGGCGTTGTCGCGGCTGCCGCTGGAGAACGAGGAGAAGGAGCGGCTGGAGCGGGAGGAGTTCGAGGAGAAAGGCTTCGTCGCCAATCTCGAACGGCTGCTGCTCGCGGTGGACGAAAGCGCCAACGCGAAATTCGCCTCGCGCATCGCCGGGTTGCTGGCCGGCGCGCGCGGCATCCCGACCACGGTGCTGCATCTCGGGCCGCAGGCCAAGGCGCAGGAGAAGCGGAAATCCGACGAGGAGAGCCACGAGTCGACGGTGAAGAACGCCGCGAAGGTCAGCGCCGAGATCGAGAAGGAAGACGGCGAACAGGTGCGCGAGATCGACGTCACCACCCGCGCGCGGCAGAAGAAGGCGGTCGATGCCGTGGTCAAGGAAGCCCGCAAGGGCTTCGACCTGCTGGTGGTCGGGCTCAATAAAGTGATCGGCCCCGAGGGCGGCTTCGACCGCAACATCGAAATCGTGACGGCGGGATTCGACGGGCCGCTCGCCGTGGTCGCCGCCAAGGGCCATCATCTGACGCGGCCGGACAGCGACGGCTTGAGAATCCTGGTGCCGGTGTCCGGCAGCGGTGTATCGCGGCGCGGCGCGGAGGTGGCGGTGGCGCTGGCGCGCAGCAGCCCCCATCCGCTGCGGGTGATCTACGTCACGACGACGCGCGACAAGGGCCGCCGTCGCCGCAACGTCAGCGTCTCGCTGTTCGAGGAGGAAGCGATCCTCAAGGACACCATCGCGCTCGCCGCCCGTTACGATGTCGAGGTGGTCACCACGCTGCGCACCAACACCGCGCCGGAAGCGGCAATTCTACAGGAGATGCGCGGCGGCAATATCGATCTCGTGGTGATGGGGGTCGACCGCATCGAGGGCGATGGCTTGAACTTCGGCAGCGTCGCCGCCGACGTCCTGCGGGAATCGCAAGGCTCGGTGCTGCTGGTGTCGAACGGCGAGACGACGACGAAGTGATTCCGCGAATTGCGGTCGCATACATGATCGGTCGTTCCTGCGAGGGCAGGGACCCATACCCTTCGACGTTCGTTGTTATAGAATAAATCAGCGTCATATGATGGAGCCGATCCGCTGCGGCGTCTGGGTCGCTGCCTTCGCGGGGATGACGATTTGCGTGTGGCGATGTGTTGCGTTGACGATCGACGTGGCAGCGCCATCTTTCAGTCATTGCAAGGAGCGCAAGCGACAAAGCAATCCGGTCCTCGCGTCGTGGCGTTCGGGATCGCGCCGCCTCGCTCGCAATGACGACAAAATGAGCGCGTAATTTGGTCATCTCGCAATTTGACCATCTCGAAGTCAGGCAACGTCAGGAACGGAGGCGACCGTGAGACTGTATCGGACAGCATCTGTCGCGTTACTCACCTTGTTGACGGGCCCATTTGGCGCGCACGCCGCCGACGAAGCGAAGCCCGGCGCGATCCCCATCGGCAGCGCCGCGGAGTGGCCGACCGTGCCGCAAACCGGGGGCGATGCCGAGCAGGCGAAAAACATTCTCGCCCGGATCAAATTGCCCGCAGGCTTCCATATCGCGCTTTACGCGATGGTGCCGGGGGCGCGGCACATCGCGGTGGGACCGCAGGGCAACGTCGTCTTCGTCGGCACGCGCCAGTCGAAGGTCTGGGCGGTGAGCGATCGCGGCGATGGTCGCGAGGTGAGGGAGTTCGCGCCGTCCGTGCCGAAAAAGATTCCGAACGGCGTCTGCTTCGCGAAGGACGGCACGCTCTACGTCGCAGAAGTCAATCGCGTGCTCGGCTTTGCCGGCGCGGAGTCGTTCGGCGCGCGCGCCGATCTGGTGGCCACGCCGGCGGTGAAACAGGGCGAACTGATTCCGCGCGCCGAGGAGAGTTTGAACCACGCCACCCGCGTGTGCCGGATCGGGCCGGACGACAAGCTCTACATCCAGCTCGGACAGCCCTACAACGTGGCGCCGAAAGAGAAAGTCGATGTCTATCGCAAGTGGGGCATCGGCGGCATCGTCCGCGTCGACCGCGACGGCGGCAACCGCGAGGTCTACGCCACCGGGATGCGCAATCCGGTCGGGATGGATTTCAACCCGAAGGACGGCTCGCTCTGGAGCAACGACAATCAGGTCGACCGTATGGGCGAGGACAAGCCGCCGGGCGAAATGAATCGGATCGCCGGGATCGGGCACGATTACGGCTTCCCGTGGTATGGCGGCGGTCACACCCGCACCAACGAGTACAAGAACGAGACGCCGCCGCAGAACCTGATCTTTCCGGAGGTCGAGCAGGTGGCGCACGCCGCCGATCTCGGCCTGGCATTTTATAATGGCACGACGTTTCCGCAAAAATATCGCGGCGCGATCTTCAGCACACAGCACGGCTCATGGGATCGCAGCGTGCCGGTCGGCGCGCGGGTGATGGTGACGTTCCTGAAAGAGGATGGACGCGCGGCCGGGCCGTCCGAACCGTTCGCGGAAGGCTGGAACGACAACGGCCGTTATCTCGGCCGTCCCGTCGATGTCGCGCAACTGCCGGATGGATCGCTGCTGGTGTCGGACGATCGGGTCGGCGCGCTGTATCGGATCTGGCATGAGGGGCCGTAGCGGACCGGAGGCGCGGCCTCATCCGTCGGTGCGAGGACGGAGAGGTCAGGTCACCGCCGTGCCGTTCGCGGCCAGCACATGGCCGGCGAGATAGAGCGAGCCGGTGATCAGGATGCGCGGCGGAATCTCGTAGGCCAGTTGCGCCAGGAATTGCAGCGCCGCATCGACGCTCACCGCCGTTTCCGCGCGCATTCCGAGTCGCCGAATGGCTTCCGCCAGCTGCGCCACCGGCATCGCGCCGTCACGATCGGGGATCGGCACCGCGATGATGTGGCGCGTCAGACCGGCGAAGTTGGCGAGGAATGCGTCGGCGTCCTTGTTGGCCATCATGCCGACGATCAGCACCAGCGGCCGCGACACCCGTTCCTCGAGATCGCCGATCGCGGCCGAGACCACGCGCCCGCCATCGGCGTTGTGGCCGCCGTCAAGCCAGATCTCGGCGTCGCGCGGCGCACGCGCCACCAGCGCGCCGGCGGTGAGGCGCTGCATCCGCGCCGGCCATTGCGCGGCGGCGATGCCGGCCTCGAACGCGGCGTGACCGATGCGGAAGTTATCGATGGCGCGCAAGGTCGCGATGGCCAGCCCGGCATTGTCGACCTGATGACGTCCGAACAGTTTTGGCGCGGCGAGATCGAGCAGGCCGCGCTCGTCCTGATAGACCAGCCGCCCGTGCTCGACGCCGACATGCCACGTCTCTTCTGCGGCATGGAGCGGCGCGCGCATCCGTTTCGCCCGCGCCTCGATCACCGTCAGCGCCTCCGGCGATTGCGCCGCGCTGATCACCGGCACGTTGCGCTTGATGATGCCGGCCTTCTCGGCGGCGATGGCTTCGATTGTCGGGCCGAGAAATTCGGTATGGTCCATGCCGATCGGCGTCAGCACGCAGGCGGCCGGCGCCTCGATCACGTTGGTGGCGTCGAGCCGGCCGCCGAGGCCGGTTTCCAGCAGCACCGCGTCGGCGGGGTGTCGCGCGAACAGCAGCAATGCCGCCACCGTCTCGATCTCGAAACGCGTGACCGGATTGCCGGCGTTGACGCGCTCGCATTCCAGCAGCGTCTCGCGCAAGACGTCATCGCTCACCAGCGCGCCGGCGAGACGGATGCTTTCGTTGATCCGCACCAGCCAGGGCGAGGTGTAGACGTGCACGCGCAAGCCCGCCGCTTCCAGTATCGCGCGCAGGAAGGCGAGCGTGGAGCCCTTGCCGTTGGTGCCGGCGACATGGATCACCGGCGGCAGCTTGCGTTCGGGATGGTCGAGCGCCGCCAGCAGCCGCGTGACGCGCTCCAGCGTCAGATCGATCCGATGGGGATGGAGCCGCGCCAGCCGCGCCAGCAATTCCTCCAGCGACGGTGACGGCAGCGGCGCGGCGGGCGACGGGTTCACGCCTGCGGCGCAGCCGAGGCCGCGCCTTCAGCCGCGACGTCCGCCGGCGTATCGACCGCGACCGGCGCGGCCGAAGGCGCGGTGACGGCCTCAAGCGCCGGCGCGCGCGTCAGCAGGCGGCACAGCCGCGCCAGCGTCGGCCGCAGATCGTGGCGATGCACCACCATGTCCACCATGCCGTGGTCCTTGAGATACTCGGCGCGCTGGAAGCCTTCCGGCAGCTTCTCGCGGATGGTCTGCTCGATCACCCGCGCGCCGGCGAAGCCGATCAGCGCGCCGGGCTCGGCGATATGGATATCGCCCAGCATTGCATAGGAGGCGGTGACGCCGCCGGTGGTCGGGTTGGTCAGCACCACGATGTAGGGCAGGCCCGCCTCGCGCAGCATGTCCACCGCGACGGTGGTGCGCGGCAGTTGCATCAGCGACAAAATGCCTTCCTGCATCCGCGCGCCGCCCGACGCCGCGAACACGATGCACGGCGATTTCTTCTCGATCGCCAGTTCGAAGCCGCGAATGATCGCCTCGCCCGCGGCCATGCCGAGCGAACCGCCCATGAAATCGAAATCCTGCACCGTGACGACGACGCCCTGGCCTTCCAGCTTGCCGTAGCCGACCTTCACCGAGTCGTGCATCCCGGTCTTGGCGCGGGCGTCCCTGATGCGGTCGACATATTTGCGCTCGTCGCGGAATTTCAGCGGGTCGGCGGTGACGTCCGGCAGCGACACGTCGTACCAGGTCTCGTTGTCGAAGATCGACTTGAGCCGCGCCGCCGCGCCCATGCGCATGTGATAGTTCGAGCCGGGAATGACGAACTGATTGGCCTCGACGTCCTTGTAGAACACCAGTTGCCCGGAGTCGGGGCACTTGATCCACAGGTTCTCCGGCGTATCGCGCTTGAGGATGCTGCGGATCTTCGGCCGGACAACGTTGGTCAACCAG
>CAUJJN010000074.1 GCA_963204905.1 Pseudomonadota bacterium
GCGCACCATCGGCGTCACCGGATGCGCCTGCATCGCCTGAAAGCATTGCACCATGGACTGATAGTCCTGCACGCCGTGCTGCATGTCGACGGTGACGCTGTCGAAACCGCATTGCGCCATCACCTCCGCCGAAAATCCCGACGGGATCGCCAGCCAGCCGTTCACCACGGCTTTGCCCTCAGCCCAGAGTTTCTTGACGTTGTTGGCCATCTTTCATCCTCTCGATGTGTCGAAACTTTTCGTCACTGCGCGGAGCAAAGCGACGAAGCAATCCAGTCCTTGCTTCGTGACGTCTGGATTACTTCGCTCGCCATGACGGAAAACCTATTGTGTCGCCTTTGCGATCGCGGCCTCGCTGACACCGACTTCACGCGCGGTGCCGACGATGGCGACCCAGGTGTCGTCCGGCAGCGGGACGCCGTTCGCGGTGCGCTCGGCCCGCGTCCGCGCTTCGGGATCGCCGGGGATCAGCACGCCATCGCTGCCCTTCGCCGGTTTGGTGTCCTTGTAGTATTCGACATAGCGCGTCATCTCGCCGTCGAAAAAGTTTGCGGGATCGATCCGTTTGGGATCGATGTAGATCGCCAGCATGCCGTTGGCGAAACGGCGGTCAGGCGCGGTCGCGCCGGTGCCGGTCAGCGCGCCGCCGAGCAGTTCGCAGATCAGCGCCAGCCCGGACCCCTTGTGATCGCCGAAGGCGCGGATGGCGCCCTTGCCTTGCGAATGATCGCGTGTGCCGTCCTGCGTGTATGGCCCGTAAAGCACATGCGGGTCCTCGCTCAGTGTCCCGTCGACATCGATCAGCGCGCCGGTCGGCAGCTTCTTGCCGCCCCGGCTCGCCACCAGCACCTTGCCCTCGGCGACGATCGAGGTGGCGAAGTCGAGCACGATCGGCCGCTGCCCCTGGCGCGGGATGCCGACACAGTAAGGCGCGGTGGACAAGCGCCGCTCGACGCCGCCATAAGGCGCGACCAGGATCGAGCCGGCCGCGTTGACGAAATGGATCGAAACCAATCCTTCGGCCGCTGCCATCTCGGCCCAATCGCCGATGCGGCCGATGTGGCCGGCGTTGCGCAGCGCCACCGCCGCAAGTCCACTGGCCTTGCACTTCTCGATGCCGAGCTTGACCGCCTGCGGCCCCACGGTCTGCCCGTAGCCGAACTTGCCGTCCACCACCGCCAGCGATGGCGTGTCCACCACCAGATCGACGGTCTGATCCGGCACCACTCCACCCATGTTCTTCCAGCGCACATAGACCGGCACGCGGATGACGCCGTGGCTGTCGTGGCCTGTCAGATTCGCGGTGGTGAGGTAGGTGGCGATCCGTCGGGCTTCTTCCTGCGACGAGCCGGCATGGCCAAACACATCGGCAACGAAATCGATCAGCTTCTCAACCTGCACGGTCACCATGGCGCGGCGTTCGCTCCCGTCGTTGGTCTTTGTTGGAGATAGTTTGCGCGAAAACGCGACCGCCTGTCCATGCTCGCGACCGACGCAAGCTCAAATGCGCCGGATCAATTCGCCGCGCCGGGCAGCGTTTTCGCGGGTCATGCAATTTTGCGGTTACAGGGATGCGCCGTCATCTTCCTCTGGAAGGTCGCGGTTGCCGGGCAACGGCATGTCCGCGAGGCTCGCTTCGAGCACACTCAGCATGTCATGCAGCGCAGCAAGCCGCTCCGCGCCATAGCGCCGTGTCATCTCCGCGTAGATCGCTTCCGACGACGGCGCCACTGCCTCGATCAGACGCAGCCCCTCGGGGCTGATCGACACCAGTCCGCGTCGCAAATCGGTCTTGACGCTGCGGCGCTCGATCAGGCCGCGCTGCTCCAGGTCGCGCAGGATCCGCGACAGGCTGGGACCGAGCAGATAGGCGGAGTGCGCCAGTTCAGTGACCTCGATGGCGTCCACCCCGCCTAAGGCGCGCAGGATGCGCCATTGCTGCTCGGTGAGGCCGTGCTTGCGCAACGAGATGCGAAAGTGACGCATCACCGCTTCGCGTGCCCGCAGCAGCGCCATCGGCAGCGAGCGGGAGAATTCACGCATCGGCACCTCACGCGCCGCCGGCGCGGCGGCGGACGCAACCGTCTTGCGCGGGCGACCACCGCTTCGTGTCGCGGGCTTATTCACGGGCATCGGTGCAAACCTCCTCCGACATGCGGACACAAGCGGCCTATCCGCCTTCCCGGATCGGGCATCTGTGCCGATTGCCAGATTTCATTTAACATGTTAATCATCTTCCGGAGCCATCGTCCAAGGCAAACCAAAGGCAAACATCGAGACCGCCATATCGGGATGGCGTTTCCCGCAATCGCCACGCGGAAGCCGGATGTCCCGATATCACCGCAACGACGGAATCGAGCACGCGAGCAGATAGCGACATGCCACATTTCACGCTGGAATACTCGGCCAATCTCGAACCCAGGATCGACATGGCCCGCACCGTCGAGGTGGTGCGCAAGGCCGCGGTCGAGACCGGCGTGTTCCCGCTCGGCGGCATCCGCGTCCGCGCCATCCGCTGCGACTACTACGCCGTCGCCGACGGTGATCCCGAGATGGGCTTCCTCGCCATGGTGCTGCGTCTCGGCGAAGGCCGCGACCTGCCGACGCGGCAGCGCGCGGGCGAGCATATCTTCCAGGCGCTGTCGCAATTCCTCGAACCGGCATTCGCGATAATGCCGTTCGCCCTGTCGTTCGACATGCAGATCAATGACAAGGACATGAGTTGGAAACGCAATAACATCCATCAACATCTGGCGAAGCGAAACGTGCCGGGTTGAAGGCATTGATTGATCCCGATCAACGAATTCACGAGACCTGCAAACGAGTATCATCCAAACGCCATCTGGAAGAATCATCATGCCGATCCCGCAACATGTCTTCGATCCTCCGTTCAACGTCCTCCGTTCAAGCCATGCCGTCCTAGACGTCACCGACCTCGACGCCAGCCGCAAGTTCTACGAGACCATCATCGGCCTGCACGTCGAGGACACCGAGCGCGACGTCGTCTATCTGCGCGGCTCCGAAGAGCGACAGCATCATTCGCTGGTGCTGCGGAAAGCCCCGGTCGCCGCCTGCAACAGGCTCGGCTTCAAGGTCGGTAACGACAAGGACCTCGACAAGGCCGCCGCCTTCATGGCGGCCAACAAGATCGAACATGCCTTCGCCGAAGTGCCGTTCCAGGGCCGCACTCTGCAATTCACCGACCCGTTCGGCTATCGTATCGAACTCTACGCCACCATGGAGAAGCGCCCGCACCTGCTGCGCCGCTACGAACTCTATAAGGGCTGTCACCCGCAACGGCTCGACCACTTCAACGTGTTCGCCGCCGAAGTGCAGGACACGGTCGATTTCTATGCCCGCCTCGGCTTCCGTCTCACCGAATACGCCGAGGAAGACGGCCCGGACGGCCGCATCGCCGCGGCGTGGATGCATCGCAAGGGCAACGTTCACGACTTCGCCATCACCAACGGCAAGGGCCCGCGCCTGCACCATTTCGCCTACTGGGTGCCGACCGCGATGAACATCCTGCACCTGTGCGACGTGATGGCATCGTGCGGCTATCTGACCAACATGGAGCGCGGCCCCGGCCGGCACGGCATCTCCAACGCGTTCTTCCTGTACGTGCGCGATCCCGACGGGCATCGGCTGGAAATCTACACCAGCGACTACAACACCATGGACCACGATCACGAACCGCTGCGCTGGTCGCTGCGCGATCCGCGCCGGCAGACGCTGTGGGGTTCGCCCGCGCCGCGCTCGTGGTTCGAGGAAGGCTCGCCCTTCGTCGGGCAGGCGGTCCGCGAGCCGAAGTTCAAGGCCGACGTGATCGTGGCGGACTGAGACATGACCGCCATGACCCGTCCCCGCCTCGCCACCTTCACCGTTCAAGGCGCGACTGACAGCGCGATGCGCTACGGCGCGGTGACCGACGCCGGCATCGTCGATCTCTCGGCGCGCTTCGGCAAAACCTTTTCGACGCTGCGCGAAGCGATCGCCGCCGGCGCGCTGACGAAGCTCGCGGAGGATGCCGCCGGGCGCGCACCCGATGTGGCGCTCGACGCTGTGACCTGGCAGCCGCCGATCCCGGCGCCGGAGAAGATCATCTGCATCGGCGTCAACTATCCGGACCGCAACGCCGAATACAAGGACGGCAAGGACGCGCCGCCCTATCCCAGCATGTTCATGCGCACGCCGCGCTCCTTCGTGGGCCACGGCGCGCCGCTGGTGCGACCGAAGGCCTCGCCGCAGCTCGATTACGAAGGCGAAGTGACGATCGTGATCGGCAAGCCGGGCCGCCACATCGCCGAGCGCGACGCGCTCGACCACATCGCGGCGGTGACGCTGTGCAACGAGGGCACCATCCGCGACTGGGTACGCCACGCCAAGTTCAACGTGACGCAGGGCAAGAATTTCGATTCCACTGGCAGCCTCGGCCCATGGTTGGTGCCCTTTACCGACGAGGCGCAGATCGCCGACATCGCGCTGACCACGCGCGTCAATGGCGAAACGCGACAGAGCGACCGCACCTCCCGGATGATCTTCAGCTTCCGCTATCTCATCAACTACATCTCGACCTTCACCACGCTGGTGCCGGGCGACGTCATCATCACCGGCACCCCGACCGGCGCCGGCGCGCGCTTCGACCCGCCGCGCTTCCTCAAGCCCGGCGATGTGATCGAAGTGGAAGCCGACGGAATCGGCATCCTGCGCAATGGTGTGGTGGACGAATAGCGTCGACTAGAGACCGTCATTGCGAAGAGCGACAGCTACGAAGCAATCCAGCCTTCCAAAAAAGACTGGATCGCTTCGCTCGCAATGCAAAACTATCAGTGCACATCGCTCACGTCGGCGGCGGGTCGAGACGTGTGCAGCCACCCTCGCTGATCGGCCGCATAATGTCTTCGGCCTTGATGGCGCCCTTGACCGTCAACAAATCCCACTCACTCTTGGAGTCCTTCGGGCCCTTGGCCTCGACCAGCAGCATGTCGTTCATCAGTCGGCCATCGGCACGAACACGGGCGCCCGGCGCGAAGAAGTCGTCGACCGGCGTAGCTTTCATCTTGCGCATCACGGTCAGGCCATCGTTGTCGTTGGCCGCTTCCACCGCGCGGAGATAATGCAGCACCGCGCTGTAGACGCCAGCCTGCGCGTGGGTCGGCATCTTGCCGCCATGCTTGGCCGCGAAACGCTTAGCGAAAGCGCGGCTGGCATCGTTGTGATCCCAGTAGTAGCCCGCGAGATATTGCACACCCTGCATCGCCTCCGGCCCCAGCGAATGCACCGAAGTGAGGTAATAGATCAGCACCGCCAGCTTCTGCTTGCCCTCGCCGATCTGGAATTCGCGCGCCTGCTTGATGTTGGTGACGGTGTCGCCCGACGCGTTGGCGAGCGCGATGATCTTCGCGCCGGAGGCCTGCGCCTGTAGCAGGAACGACGAGAAGTCCATGGTGCCGACCGGGTGCTTCACCGAGCCGAGTACCTTACCGCCCGCCGCCGTCACCACTTTCGAGACTTCCGCCTGCATGGCGATGCCGAACGCGTAGTCCGCAGTGATGAAGAACCAGGTGTCGCCGCCCTGCCGCACGATCGACTTCGCGACGCCCTGCGCCAGCGAATAAGTATCGTAAAGCCACATCGCGCCCGTCGGCGAGCACGCCTTGCCGAACACGTCGGCAGTAGCGGAGCCGACATGCACGACAATCTTGCCGCGCTCACGCGCGATATCCTGCACTGCAAGCGAGATCGACGAATTGCCGATATCGAAGATCGCGCTCACATCCTGTTGGTCGTAAAGATTGCGCGCGAGATTGACGCCGATGTCGGTCTTGTTCTGATGGTCGGGTGCGAGCAATACCACCGGCTGTCCCCGCACCTTGCCGCCGACATCATCGATGGCGAGCTGCGCCGCCACCACGCTGCCGACGCCGCCGGCATCGGAGAACACCGAACTCTTGTCGTTGAGCACCGCGATGCTCAGCGGCTTGGTGATCGGCTCCGCCGAAACATGCGTCACTAACCCCAAAGCGAAAAGCACGACAGCAAGACCAGTCCTGGGCTTCATTGTTTCCTCACGCGATTTTGCGACGACGTGAAGTCTATTGAACGGTGTAAATTCTGGCTAGCGCGTATGCGCATGTCTGCGCAGCGGCGCACACGCTACGATGCTACCTTGTCGACGCACTTATGCCGTCTTACGAAATGTCAGGTTGATGCGCTGACGGTTGAGCAACGGATGCTCACCCTCCGCGAGCGGCGCGACGCCATGATAGAACAGGCGCGACGGCCCGCCCCACACCACGACATCGCCATGGGTCAGGCGATAGCGTTGCGTCCTGTCGCTGCGCTTGAGACCGCCGAACAGAAACGTCGCCGGCAGTCCAAGCGACACCGAGACGATGGGCGCTGAAAAATCCGTCTCGTCCTTGTCCTGATGCAGCGACATCTTCGCACCGGGTACGTAGCGATTGATCAGACACGCATCCGGCGCGAAATCCTTGAAGCCGTCCTCTTCCGCCGCATCCCGTGCCAAGCCTGACAACACCGGCGGCATCGTAGGCCACGGCTTGCCGCTCTCGGGATCGTTACCATCGTAGCGATAGCCGCGCCGATCCGTCACCCAGCCGACCTTGCCGCAATTGGTCATCGCCACCGACATGGTGAAACCACCCGGCGTGACCATGTGGCGGAACGGCGCGGCGGCAATCACCTCACGCAACGCCGCAAGCAATTCGTCCTGCCGCGCCAGCACAAAGCCGCGCAGCA
>CAUJJN010000075.1 GCA_963204905.1 Pseudomonadota bacterium
CGAATTGCAGGGCGACATCTATCGCGACCACCTCCATGACAACATGAAGAAGGGCGCGGCGCTGCTGTTCGCTCACGGTCTCAACGTCCATTTCAACCTGATCGAGCCGCGCGCCGACCTCGACGTGCTGATGGTCGCGCCCAAGGGTCCCGGCCACACCGTGCGTTCCGAGTATCAGCGTGGCGGCGGCGTGCCATGTCTGATCGCGATCGCCCAGGACTCGTCCGGCAATGCGCACGACCTCGGCCTGTCCTATGCGTCGGCGATCGGCGGCGGCCGCGCCGGCATCATCGAGACCACGTTCAAGGAAGAGTGCGAGACCGACCTGTTCGGCGAGCAGGTGGTGCTGTGCGGCGGTCTGGTTGAACTGATCAAGGCCGGCTACGAGACACTGGTGGAAGCCGGCTACGCGCCGGAGATGGCCTACTTCGAGTGTTTGCACGAAGTGAAGCTGATCGTCGACCTGATCTATGAAGGCGGCATCGCCAACATGAACTACTCGATCTCCAACACCGCGGAATACGGCGAATACGTCACCGGCCCGCGCATCATCACCGCCGAGACCAAGGCCGAGATGAAGCGCGTGCTGGCCGACATCCAGGGCGGCAAGTTCACCCGCGACTGGATGCTGGAGAACAAGGTCAACCAGACCTCGTTCAAGGCGACCCGCGCGCGCCTCGCCGAGCACCCGATCGAGCAGGTCGGTGCCAAGCTGCGCGACATGATGCCGTGGATCAAGAAGGGCGCTCTCGTTGATAAAACGAAGAACTAAGGCTTGATCCACGTTCTTTCGTGCGGGATCGTGCAGGCACGATCCCGATGGTCAAGAAGGGTGCGCTGGTCGACAGGAGCAAGAATTGAGCTTCGATCGGCAGGTGGAATCGGAAACGCGCGGGCTTGACCTGCGCGTTTTCTTTTTGAGAAGCTGGAGCGTCAATCTGTCGGAGCTTGCGATGCGGTTCAGGCGAACGATAGGGATCATTCTCGCGGCCGTCACCCTGGCCCTGACCTTTCCGGTTCGTGCCGCCGATGATCCGCGCTACAGCGCCGAGTATCAGGCCTGCGCGAAGGGCTCGACCGTCGATATCGAGCAATGCGTCGGACGGCTCACCAAAGTGTGGGATCAACGCCTGAACGCAGCTTATCAGAGCATCATCAAAGGCAATCGCAACGCCTACAAGATGCGCATCGCACAACGGCTCTGGGTTCAGTTCCGCAATGCCAATTGTCGCTATTATGGGGCGGGCGAGGGGACGATCCGGCGGCTTGAGTTCGCGGAATGTATGCGTAGCGCCACGGCGCACCGCGCGCTGGAATTGGAAGACTTGTTGAAAGGGCTGGGCGGCTAGAGAGCGCTGCGTATCGACAACATGCTTCTCCTTTCGTCATTGCGAGCGGAGCGAAGCAATCCAGAAAGCTACGAAGCGAAGATTGGATTGCTTCGCTCTGCTCGCAATGACGATCTCTAACGCGCGGTATCTTTTCCGCCAATCTGCTTCCACAGCCACCTCGCAACATCGGCCGCGGACTGGCTGCCACTGGCGCGCAAATTGGCTTCACGCATCGTTGCGATGTCGATGCCGCCGAGCAGGGGCGCCAGCGCATCGCGGAGGGCTGTATCGTTCTCCCGTTTCGGTGCGAGCAGCACCATCGCGTCGTAGGGCGGAATGGCGTGTTTTGGATCGCCCAGCACAACCAGATCGTATTTGGCGATCAGGCCGTCACTGGTATAGCCGGCGATGACATCGATCTCGCCGGCGGCGACTGCGGCATACATGAAATCGGGCTGCATCTGACGTTGTGTTCGGAAGCGGAGACCGTAAGCCTCTGCAAGAGTGGTCCACTCCGGCCGTGAGAAAATCTCGTAATCGCCCGCGATCGACATCTCGCCGGAACGAGCGGCAAGGTCTGCAATGGAGCGGATGTTCAACGTCTCCGCCCGCGCACGAGGCATCACCAGTGCGTAGGCATTCTCGAAACCCAGTTCGCCGAGCAGCGTGACATGCTGCTTTGCAAGCGTGGTTTTCAAGTCGGTGAGCAGTTCGGCGCGCGGCTTGAGATCGATCCGGCGCATCTGGTTCGCCCAGACGGTTCCGGAGTAATCGACGTAAACGTCGATATCGCCACTCGCCAAAGCATTGAAGATGACGCTGGAGCCAAGGCCTTCGCGGGTCGTTGCCGGCAATCCAGCTGCTTGCAGCCGCTGAGCCAGCAGCGCGGCGAGGATGTATTGTTCGGTGAAGGTTTTTGCCCCGACGACATAGCTTTGCCGCGTCCGCGACAGCGACGGCATCAATGTCGCCGCGATCAGCACCAGGATGCCGATCACGCCCATTGCCATGCGAAGGCGGCTACGGTGTCGCGCGCCTGTTTCGATCAGGGCCAGAATTTGATCAACGATCAGCGCTAGCACCGCCGACGCGGCGCAGCCGAACAACACGAACACCCAGTTCTGGGTTTGCAAGCCCGCGAAGATGTAGTTGCCGAGACTGGTCTGGCCGATCGGCGTTGACAATGTCGCGGTGCCGATCACCCAGACTGCGGCAGTACGGATGCCGGCCATGGTCACCGGCAGCGCCAGCGGCCATTCGACCATCCGCAGCGACTGTCGCGGCGTCATGCCGACGGCTTGCGCGGCCTCGAGGATCGCGGGATCGATTCCTTGCAGGCCGGTGATGGTGTTGCGCAGCACCGGCAGCATCGAATACAGCGCCAGCGCCAGCATCGCGGGCAGGAAACCGAATGCGGAGAAATCGAAGCTCAACCAGCGCGCCGAGACCGCGGCGAGCGCCAACAGTAACGGATAGAACAGCGCCAGCAGCGCGAGGCCCGGTACCGTCTGCACGATACTGGCGAAGCCGAGAAGGGCGCCGCGCAACGCCGGGCGATGCCGCGCCAGCAGCGCCAGCGGGAGACTGACCAACAGCCCGAGCGCGAGCGCAGCGAGGCTGACGCGCGCATGATTGCCGAGATAGTCCGGCAGGTGCGCCAGCGCATCACCCCAACGTGGATCGGACCACGGATTCATGAGGCATCCCGTGGCAGCAGTTCGCGCAGCCGTGCGGCCTGGCGCCGTGGCGTTTGTAAAAAGGCGCGAACCTCGTCGTCTTCGACGCTTGCAAGATCGGCGACGGTCCCTTGCGCGATGATGCGGCCCTCGCGCATCACGGCGATGCGGTCCGCCAGCAATATGGCTTCCGCCATGTCGTGGGTGATCATGACGGTGGTCAGGCCGAGATCGTGGTGAAGGCGGCGGTAGTCTTCCCCGAGCGCGTCGCGCGTCAGCGGGTCGAGCGCCCCGAACGGCTCGTCCATCAAGACGATGCGCGGCCGCGCGGCAAGCGCCCGCGCAACGCCGACGCGCTGGCGCTGGCCGCCGGACAATTGGCTCGGCAGGCGATCGCGATGAGTTGCGGGATCGAGACGGACCAGCGCCATCAACTCATCGACGCGTACGGTGATCCGCGCGGCAGGCCATCCCAGCAGCTTCGGTGTAATACCGATGTTGTCCGCGACGTTCATGTGCGGAAACAGGCCGCCACTCTGGAAGACGGTGCCAATGCTCCGCCGCAACGCGATAGGATCGACATCGGTTATATCGGCGCCGACGATGACGATGCGGCCCTTGTCGGGCGGGATAAGCCTGTTCGCGAGGCGCAGCAGCGTGGTCTTGCCGGAGCCGGAGCCGCCGACGATGGCGAGAAACTCGCCGGATGCGACGTTGAGCGAGACATCGTTCACCGCCAGCACCGGCGTTCTGCCGCCCTCATTGAAATGCTTGCGGACCTGTTCGAACGAGATCAAGGGCGACGTGACGCTCATGCCCATCTGCAGTATCACGGTGGTGACATCGGACCAAGCAATCGCCGTGCGTGAGTATCGCGACCTGACGCTGGATTTTGATGCGGAACCGGATTTAATGGATCGTGTGACCGCGAAGGACTGTCCGTGCAGAAGGCAAACGCCACAGCAACCGCGATCGAACTCGATGAGGCCAGCGTGGCATTCCAGCTGGCCGGCGCGCGGATCTACACGGCGGTCGAGCGCGCCAGCCTCGCGGTGCGCGACGGCGAGTTCATCGCCATCGTCGGCCCGACCGGCTGCGGCAAGTCAACCTTGCTCAACCTCACGGC
>CAUJJN010000076.1 GCA_963204905.1 Pseudomonadota bacterium
GAATATCATCCAGCAGCTCGAAAAAGAGCAGTTCGACAAGCTGTCGGCCACCAAGACCATTCCGGAGTTCGGCCCCGGCGACACCGTGATCGTCAACGTCAAGGTGGTCGAAGGCGAGCGCACCCGCGTGCAGGCCTATGAAGGCGTCTGCATCGGCCGTTCCGGCGGCGGGCTCAACGAGAGCTTCACCGTCCGCAAGATTTCCTACGGCGAGGGCGTCGAGCGCGTCTTCCCGCTGATGTCGCCGATGATCGATTCGATCAAGGTCGTGCGCCGCGGCAAGGTGCGTCGCGCCAAGCTGTATTATCTGCGCGGCCTGCGCGGCAAGTCGGCCCGCATCGTCGAGAAGAAGCAGGACCGCACGCAGGCGGCCGCCGCCGAGTGATTTTCCGTCGCATCGCGATGTCGAAAAGCGCGGGGCTCACCCCCGCGCTTTTTTGTTGCGTGCATTTGCGCGCAAGGCGACGGGGCCGCTTGTCGCTGGCCCGGCGCAACTGATCGTGGTCCGCTCTCCCGCTTGCGGGGGAGAGACAGAGCGGGGGGCTCTCTGGTCATGATGCGAGAAATTCAAAGCCGTTGCCCCTCCCCGACCCTCCCCCGCAAGCGGGAGAGGGGGAAGCAATATCCGGCGAGGCAGCTTCGTGTCGCGCCGTGAAGCACGGCGCATTGCCGCAATGCGTCCGGCTTTCGTTGTCGGCGCAATCGCGGCTGTGCTAGGATGTGGAATGGTTCCAGATCGCAAAGAGATCGTTGCCCGGATCGTGCTCGACGACCGCTCGCGGCTGCCGTGGCGCTTCTTCGGCCGCCTGACGACCACCGCGCTCCTCGCGGGCTGACGCCTGGCGCCTGCGCGCCGCCCGCCTGCACCACAGCATTTCATTCCGTTCGAGGCCGACACCATGTCCGATTCAAAATCCGCCACCACCCTGTACGACAAGATCTGGAACGATCATCTGGTCCACGAGGCCGATGACGGCACCTGCCTGCTCTATATCGACCGCCATCTGGTCCACGAGGTGACGTCGCCGCAGGCGTTCGAAGGCCTGCGCACCTCGGGCCGCAAGGTTCATGCGCCAGAAAAGACGCTGGCCGTGGTCGATCACAACGTGCCGACCACCGACCGCTCCAAGCCCAATCCCGATCCGGAAAGCGCCGAGCAGATCGCAGCCCTGGCGCAGAACGCCAAGGACTTCGGCATCGAATACTACAACGAGTTCGACAAGCGGCAGGGCATCGTCCACGTCATCGGCCCCGAGCAGGGCTTCACGCTGCCCGGCACCACCATCGTCTGCGGCGACAGCCATACCTCGACGCACGGCGCGTTCGGCGCGCTGGCGCACGGCATCGGCACCTCCGAGGTCGAGCATGTGCTGGCCACGCAGACGCTGATCCAGAAGAAGGCCAAGAACATGCGCGCGGTGGTCGACGGCAAGTTGCCGGACGGCGTTACCGCGAAGGATATTATTTTGGCCATCATCGGCGAGATCGGCACCGCGGGCGGCACCGGCTACGTGCTGGAATACGCCGGCGACGCAATCCGCGCGCTGTCGATGGAAGGCCGCATGACGGTCTGCAACATGTCGATCGAGGGCGGTGCGCGCGCCGGCCTGATCGCGCCGGACGAAATCGCCTACGAATTCCTCAAGGGCCGTGCCAAGACTCCGAAAGGCGATGCGTGGGACGCCGCGCGGCGCTACTGGGACACGCTGCGCAGTGACGAAGGCGCGCATTTCGATCATGAGATTCGCCTCGACGCCGCCAAGCTGCCGCCGATCGTGACGTGGGGCACCTCGCCCGAGGACGTCATCTCGATCACCGGCGTGGTGCCCGATCCCGACAAGATCGCGGACGAGGCCAAGCGCATCTCGAAACATCGCGCGCTCGACTACATGGGCCTGAAGGCCGGCACCAGGATCACCGACATCAGGCTCGACCGCGTCTTCATCGGCTCATGCACCAACGGCCGCATCGAGGATTTGCGGGCGGCGGCGAAGATTGCCGAGGGCAAGACCGTCAACGGCAACGTCAACGCCATGATCGTGCCGGGCTCCGGTCTCGTGAAGGAGCAGGCCGAAGCCGAGGGGCTCGACAAGATCTTCATCAAGGCCGGCTTCGAATGGCGCGAGCCGGGCTGCTCGATGTGCCTGGCGATGAACCCGGACAAGCTCGCGCCGGAAGAACGCTGCGCCTCGACCTCGAACCGCAACTTCGAGGGCCGTCAGGGCTTCAAGGGCCGCACCCACCTGGTGTCGCCGGCGATGGCGGCGGCGGCGGCGATCGCCGGCCACTTCGTCGACGTCCGCGACTGGCGCTGATCCGGCTCACCGCTTTCATCGCAAACGGCGGTCCTTCGGGGCCGCCGTTTTCTTGTGGGCCACGCGAATTCGAAACGCGGCGAGGGAACCGGAAAGCCGACTGGCGAGTTGTCACGGCACTGGAGGGCCACCGCCATGCTGGTTGAACGCAATGTCCAGGTGATCAACATCGACGTGATCGGGCAAGCGTATTCCATCGCCGCTAACTTCCTGCACAAAAGCGGAATGCTTGCCGATCCCGATCGGACCGATCAATCATTGCTGGAAATCATCGTCGATCTGTTCGAGGTCGGCGACCGCAACAAAATCCGCATCGCCAACCGCGCGATCCGGCGCTATCAGGCCTCTTATGACATCTGAGGACATGGCGCACGACCAAAACCCCGCGCCGATCAGCCATCGTCCCGCGAGCGCGACCACCGTGCAGGCCGCAATCGATCGCGTGATGATGACGTATGATCTATTGGCGCCGCGCCGCGAAAACGAACACGTCGAGGCCCGCGAGCTGTTGGTCGATTATCTCGCCAAGCTTCACGATGGCGGCGAAACCGATCTCGACCGGCTCACGGTGTGCGGGCTGACTTACTTGCGTGAACGCGACGGCAGCATCGATTCGGTGAAGGCCGGCTTCACCGGCCTGTAATCGCATCAAGTCGTCATTGCGAGCACCGGGTCAACGCTTCGCGTTGCCCAGGCACAGCTTCGCGAAGCAATCCGGAAAGCCACGAGGCACAAACTGGACTGCTTCGTCGCCGCGCTCCTGACATTGAAGATCCCATCGCAATGACGATGCACAAGTGAACGCTCGAACTTAAACCTACGTACTGCCGCCCGCCGGTATCGCCGCCGGCAACACCTCGACCGCCGCCGCCGCGGTATGATCGGGCGAATTCTCCTTCCAGCGCACCGAGCCGAACGGCCGCTCCAGCATCCGGCGGATTTTCACCGGCTCCAGGCCGTGATGGAATTTCATCGCCCGCAGATGCAGCTTGCGTTCCGACTGCGTGGCGCGGTTGCGCTGGCGCAGATAATCGTACCAGGTCGGGCAATGATAGCGCTCGGACCACAGTTGCGGATCGGCGATGTCGCGGGCGATCGACCACCCATAGGCGCCGTTGCGCTTGCGGCTGAGCTGAACCATCTGCATCAACCGATAGAAGGTGCGGGCACGATTGAGATCGACCCGGTACTCGATCTCAACGATGATCGGCCCACTGCGTCCGGTGAGTTGCAGTTGCACCTCGGGATCGTCGAGAAAGTCCGCTGCTTCCTCGTGACCCCCGATCGGCGGCATCCGCATCCACAGTCCCAGAGCCGGCGAAACGAACATCGTCACGCCCGAGACGATCAACGCCCCTTCAACGCCGATCAGATCGGCAAGATGACCCCAGCCCCAACTGCCGATCGCGATCCCGCCGGCGATCGACGCCTGAAACGCCGCAAGCGAGCGCCCCGCCACCCAGCGCGGCGCCGACAGTTGCACGCCGATATTGAACAGCGCTACCGCCAGCATCCACACCGCGCCGGCGACCACCAGCGCCGCCGCCGTGATCACCGCCATCTTGCTGACGGCGACGACGGCGATCGCGACGCCCATCAGCATCGCGCACAGCCGCACCGCCGTCTCGCCGGTGACACGCTTGCGCGCTTCGCCAATGTTCAGCGCGCCGATCACCGCGCCCATGCCGAACGCGCCGAGCATAATGCCGTAGGTCTGCGCCCCGCCATGGAGCAGGTCGCGCGCCACCAGCGGCATCAGGGCGGAGATCGAACCGCCGGCGATGCCGGTGACCAGCGTTCGCCCCAGCACGACGCGGATCGAGGGCGCGTTGGCGATATAGCGAAAGCCCGACACCATCGCGCGCGGCAACTGCTCGCGCGGCAGCCGCGACGGCTCGGTAACGCGCCGCCACAGGAACATCACGACCAGCAGCGGCACGTAACACAGCGCGTTGGCCGCGAAGGCGGCGACGGCGCCGGCCGCCGCCACCACGATGCCGCCGATCGCCGGGCCGAAGCTGCGCGCGATGTTGTAGCTGATGCCGTTCAGCGCCACTGCCGAGGGCAGCGTGTCCGCCGGCACCTGCTCGGCGACCGAGGCCTGCCACGCCGGGCCGAACAGCGCCATGCCGCTGCCGATCAGGAAGCAGAACAGCAGCAGCAGGTTCGGCGTGATGTGTCCGCTCCAGGTCAGCACCGTAAGGCCGGTCGCGCCGATCAGCGCAAGGAGCAACGACACCAGCCCGACCCTGCGCCGGTCGTACATGTCGGCAACCGCGCCGGCCGGCATCGAGATCAGCATGATCGGCAGCATCAGGGCGGTCTGGACCAACGCCACTTTATCGGCGGCGGACGTCATCTGCGTCATTGCCCAGGCCGCGCCGACGCTCTGGATCATCAGGCCCAGATTCGACAACAGGCTGGCGAGCCAAATGCGCCGGAAAACCTTGATCCGTAGCGGGGCGGCAAGCCCGTTGCCGGGTGCGGGCGATCGGTTCGGCGGCTCGGTCATGAGGCGTGGCGGCCTGTATCTGGGGTTGTACGTAACCGGGTTGGCGACGAGTCGGCGCAATGAGAACCTAGATTCGAATAACGACGCGAGGCAAGCCGCGCGCTCAAGCGCGGACGCGCTCCGGCGTCGCAGCCGTTGACGGCCCGTGCCTCTCCCGCGCCGATCCAGGCGCAAGAGCCGCGCCGTCATCGGCCACGCGAAAAATATCGTGCTGAGATGTCGCCCGGATGGCCTGACTGTTCAACCGGGGTCGGGTAGGTTCGCGACCGTCGACGCGTCCCCACGCCCTGAGGATGCCCAGATCGTATCGCCAGATCGCCATGCGGATGGGTTGTCATCCGCGACGCACAAACCGAGACACAGAGGCCGCCCCGTGAGCATTGCCGAGATCATCGATCCGCCGCTCAGCCACCCGCCGCTGGTGCCGCCGTTTCCGCCCCGCGCGCCCGAAGACATGGGGCGGCTGGCGCGGATTGCGGCGATCCGCAAAAGCACGATCGGCAGCTGGGGGCAGCGCGCCTACGAGGACGATGTCATCCGGGGCCGCTTCTTCGGCCACAACAGTTTCATCCTCAACACGCCGGCGGCGATCCGCCATGTGCTGGTGGAGAACTACGAGAACTACACCCGCACTCCCGCCGGCATCCGCGTGCTGCGGCCGATGCTGGGCGAGGGCCTGTTGCTGGCGGAGGGCCGCAACTGGAAGCACCAGCGCCGCACGCTCGCGCCCGCCTTCACACCGCGCGCGGTGACGACACTGGTGCCGCACATGGTTTCGGCCATCGACGAAACAGTGGCCGCGCTGGACCAGCAACGCGACGCGCCGGTCGACCTGCGCGAAGTGATGCAGCGCATGACGCTGGAGATCGCCGGCCGCACCATGTTCTCCTTCGGCATGGCCCGCCATGGCGCGACCTTGCGCGACTTCGTCATCGAATACGGCGCGCGGCTGGCGCGGCCGCATTTCTTCGACCTCGTCCTGCCGTCCGGCTGGCCGAGCCCACAGGACATCTCGCGCGCCTTGTTCCGCAGGCGGTGGACGCGCTTCGTTCAGGCGCTGATCGCCGAGCGCCGCGCCGCCGGCAAGACCGAGAACGCTCCGCCTCGCGACCTGTTCGAACTGATGGTGGCGGCGCGCGATCCGGAAACCGGCCAGGCCTTCTCCGACGAACAGCTCGGCGATCAGGTCGCCACCATGATTCTCGCCGGACACGAAACAACGGCGACCGCGCTGTTCTGGGCGCTTTACATGCTGTCGCTCGATCCGGTGACGCAAGATCGGGTCGCTGCGGAAGTGCGCGGCCTTGCCGGCGGCGACACCACGGATATCGAGCGGTTGAAGTTCACCCGCGCGGTGATCGACGAGACGATGCGGCTCTATCCGCCGGCTTTCCTGATCGCCCGCGCCGCCGCTGGCCCCGATGCGTTGGGCAACGGCCTCGACGTGACCCGGGGCGACATCGTCCTGATCGCGCCATGGCTGCTGCATCGTCACGAGAAGCTCTGGAACGATCCCAACGCATTCGTTCCGGAACGCTTCCTGCCCGGCGCGCCGCCGCCCGATCGTTTCGCCTATCTGCCGTTCGGCGTCGGGCCACGCGTCTGCATCGGCGCGCATTTCGCCATCGTCGAGGCCACGCTGGCGCTCGCGAAAATCATCGGCGCGTTCCGCGTCGAACTGGCCGACGATGCGCCGGTGATGCCGATGGGCGTGGTCACCACCCAGCCGGACCGCTCGCCGCCGTTCCGGATTATCCGTCGCTGATGACGGAACCGTGTTACGGAACCGTAATCCTGTAGTCCGGAACCCGGGATGGATTGCCAGCGTTGCATTTTCAGGCCATAGAGCGCGGCCTTTCACCCGCCACACTGTCTGGTAACGACGGGAGCATGGATGCTGGATAAATTACGTCAGTTCATTGCCGAAGTGGCCGCGCCGCTCACGCAGGATCGTCCCGTTTTCAGCGACACCGATTACCGCCTCGCCGCCACCGCGCTGCTGATCCATGTGGTGTCGCTGGACGGCGAACCGTCGGAAGTCGAGAAGCAGAAGCTGCACAGCCTGCTGCAAAACCGCTTTCAGCTGGACGCACCGACCGCCAGCCAGTTGATCGCGGAAGCCACGCTGGTGGAGGGCGAAGCGGTCGATCTTTACCACTTCACCAGCATCATCATGCGTTCGGTCGACGAGGAAGGCCGCAAGCGCATCATCGAGATGATGTGGGAGCTGGTCTATGCCGACGGCAATGTCAGCGAATTCGAGGACAATGTGATGTGGCGCGCGGCCGATCTGCTGGGCGTGTCGTCGCGCGACCGCATCCAGCTCAAGCATCGCGTCGCCGACGACATGGCACCTGTTATTGCCAGCCCGACGTCCTGATTCGTCGATTTCGAACCGGCCGGCACTATTACAGACTGATTTGACGACTGACTGATTTATCGTTCGCATTTCATTTCGAACCGCACTCTGTTGCAACATGATCGGTCAGCTTTGCTGATCCGATAGATTTGAGAGCATGACGTTTTGGCCATCTGCGTCACCCTGGTCACCGGCGCGTCGTCCGGCATCGGCGCCGATCTGGCGCGCATCTTCGCCGCCAACGGCCATCGCGTTGCGCTGGTTGCGCGCCGCGCGGAACGGCTCGATGCCCTCGCCGCCGCCATCGTTGCCGCGGGCGGCGCGCCGCCGCTGGTGATCCCGTGCGACCTGACCCGCCCCGACGCCGGCGACATCATCGCCAACACCCTCGATGCCGCCGGCGCCGAGATCGACATTCTGGTCAACAATGCCGGCTTCGGCCTGTTCGGCCAGGCGCGCGCCCTCGACCGCGCGCAACAGCTGGACATGATCGCGGTCAACATCCGTGCGCTCACCGACCTGTCGCTGCGGTTTACCGACAGCCTGATCCGGCATCGCGGCGGCCTTCTCAACGTCGCCTCGATCGCCGCGTTCCTGCCGGGGCCGGGCATGGCGGTCTACTACGCCTCCAAGGCCTATGTGCTGTCGTTCAGCGACGCCCTGCACAACGAACTCGGCCGCCACGGCGTCCGCGTCACCGCGCTCTGTCCCGGCCCGGTGGCGACCGAATTCCAGAGCCGCGCCGGATTCACGGCCGGCATGGACTCCGCCGTGCTCAACGTCAGCGCCAAGGACGTCGCGCTCGCGGGCTATCGCGGGCTGATGCGCGGCAAGCGTGTGGTGCTGCCGGGTCTCGGCATTCGCGCGATTCCGTTCCTGCTGCGCTTCGCGCCGCGCGGCTTCGTGCTGATGATGGTCGGCCTGATCCAGCGCAAGCGCTGAAGCAACATCCCGAAACGTGCGAACCGGTTTGCGCTGCGCGGCCCTTCGGGTCGGACGAGATCATGCGCAATCAAAATGACGGTCGCCTTGTTTCGGCCGCTCTCCCGGTTATTAAAAATTTACCAACCCGGATAATCCTCGACTCATCATCCCGCGCGCGACGCGCCAACACGAACGCACGATGCCGATCCGCTCGACCCACTGTCAGACCACCGCGCGCCCCGAGAACTTCGGCGGCGACCGCCGTCCGGTGCTGGTCGTGCTGCATCAGGAATCCTCGACACCGGGCCGGGTCGGCAACGCGCTGCGCGCGCTCGGCTACAGTCTCGACATCCGCAAGCCGCGTTTCGGCGATCCGCTGCCGTCGACACTCGACGGCCATGCCGGCGCGATCGTGTTCGGCGGGCCGATGAGCGCCAACGATCCCGACGCCTACATCCGGCGGGAGATCGACTGGATCGCGCTGCCGCTGAAGGAGCGGCGGCCTTATCTCGGTATCTGCCTCGGCGCGCAGATGCTGGCCAGGCAACTCGGCGGCAGCGTCGCGCCGCATCCGCAAGGACGCGCGCAGATCGGCTACTATCCGATCTGTCCCACCGCCGCAGGCCGCGCGCTGTGCGGACCATGGCCCGTACAGGTCTATCAGTGGCACTGCGAAGGCTTCACCCTGCCCCGTGGCAGCGAACTGCTGGCCGAATGCGATGAATTTCCGGCGCAGGCGTTTCGCGACGACACCGCCTTCGGATTGCAGTTCCATCCTGACGTCACCACCGCGATGATGCATCGCTGGACCACGCACGGCGCGGAACGGCTGTCGCTGCCGGGCGCGCAACCGCGCACGGCGCATTTCGACGGGCGCGCCGTTCACGACGCCGCCGAACGAAATTGGCTGATGGCCTTCCTGCAACGCTGGCTGCGTTGTGGCCAGGCGCGGGCAGACAATCTCATTCTCGCGCAAGCCGCCGAGTGATTGTCGCGACGTGATTTTCGCGACACGGGATTCCCGAGCGGCAAATCCGGTTTTCACTTTTCGGGATCATGCTCTAGGCTTCAGGATCGCTCTCGAGCCCGGAGCCCAATCCGCATGACCTCCGACGAATTCACCGCATTGCTGCGCGCGTTCGTGCTGTCCGCCGAGAGCGGCGACGGCGCCCGCTTCGCCGCGCACTTCACCGAGGACGCGATCTACTACGACTACATCTACGGCCCGCATCAGGGCCGCGCCGAGATCGCGCACATGATGCAGGACATGTTTCATCGCGACGCCACCGACTATCGTTGGGAAATGTTCGATCCTGTCTTCAACGGCACCATGGGCTATGCGTGGTCGCTGTCGAGCTTCACCTCGACGATTCCGCAATTCGCCGGTCAGCGCGTGGTGATCGACGGCATGAGCCGCTTCATCGTGCGCGACGGGCTGATCGCGGAGTATCGCGAGTCGGTAAATGGCGGCGTGGCGATGGCGCAGCTCGGCGTCGCGCCGGAGCGGATGACCAAGGTTTTCAACCGCTGGACGGACTGGCTCAAGGAGCGCCCGGAAACGGTGGCGTATCTGGCGCGGCCGAAAGCCGGCACGAAAACTAAGGTCTGATCCAACTGCGTTGAATCAGATCTGTCGTTTATCTTTTTGTTTGAGCATGATCTTTTCCGAAAGCCAGTTTCCACTTTTCGGGATCATCCCCCAACACATAACGGGAGCGCGCGATGAGCTATCAGGACATTCTCTACGGCGTCGAGGATCGCGTCGCGACGATCACACTGAACCGACCGGACCGCATGAATGCGTGGACGGCGACGATGGAGCGCGAGGTGCGCGAGGCCATGGGCGCGGCCGCGACCGACGACAACGTCCGCGTCATCGTGCTCACCGGCGCGGGCCGCGCCTTCTGCGCCGGCGCCGACATGGATGCGCTGAAGGGACTGGACCCTGCCGACATCAAGAAGCGCGGCAACGACATTCCGGCGTTCGACATGAACCGGCGGCCGGACTGGCAGTCGCGCTACGGCTTCTATCCGTCAATCGGCAAGCCGATTATCGGCATGTTGAATGGCGCCACCGCCGGCATCGGTCTCGTGCACGCGCTTTATTGCGACGTGCGATTCGCCGCCGACAACACCGTGTTCACCACCGCCTTCGCGCGGCGTGGCCTGATCGCCGAGCACGGTATCAGCTGGATGCTGCCGCGCATCGTCGGCCACGCCAGCGCGCTCGACCTGTTGCTGTCGGCGCGGCGGGTGTCGAGCGAGGAGGCGCTGCGGATCGGCCTGGTCAACCGGCTCTGCGCGCCGGACCAGCTTCGCGAGCAGACCTATGCCTATGCGAAGGACCTCGCCGACAACGTCTCGCCGTCGGCCATGGCGGTGATCAAGCGGCAGCTTTACGACGTGCCGTTCCAGACGCTGGCGGAGGCCACCATTGATGCCAACCGCGAGATGGCGGTGGCGTTGGCCGGCGCGGATTTCCGCGAAGGGGTGGCGAGCTTCATGGAAAAGCGCCCGCC
>CAUJJN010000077.1 GCA_963204905.1 Pseudomonadota bacterium
GATGCGGCTGGTCGATCACACGCAGCGGCTGATCCGCGCGCCGGAAGTGCGCTTCGTGTCCGACGAAATCGGCCTCGACGCCTTCGGCTACAATATCGGTAACCGCGACCTGGTGGCCGCGCTCGAACAACGCAGCGAGGAACTGGGCCGCATCACCCGCGTCGACGACGACGCCGACGCCGTCGAGATTGATACCGATCAGGTCGTCGTCCGCACCCGGGGCGGAACCTTGTTTCACGGCCAGGTCGCCGCCGGCGCCGATGGCCGCCAGTCGATCTGCCGCGAGGCCGCCGGCATCGAGGTCAACCGCCGGCCGCTGCGCCAGACCGCCCTCACCTTCAATATCCGGCACGGCCGGCCGCATCACGACACTTCGACCGAATTTCATACCACCGGCGGCCCTTGCGTATTCGTGCCGCTGCAAGGCGATCGTTCCAGCGTGGTGTGGGTCGCGACGCCGAACGAGGCCGCGCGCCTGATGGCGTTGAGCGACGATGCGCTGGCCATGGAAGCCGAACGGATGATGCATTCGATCCTCGGCCGCGTCAGCGTCGAGCCGGGGCGACATTCCTTTCCGCTCGCCATCGAGCAGCCGCGCCGGTTCGCCGACAATCGCGTCGTGCTGGTTGGCGAGGCCGCGCATGTGCTGCCGCCGATCGGCGCGCAGGGTCTCAACCTCGGCCTGCGCGACGCCGCCGATATCGCTGACATCGTCGCGGATGCGCTCGCGCGCGGCGAGGACCCCGGCGCACCGTCAACGCTGGCGCGGTTCGATCGCAAGCGACGCGGCGACATCGCCAGCCGCACCATGGCGATCGATCTCGCCAACCGCTCGCTGCTCAGCGATGTCCTGCCGGTGCAGATGGCCCGCGCGGCGGGACTTCATCTCCTGAGCGGCATCGGCCCCCTCCGCCGCCTCGCCATGCGCGAAGGATTGAGCCCGTCATGGCGGCGATCCTGAAACGTCATTGCGAGCGCAGCCAAGCAA
Source organism: Pseudomonadota bacterium (assembly GCA_963204905.1). Lineage (GTDB taxonomy): Bacteria > Pseudomonadota > Alphaproteobacteria > Rhizobiales > Xanthobacteraceae > 62-47. The sequence continues at coordinate 989 of CAUJJN010000077.1, forward strand.
TCCAGAGATCACAAGCAAGAACTGGATTGCTTCGTCGCTAACGCTTCTCGCAACGACGAACAACCGAGCAATCGAAACTGACTAGAACGTCAGAACGCCGCTCTTGAGCATCCACATCGCGGTGGTGAGCGTCACCACCGAGGCCAGCGTGCCGAGCATCACCGCGGCCGACGCGGCTTCGGTCCAGGTGTCGTACTGCCGCGCGATGACGAACACGTTCAGCGCCGGCGGCAGCGAGGCCATCAGCACCGCCGTCGCCGCCCATTCCATCGTGAACGGGCCGAACCACCACAACAGCCCGAGCACCAGGATCGGGTGCACCACCAGTTTCACGGCGATCAGCCCGGGCAGTTCCCACGGCACCCGGCCGAACGGCCGCAGCGCCACCGTCACGCCGAGCACGAACAGCGCCACCGGCGCGGCCGAGTTCTGCAGGAATTGCAGCACGCCGTCGATCGCCACCGGCATCTGGATGTGCAGCGCCGCGGCCAGCACGCCGCAATACACCGCCACGATCAACGGATGCAGCGCGATCTCCTTGGCCACGAATCCCAGCGTCGGCAACAGCGGCCGCCGCGTGCCGTCGGTCAGCGCCATCAGCACCGGAATCACCGTGAACAGGAAAATGCTGTCGAAGCAGAAGATCAGCGCGGTCGGCACCGCCGATTTGAGCCCGAACACCGCCAGCGCCAGCCCGGGGCCCATGTAGCCGATGTTGCCGTAGCCTCCGGCCAACCCCGCCATCGCCGCCTGTCGGAGCGGCAACCGGCCGAGCAGCCGGGCGATCAGCACCGACAGGGTGAAGGCGGTCGCCGTGCCAAGCGTGGTCGCCACCACGAATGGCAGGTTGTTCAGTTCCTCGAACGGGGTTTTCGACACGATCCGGAAGAACAGCGCCGGCAACGACACGTAGAGGACATAGAAATTCATCCAGGCGAGGCCGGATTCCGGCAGGCCCCGGTACTTGCCACAGGCGAAGCCGATAAAAATCAATCCAAAGTAGGGAAGCGCGAGGTTGAGAATATCGATCATGAGGCCGAATTTCCGCGGGATTTGGGTCGGAATCGCGATTTGAACCACCCGCCGCACCGCTGGGATACGGACTCATGCCTCTAGCATCGGCCACAATCCTGGTCTATTCGACAGGCATGACAAAGATGCGGATCGCGAAATTTCAGATCGGTCAGATCGTCAAGCACCGGATTTTCTCGTTCCGGGGCGTGATTTTCGACATCGACCCGGAATTCGCCAACACCGAGGAATGGTGGCTGGCGATCCCTGAACAGGTGCGCCCGCGCAAGGATCAGCCGTTCTACCACCTGCTGGCCGAGAACGCCGAATCGGAATACGTCGCCTACGTCTCCGAGCAGAACCTGCTGGCGGATGAATCCGGTGAGCCGGTGCGGCACTCGCAGGTCGCCGAGATCTTCATCAAGGACAAGGCGGGCGGTTATCGCCCGCGCAACACCTCGCTGAACTGATCCGATCGAGCCCGGCCCGGCCTGTCGAGGCCGATGGGCCTGTTGCGCCACGATTTCGCCGCAAGAATCCCGCCCGCCACGGTTTCGCCGCAAGAGTCCCGAGGCGAATTTCGCACGAAAAAAGCGCCCCTCGCGGAGCGCTTTTTTGTTGTCGCGATCGCCGCGGGGTTATTGCTTCGCGGCAGGCGGCGTTGCGGGAGGCGTCGCTGGCGTGGTCGCGCCGGCGGCCGGCTGCTGCGCTTCCAGCTTGGCGCGCGCTTCCGCGGCCCGCTTCTGCAATTCCTCTTGCAGCTTCTTCTGGGTTTCCTCGAACACCTTCGGATCGGTCGGCGGACCCTCATAAGCCTTGGCGAACTCCGCCAGCGGCAGCGGCAGCGTCAACGGCGCGCCGTTGGAGTTGATCGCCTGAACGATCAGATTCTGCCCTTTTTTCATGTGATTGATCATGTCCGCCGTCACTTCGTAGTCGGACATGCAGCCGTTGGCGAAGCAGATCACGTAGGGGCTCTGCATCGGCGCGTTGTTGTCGATGATGATACGGGTGCCGTGAACAAGCTGCATCCCGAGCGGCAGCGTGACGCGAAGGATTTTTTTCGGCTCGCCTTCCGGCTCGATGATCACCGCGGCGATCACAGGCTGTCCCGACTCGATGCGGCCGTCCTTGCCGGTGAAACACACCTGCTTGGCATTGGCGTCCTGCCCCTTGAGGCA
>CAUJJN010000078.1 GCA_963204905.1 Pseudomonadota bacterium
CGGTGGTGTCGCCACCATTGCCTTTACCATCAATCGCTCCGGGCAAGTGATGAACTCGCGATTGCTGCGTTCGTCCGGCGACAGCGTGTTGGATGCCGAAGCCGTTGCATTGCCGCGCCGCGCCAGCCCGGTTCCCGCGCCACCGCCGACCGCTGGCGGAGGTTCTATTGGCCTCTCTGTGCCGATCCGGTTTTCGCGCTGAGCGCGCCGGGGCCTCCCGACGTGGTTTAGCGCCAGGAATTCAAGGCCAGGACAATTTGGCCATGGCGAAAACTTCTTCTCGCTGCCTATCTGCACGAGGTGGGGACGGTCAGCCTTCCTGATCGGACATGGTCGATGGAGTGTCTGTTTGCGTGCAGACGAACGCGCCAATCTGCCTTGCGCGGCACCTGAGACGGCGGCGCGCTGAGGCCGATTTACTGGTTTGCGTCAGCCAACCGATAGAACTCGACGAACATGCGACCAGGTTCGAGAAACTCGACCCGATGGGGCACCTCCGCTTCGATCACCACGGTGTTGCCGGCTCTGACAATCCGCTCGCCCTGATGCGGTGGCGCAAGGCGGAAGTGCACGACGCCCTCAAGCACATGCAGTAGTCCCCACGTTCCCGCCTTTGTGCTGTGGGCCGATTGCAGCTTGGCCGGCAGATTGTCGGAGAAAAAGTCCGGCGAGCGGCCGTAGGCGGCAAAGCCGGGCGGGATTTCGGAGGGGATCGTGGTCATACGGTGATGGTCCTGTTGCGACATGGCTCGCGTGAGTGCGCGCCGGATGTCACGAAACGTACTTGATCATCCGGTGCAGAAAGACATTGAATCGCTGCCACGCCGCGGGGTCGCTTTGTCGAAGCTCGGCGCAGGCTTGTCCAGCGAGGCGGCAGGCCGCGTCGGCCTGGCCGGCAGTGGCCAGTTTCTCAAGGCTCGTCAGCAGCACCTCTGTCAGCTGTGTGATGCGGGGCAGCCCGGCTCTTGAGGCGCGCGCGTTCATCACATGATTCCAAGGTGCCGCTTGGCATCGGGTGTCATCATATCCGGCGTCCACGGTGGATCGTAGGTCAGCGCGATATCAACGAATTCGACGGAGGGCACACTCCATGCCGCGTCGCGCGCACCATCCTTCAAATAGCCGGTGGCGGGACAGCCACGCGTTGTCGTCGTCATCGCGACACGCACCACGCCGCCGTCCTCGACGTTGACCTCGTAGATCAGTCCGAGATCGACAATGTTGTAGCCAAGCTCCGGATCGATCACGAGGCGTAGCGCCTCCCTGATCCGATCCACAAATGTTTGACTGGCTTCGGGATTCATGCAGCCTCCTGTTATTCGACCTGCTTCGCCGCGCCGACGCGAATGAAAATCTTGTAGGTCTTGCCGTCGGGCTCGAAACCGCCGCGCCATGCGTGGCCGCGTTTTGCCAGTTCGGGCAGCAGGAACATTGGTTCGCGGCAGAGCAGTGCCGAGAGCACCTCGCCATCTGCCATCGCTTCGGTTGCAGCGAGAACGCGAACCATCGGTTCGGGTGGATCGAGGTCACGGTTATCCATCTCCCGCACCGGTGACGGCCAAGTATCGGCATCACTCGCGGGTTTAATCGTAGCCGTATCCCGGGGCGTTGCCGCTGCGGCACGCGAGAACAGCACTTCCCAATCTCCATCGCCTATTTTTCTGGCCTCGTGGCTGAAACCCTTCGAACCCAGCACGTGAAAGAGCGGCACCGGCTCGAACGTCGCCAGTAACCGTAGCCCTTGACCCGGCTGTAGACTGGCGACAGCTCCCATGATCTCGCCGAACGGCTCGCCGCCAGCGCGCAGGGTAGGGCGGACATCGACATCGATGAATTGAGTAGCCATGTGTATCTCCTTCAGCTTGGCTGGACTGATGAATGCAAGAGATGCGGTGGCCGCGTGCCCTTCGGCAGACGCAGCGCGGGCGCGACGTTGGCGAGACGGCGGGTACGCATGAGCTGGATGCCGATGCCGATGGTTGCAAACAGCATCGCGCCAATGCCGATCCGAAACAACGTCGGCATCGTCAACAAGAGAGCCAGGGCGGCGATCCACACCGCAACGAAATACAGCGCGAACCATTTTTGCGCGCGCGTTTCGGTGACGAGATCCTGCACGCGCGGTGTCGCTGTCTTGCCGAGCACTGGGCCGTAACATTCGAGCCAGGTCAGGAATGCTATGATCTTGTAGAGTTTTGCGAGGCCGAAACCGGAGAGCCAGGCGAAGGCGACCAGAAACACGATGACGCCGATATGATCGTTGAAGTGGCCTGCAAGCAGCAGGGCGATGCCGAGGATGACGGTGGCGGCGAGATTCGCCAGCGCCAGGCCCGCCATGCGGCTGTTGAGTTCGATGACGCGGCGCTTGCGGGCGCGATACAGGTGCTGGATATCGCCGACGTAGAGCGTCAGTGCAAGCAGGCCGAGTAGACCGGCGGCGGCGATCGGCCACGTCACGTTGGTCATTGTGCAGATCGCGGCCATGCCGCCGATAATGGCCACGGTGAGTGCCGTTGTGCCGGCGTAGAGCGCGGCGCGCGTGCTGCGGCCTTCGAGCTCAGGCGCCAGCATGAACATCGCCAGCAGACGATAGCTGACGCCGACGGCGGTGACGGTGAGCCAGCCACCAAGACCGGCGATGACATGGATCGGTAGGCCGAGCGCGGTGACGCCGAGCAGATGTGTTTGCGTGGTAACGCCGCCCAGTACCAGCGCGAAAACAATGCCGAGAAACACCGTCGCGGCAAGACTGCATAGCCCGACCACGACGAACCGTGCCGGCAGCGGCAACGGCCGCGCCGCCCATAAGGTGCAGCCGAGATTCCATAAAACAAGTACGAATCCCGCGCCAAGCAGGATTGCGGCTGCCGGGAAGAAGCCGAATGATGTTCGGACAGTGCCGCCCAGTTGGGCGAATCCGAACAGCAGGGCTATCAGGCCGGTCAGCAGCAAGATCAGTGTCGGCAGCGGAAGCATGTTGCTGTGAAGCGGCCGGTTCACCAGCACGGGCACGAACTGGAACAGCGCGCCGCACATCAGCAGGCTGAGCCAGCCAATCGCAACGAGGTGTACCAGCAACAAGGAGGCGGGTGCGGCGACGGGCGCGTGAGGATAACCGAAACCGGCCAGCATCAATGCTTCCGCGGCGATCAGTGCGAGCACGGCCGTTGCGAAGTAGGACATTGTCCAACGGGATAGCGCAACGCCGCCCACGATAGTCTTCCTTTCAGGAAAAGGCGCCGGCGGATCAATCCGCCGGCGCGGTCGACAAACCGTCCCCTGCGAAAGACACTGGTTTGCCGACAGTGAAGGTGAACTGTGATTGTCTCACGCAGCCTTGAATTGCTTGCCGATTTCGACTTTCCAGACCGCCGGACCTTTCTCAAGGTAGGTCCAGGAGAACTCACCCGGATGTTCAGCTTCGAGCTGATAGTAAAGCGGCTTGGGGTCGTGATCGTTCACCAGAACGAACGAGTCGCCCGCAGAGAGTTCATCGACCAATTGAAAGATTTTGACGTGGCGTTGCGCCGGGATCAGCGTGCGTACATCGATTTCGGTGACGTCGTCTTCATCGGTGGTCTGACACATGGTGGCTCCTGTCGCCCATCGGGGCTGTGGTCAGCATGGCTTGCGGCGTTCCGGCCGCGGGTGCCGGGAATGTCGCCTCAATAAGATGTATTGTCAATACATCTTATTTCAGGACTGATCTTCAGCGGACACTCATGCAGAAACGAGCCGGCGGGATGCTCGAAATTGAAACCTCATTGCGAGCCAAGCGAGGCAACCCAGGAAGCCATGCAGCGGCAACTGGGTCGCGTCGTCGTTGCGCGCCTCACAATGATCCAGAATGACTTGCTGTCGGCGCGATTCAGGCAGGGCTGACGACAGATCGTCCGGATGGTGTCTTCTCCACCACCAGCCCCACGCGATAAAGCCGCGACAATTGCTCGGATGTCATCACGCTTTCCACCGGACCGGAGAGAAAGCCACTTGCCGCCAAAATTGCCACGCGGTCCGCCACGACGAAAGCGTGTTCTGGCTCATGGGTCGAGAGCACCACGGCGAGATGATCCGTCGAAAGACTGCGAATCGTATCCAGCACCAGAATTCGGTTGCCGAGATCGAGACTCGCGGTGGGCTCATCCATGACGATGACGCGCGACTGTTGTGCCAGCGCACGGGCAATAAGTACGAGCTGACGTTGCCCGCCCGAGATGCGCGTCGCGTCGCGATGCGCAAGTGCCGCGATACCAAGCCGCTCCAGCGCGGCGATTGCGACGGTGTAGTCATTTGCGCTCGGCGCGGCAAAGGCGCCGAGGTGCGCCGTACGCCCCATCACAACCAGATCGAGCACGGTATAGGTGAACGCCGTCATCTGCGCCTGCGGCACGTAGGCGATGTGACGCGCCACCGTTGTTTGATTCAGCGTTGCGAGATCGTTGCCCTCGATTTCCACTCTGCCGGCAAGCGGTGAAATCAGGCCGAGCAGCGTCTTGAACAGTGTGGTCTTGCCGATGCCGTTGGGGCCGAGCAGGCAGGTGACGCTGCCCGGTTCGACGGAGAGATCGATACCGCGCGCGATGATCGTGCGCCCGTAGCCGATCGACAGATCGTGCGTACATAACAATGTCACGGCAGCAGCCTCCGCCGGTTGTTCGCCAGCAGCCAGACGAAGATCGGGCCGCCGATTACCGCGGTGAGAACGCCGAGTGGAATTTCGATTCGGGCGGCCGAGCGCGCCAGTGTATCGACCGCTATCAGGAACGCCGCGCCGAGCAGGATCGAAGCCGGCAGCAACCGGTCGAAGCGCGGGCCGACCAGCAGCCGCGCCATGTGCGGGACCATGAGCCCGACCCAGCCGATGACGCCGGAGATCGCCACGACGCTCGCGGTTGCCAGCGTCGCGGCGACAATGACGACAGCGCGCAACCGCGCGACGTTCACCCCGAGCGCGCGAGCTTCGTCGTCGCCGAGAGACAGCACGCCGATGCGCCAGCGCAGCAGGATCAACGGCGCGAGGCCAAGTGCCACGACCGGCACGGTGGCGGCGACATCCTGGACCTTGACGCCCGCGAGGCTGCCGAGCAACCAGAACGTGATCGCCGGAAGCTGATCGTAGGGATCGGCTAGCACCTTCACCAGCGAGATCGCCGCACCCGCCAGCGCGCCGATGACGATGCCGGCTAACACCAGCACAAGCACGTCGCCGCCGCCACGCAACGTCCGCGCGATCGCAACAACGATGACGACGGTGACCAGACCACCGGTGAATCCCATCAGTTGAATGGCGGTCACTGGAAGTCCGAGCAGGATTCCCGTGACGGCGCCCAGCCCCGCTCCGGTGGAGACGCCAAGAATATCAGGCGACACCAGTGGGTTGCGGAACAGGCTTTGATAGGCTGCGCCGGCTGCAGCGAGCGCGGCACCGACGATGCCGGCCGCGACCACGCGTGGCAATCGAATGTTGAAGATGACGGTATCAATGGTGCCGCGCTCGGCGTCGCCGAGCAACCGCCGCAAGACCGCACGCGCCACCTCTGGCGGTGAAATCGAGTAAGGACCGACGCCCGATGCGATCACCGTCGCCGCGATCAGGAGAGACAGGAGCAGAACGAGCGTGGTCGCTGTGCGCAAGGCGGTACGTCAGCCTCCCGAGCTATCGAGCAGACGATCGAGATCCGCATCGTTCGGCTCAACCTGATAAAATAGATGATAGAAATCGCGAACCTGATCGCGCAGCTTGCCCGGCGCTTTATCCGGATAGAGCATGTGGAGCAGCCAAGGCAGCCCGATCAGCCGATTCAGGGAGGGCGGTGCGTCGATGAAACCATAGGGGAGGCTGGGAGCGAGGAAGACCCGACGCTCGCGAACCGCCGGCACCGGAGCGAAGGCAGGCTTGTCGGTGACGCTGCGACGAAATGTCGAATCGAGTGTGACGATGGTGTCGGGCGCCCATGCGATCAGTTGCTCCGGCGAGACGGTGACGATGCCACCTTTGTCACGAAGGCCTTCGACGACATTGATGGCACCGGCCCGCTCGATGATCTCGGTGTTGATCGATCCGCGCGAACCGGACTCCAGCCCCTCCGCCCCCCGCGCGAGATAGACGCGCGGGCGCTTGTCTGACGGGACTTGCGCGAGAACCTCATCGACCTGAGCGAAAATCTGTTCCGCCGCGCGTGCAAGGATCTCGCCACGTTCGTTGACGCCAAGAATATTCGCCACGAGGCGCAGCGCCGCAGACGTGTTTTGGAATCGGCCATCGATCAGCAAGTAGGGGATGCCGGTCTGTGCCTGAACGCGGTCGGCCAGCGAGCGATAGGTGTCATTGATCGTGCCGAAATCGATGATGACATCAGGCTTTGCCGCGAGCAATCGTTCGAGGTTCAAGGTATCGCCCCGTCCGGTCAGGCGACCGAGTTCGGGCAATCCATGAACCGACGGCAACAGAAAAGGTTTTTCAGTCGCGCGTGGCGCGCGAACCCAGCCCACCATGTCTTGCGGGGCCAGCACGTAAAGCAGGATCGAGGCCGGCGGGCCGGCGGCAAACACGCGCGAAATCTTGTCGGGGACCTCAACGATGCGTCCGGCGGAGTCGGTGACGCTGCGCGCCGTTGCCGGCGCGGCCAGAACAACCGCAAGCAGTCCGATGATGGCTGCCAGGGCGGAGAGACGATTTGATTTTCGCATCATGTCTGCATCATGATCGCAATCGTCGCGTCGCCATGATGTCAGCCGTCAATCGCGACCATGACGTCGGATGCCTTGATCACCGCCCATGCATTGGATCCCTTGGCCAGCTTGAGTTGATCGACCGCTTCGTTGGTGATCGATGCGGTGACGATGACGCCGCCGCCAATATCGATCCGGACATGCGATGTCGTCGCGCCCTTTGTGACCTCGACGACGGTGCCCTTGAGTTGATTGCGCGCACTGATCTTCATGAACGGCTCCATCAGCGTTATATGTTATATTTATACATATATCACGATTATGGGCGAATGGGAGTGTCTGATATGTCGCCATCCAAACTGTCGAAGCCGGTATCCGGCGCTTGCGGGTCGGGTTGATATGGGTGGCGGCTGCCCTGAAGTGAACGTTCCGGCTGGGGTGGCGTTATCCTTGACGGGTGTATCGGGCGGTCCTCGTCCGTCTGGTTCTGGCTTGACAGCCGCAGACCAAGCCGCAAGTCTGGCCGCTCATGAACTCCGCTTCCGCCAACCTGAAAGGGATGTCCGATGACAGACGACAACAAGGCCAACGAAAGTGGTAAAGCGGGTGAGACGCCGCTGTTCGACTTCACCAAGATGCTCAGCCAGTTCCGTATTCCAGGTGTCGACTTTGCGTCGATCATCGAGCGCGAGCGGAAGAACATCGAGGCTCTCGCGGCGGCCAACAAGGTTGCTTTCGAAGGATGGCAGGCACTGATTCGCCGGCAATCGGAAATCCTGCAGGATTCGATGAAGCAGGCGATGGCCGACGCCCAGCAGGAAAACGCGATCAATAAGCGCGCCGAACTTGCGAAGGAGCGATTTGAGGGCGCCTTGAACAACATGCGCGAATTGGCCGAGATGGCGACCAAGTCGCAGAAGGACGCTTTCGATATCGTACGCAAGCGCGTGGAGGAGAATATGGAAAGCTTCCGCAACTTCGGAAAGAAGAGCGATTAGGTATCCGATTCAAAGCAGTTCGCGCTTCGGAACATTTTTCGCGGCGGCCTCGTTCCCCAAACCGCACTGCAAGTGCCCGGACATTGTCCGGGCACTTGTGTTGTGAGGGGCAGTCACACTTCCGACGTAACTAGACCTCCAGCCAGTCCTTGCGCACCGCCTCGTTGGCCTTAAGCTGATCCGGCGTGCCTTCGAACACGATCTGGCCGTGCCCCATGACATAGAGTCGGTGGGAGATCCGCAGCGCGATGGAGAGTTTCTGCTCGACCAGGAGAATGGCGACGCCGGCCTCCGCGATCCGCGCGATCAGGTCGCCAACCTGTTGCACGATCAGCGGTGCCAGCCCTTCGGTGGGCTCGTCGATCATGATCAGTTCGGGGTCGCCCATCAGCGTGCGGCAGGTGGTCAACATCTGCTTTTCGCCACCGGAGAGCACGCCCGCGGCCGTATCGGCGCGCGCCTTCAGGTTCGGGAACATCTCGAGCATGTCGTCGAGTTTCCAGCGTCCCGGTTTGCGCGGATTCTTGATGCCGAGCAGCAGGTTCTGGCGAACCGTCAGGCCGGGGAAAATATCGCGATGCTCGGGGACATAGCCGAGACCGAGGTGGGCGATCTTGTAGCTGGGGAGGCCGGCAATATCCTTGCCCTTGAAGCGAACGGTGCCGTGCGGCGTCACCTCGCCCATGATCGCCTTCACGGTAGTTGAGCGGCCGACGCCGTTGCGTCCGAGCAGACTGACCACTTCGCCGGCCTGGATGTTCATGTCCACGCCCTGAAGGATGTGGCTCTTGCCGTAATAGGCGTGCAGATCCTTGACCTCGAGCATCAGTGCTCCTCCTCGCCAAGGTAGGCTTCCTTGACCTTCGGATTGCCGCGAATTTCCTCCGGCGTGCCCGAGGCGATGATGTTGCCGTAGACCAGAACCGAAATGCGATCCGCAAGTCCGAACACCACGCTCATGTCGTGCTCGACGATGACCAGGGTGCGGCCCTCGGTGAGGCGGCGGATCAACGCCACCGCGCGATCGGTCTCGGTGTTGCTCATGCCGGCGGTCGGTTCATCGAGCATGATGACATTGGCGCCGCCGGCGATTGTGATTCCAATCTCGAGTTCGCGCTGCTCGGCATAGGTCAGCAGACCCGCTGGCACGTCGCGCCGATGTGTCAGGTGGATGTCTTCGAGAATTTCGGCCGTTCGCTGGCGGACCTCCGGCAGGCTGTCGACGTTCTTCCAGAAGGCGTAGCGGTGGCCGGTCGCCCACAGCACGGCGCAGCGGATGTTTTCCCACACCGTCATCTTGGCGAAGACGTTGGTGACCTGGAACGAGCGCGACAGGCCGCGGCGGTTGATCTCGAACGGCCGCAGCCCGGAAATCCGCTCTCCGTTGAGGCTGATTTCTCCCGACGTGGGCGTGATGTGCCCGCTGATCAAATTGAAGGTCGTGGACTTGCCGGCGCCGTTCGGACCGATGATCGCGTGGCGCTCGCCCTGGCCGATGGTCAGATTGAGGTCCCGGATAATATGAACGTTACCGAATTTTTTCTCGACGGCACGGACTTCGATCGCGTTTGTCATGCGTGATATCCTCGCTCGCGAGCCGCCGTCATCGCGCGATCCCATGCGGCGGTGACGCCGCGCCACGTCATGCGCGCGACAATGAAGCCGCCGATCGTCAGAACCGCCGCCGCGAGCCACGTCGTCGGATTTGCGGCCTCGAACGGAATAAGGAACAGCCGTATCGTGCTGCTGCCCGCATTGCCTTGAGAATAAGCCGCGAGAATCTCGATGACCAGAATCACGCCACAGGCGAACAGGACTGTCGGCACGATTGCGACCAGATAGGCCGGGATAATCATCGGCAGGGTGCCCGCGCGAACCAGGGGGCGATGCATCATCAAGAGGCTGGCGAGGCCGCCCGGCGCGAACATGACGATGCCGATGAAAATGATGCCGAAATAGAGCTGCCAGACCGTGGTGATGTCGGACAGCTCCAGTTGCAGCATCGTAACCACGACGGCGCCGAGGATAGGTCCGAAGAAGTAGCCGACACCGCCGATAAACGCCGCGAACAACACGACGCCGGATTGAATAGCGCCGAGATAAGCAGCATTGGCGATTTCGAAGTTGATCGCAGCGAGCGCTCCGGCGATGCCCGCGAAGAAGCCCGCGAAGCAGAACGACAGGTAGCGCACCACGTGTGGATCATAGCCGATAAACTGGACCCGTTCCGGGTTGTCCCTCACCGCGTTACACATCCGGCCCAGCGGTGTGCGGGTCAGCGCATACATGGCGATCGCCGAGATGATCAGCCAGAACCCGATCAGGTAATAGACCTGGATCTGCGGTCCGAAATTGAAGCCGAACAGCGCCGGCAATTCGGTGCGGTTGGTGGTGATGCCAGCCTCTCCGCCAAAGAAACTGCGCAGAATGAGTGAGGACGACGCGACCAACTCACCGATGCCGAGCGAGATCATCGCGAACACGGTTCCGGCGCGCTGGGTTGAGACCCAGCCGATGATGATGGCGAACACCAGGCCGGCGAATCCGCCGATCAGGGGAACGAATGGGAGCGGCACCGGAAGCCCGTGCGCCGCGATTGCGTTCATGCCGTGGACGGCAAGGAAGCCGCCGAGGCCGTAATAGACGGCGTGGCCGAAGGAGAGCAGGCCGGTCTGGCCGAGCAGGATATTGTAGGACAGCGCGAAGATGGCGGCGATGCCGATCAGACTGAACGTGGTGTGGGAGCCACCGGATCGAAAGATCAGCGGCAACACCACCACGATCAGGATGAAGATTGCCCACATGGCAAAGAAGCCGACATTTCGCCCGGAGGCGGCATCGCTCGGCGTGGGCGCGCGGGAGGTCAACTCTGTCATGATTCGCGAGTCCCCATGAGGCCCATCGGGCGGACGATCAGCACCAGCACCAGCAACACGTAAGGCAGGATCGGTGCGATCTGGGCGATGGTCACGTTCCAGACGTCGGTGAGCAGCGAGGGGCCGATGCTGGGATCAAGCGGTCCGAACAGACTGGCCAACGAACCGTTCATGGACACCGCGAAAGTCTGCACCAGACCGATCAGCAACGACGCGAAAAACGCGCCAGGTAACGAGCCGAGGCCGCCGACCACGATCACCACGAACAGGATCGGCCCCAGCAGAGCGGCCATGTCGGATTGGGTGACCAGCGCCGGGCCGGCGATGACGCCTGCGACAGCGGCGAGGGCCGTGCCGACGCCGAACACCAGCATGAAGACACGTCCGACATTGTGCCCGAGATGGGCGACCATGTTGGGATGCGTCAGCGCCGCCTGCACGATCAGGCCGACACGGGTGCGTTTGAGAACGACCAGGAGCGCAATGAAAATTGCCACCGAGACCAGCAGCATGAACATCTTGTATGCGGGGTAATTCGTCGAGAAGATCGTGAAGGCAGGGAAATCGAGCAGAGCCGGGACGCGGTAGTCCATGGGCAACTTGCCCCAGATCATCTGCACGATCTGCTCGATCGCGAAGGCGAGGCCGAAGGTAAGCAACAGTTCTGCGACGTGCCCGTGCTTGTGGGTCTGGCGAAGGCCGAACCGTTCGACCGCCATGCCGATGCAAGCCACCAGCAGCGGCGCGAGAACAAGAGCGGGCCAGAAGCCGATCCAGCGGGTAAGCTGGAAGCCGAAGAAGGCGCCGAGCATGTAGAAGCTGGCATGGGCGAAGTTGAGCACGCCCATCATGCTGAAGATCACGGTAAGTCCGCTCGACAGCAGGAACAGCAACATGCCGAACAGCACGCCGTTCAATGTGGAAAT
>CAUJJN010000079.1 GCA_963204905.1 Pseudomonadota bacterium
TAATTCTTCAACTTTTCCAAGGCCAATCCATTTTTTTGTGCGAGGCGCCGGAATGGGTCCGCCGCGCCGCGCTTATATAGTGCTGCCCTGTGTCAGACAATATCGTCCCGGGCCTCGCCGCCGCGAAGCCCGGGACGCTGCAACCTTGATCCGGGGAACCTGCCGGCCACGCGTCAATAGCCGACGGTAAACCGTTGTCGCGAATGGGCGGGACGCTCGATCTCGTCGGCCATCGCCACCGCGTAATCCTCGAAGGAAATCCAGCTCTTGCCGGTGGCATCGGTCAGCAACTGGTCGCCGCCGAGGCGGAATGTGCCGGTCCGCTCGCCCTCGACGAACAGCGCCGACGGCGACAGGAAGGTCCAGTCGAGGTCGTTTTCGCGACGCAGCAGGTCGAGGAAAACGCCGCCCTTCTCGGCCTCTGCTTTATAGGCCGCCGGGAATTCGGGCGTGGCTACCAGCGGGACGCCGGGTGCGACCTCAAGGCTGCCGGCGCCGCCGACCACCAGATAGCGCCCGATTCGGGCCTGCCTGGCGGCCGCGATCAGCCGCGCGGGGTCGCTTTCGGTGAAATGCACCGCGCTGATCGCGATGTCGTGTGCGGCCAACAAACCCGCGAGGCCATCGACGTCGAAGACGTCGCCGCGCACGGCGGTAACGCCGGGGCGCGCCGGCACTTTCTCGGGATGTCGCACGATCACGGTGACGTCGTGCCCGCGCCGCGACAGTTCCTCAACAATCCGTGAGCCGGCGCGCCCGGTTCCGCCGATGACTGCAATCTTCATGGTGCCTCTCCGATCGATGGTCCAGCCGTCCCGTTCGCGACCTCGCAAGCGGACATGATGAAAACGCCGGACTTCCAGGTGGTCTTCCTAGGTAACTACTAGTTACTAGATATCGACTGGATTGCAGGTGTGAAGAGAGCACTTTAAGATGACCTGGTCACTCCGGCGAAACCTATCCCTGCCGGTGGACGATGGAGCGATGCCGTGAAGCCCGGAAATCCCTACAACGCGCAATGTCCCACGCGCCTGATCCTCGATCGCGTCGGCGACAAGTGGGCGGTGCTGCTGCTCGGCCTGCTGCGCAAGGAGCCGATGCGTTTCAACGCGCTACGCCGTCATATTGATGGAATTTCGCAGAAGATGCTGTCGCAGACACTCAAAAGCCTGGAGCGCGACGGGCTGGTGAAGCGGCACGCCATCGCCACCGTACCGGTGACGGTGGAGTATTCCATCACGCCGCTTGGCGTGACCCTGGCGAAAGCGGTCGATCCGCTGCGGCACTGGGCGGAAACGCATTTAAAAGAAGTGCAACTCGCGCAACGGCGCTACGACGGCAGCCAGAAGGATGCGGCGTAAGAAGAAGGCGACATTCTCGCGATCTAACAGGGCATCCGTTTTACGACCTGATCAGCAACACGAAAATCGTCTTCCCCGCGAAGGCGGGGACCCATAATCCCTGTGCTGCTCTCTGAAAGTGAGTGCCGACAACAATCACTATCGCCTCGCGCATCATAAGCGACACGGCGTATGGGTGGTCCCGCCTTCGCGGGGACGACAAAGGTGAGGCTGTTGGTTCTGCGATTCTTGTCAGACTCTTAGACCCAGCTCTTAAGCTAAGTCCTCTCCGCCTCGGCTAAGTCCTCGCCGCCTTGGCCAATTCGACCTCGACCCGCAGTTCGATTTCCGACAGCACCGCATCGAGGCCTGGGTCGCCGGACGTTTCCTTGAGGTTGGCGGCGGCGTCGCGCAGGCGCATCACGGCCGCGTTGTCGAGCGAGCCCGACAGCAATCCGATCTTGAGATCGTCGAGCGCATCCAGCGCCCCGCGACCGCGCTGCACCGATCGCTTGCGCCGCTCGGTCGGATCCTCGATGCCCTGCAATGCCAACAGCGCATCGATGCCGGCGGCGGCCTTCGGCGCGGTCGCCGCCCGCGTCTCGGTGGCTCCGCCCATATCCGGCAGCACGAAGCCGCTGCCGCCGCTGCGGCGCGCCGCACCTGTGGGAGTGCCGAGGGTCGTCCCGTTGGGTCCATAAATGCGCATGGTATCATTCCGGGGAGGTTTTCTCCGGATGGAACACTGGGCGCGGCATGGTTAACACCCGGTAAACGACCCGGCAAAATTTACCGACGGCGGCAGTTTCGCCTTGGGCGAACGCAAGTCCACCATATCCGACGAAAACAATAAACAAATTACATCAATGCTTTAGGCCTGCTTCCGAGTTGGCACGCGGTTCGCATGGTTAACCGCGGGATAACCTCGTGGGGAGCATGGGGCGTGTCCGGCAACGGCGTCAGTGGGGAGCAACGATGCCAGGCGTGCGCAAAACGAGTTTCGGTCGGGCCTTCGTCCATGCGGTCGGCATGGCGCTGCTGGCGCTCGGCGTGGCGCTGCCCTCGGCAACGGCGCTCGCCACCTCCCGCATCAAGGATCTCGCCAATATCGAGGGCGTGCGGCAGAACCAGCTGATCGGCTACGGCCTTGTGGTCGGCCTCAACGGCACCGGCGATACCCTCAACAACATCCCCTTCACCAAGCAATCGCTGCAAGCGATGCTGGAACGCATGGGCGTCAATATTCGCGGCGCCACCATCCGCACCGGCAACGTCGCGGCCGTGATGGTGACCGGCAACCTGCCCGCTTTCGGCACGCAGGGCACGCGGATGGACGTCACCGTCTCCGCGCTCGGCGATGCGAAAAGCCTGCAAGGCGGCACGCTGCTGGTGACGCCGCTGCTTGGCGCCGACGGAAACGTCTACGCCGTGGCGCAGGGCTCGCTCGCCATCGGCGGCTTCTCGGCGGAAGGCGCGGCCGCCAGCGTCACCAAAGGCGTGCCCACCAACGGACGCATCGTCAACGGCGCCATCATCGAGCGCGAGATCGAGTTCACGCTGAACCGATTGCCGAACATCCGCCTCGCGCTGCGCAACCCCGACTTCACCACCGCGAAACGCATCGCAGCCGCCGTCAACGACTTCCTCGGCGCCAAGACTGCGGAGCCGATCGATCCCTCCACCGTCCAGTTGTCCATGCCGAAGGAATTCAAGGGCAACGTCGTGGCGCTTCTGACCGAGATCGAGCAATTGCAGGTCGAACCCGACGCGGTCGCCAAGATCATTATCGACGAACGCTCCGGCATCATCGTGATGGGCCGCGACGTCCGTGTCGCCACCGTTGCGGTGGCGCAAGGCAATCTCACGGTGTCGATCGCCGAAAGCCCGCAGGTCAGCCAGCCCAATCCGTTGTCGCGCGGCCGCACGCGTGTGACGCCGAACACCGCCATCGGCGTGCAGGAAGACGGCAAGAAACTGGCGCTGGTGAAAGACGGCGTGTCGTTGCAGCAACTGGTCGACGGCCTCAATGGTCTCGGCATCGGCCCACGCGACCTGATCGGCATTCTGCAGGCGATCAAGGCCGCAGGCGCCATCGAAGCCGACATCGAGGTGATGTGATGAATTCATTCGCCCTCGCCGCCCGCGCCAACACGCATCCCACCCGCGACATCGCCTTCGAGCAGGCGCTGGCGCGCGTCTCGCCGCAAGCGCAGGCGAAGGCCAAATCGACCTCGCAGGATTTCGAGGCGATGTTTCTCAACACGATGTTCTCGCAGATGACGAACGGCCTGAAGGGCGAAGGCCCGTTCGGCGATACCCCCGGCACCGGTGTCTGGCGCGCGATGCAGACCGAGCAGTATTCCCGCGCCTTCGCGCAGGCCGGCGGCATCGGCATCTCCAAGGACGTCTATCGCACCCTGATCATGCAACAGGCAAACAACGCCGGCTAACATCGAGGCTTCTTCATGCTCCGCCAACAGCCCTCCCCGGCATCGGCCGCGACACCCGTGGCCATCGACCCGCAACGGCTCGCAACCGAAATGGCCGACGTGATGGCCGCGCTGTTCGTTGTCGTCGAGCGCGAGACCGAACTGGTGCGTGCCGGCCGCGTCTCCGATGCCATGATGCTGGAGACCGACAAGTCCGCGCTGTCGCGCCGTTACGTCAATCTCGTGTCGGCGCTGAAGGCGAGCCAGCCGCATCTGCGCGCCGTCGCACCGGATCTGTTGACCACCTTGCAACGCCAGCACGAAATGTTCCGCGCGATGTTGCAGGTCAACCTCACGGTGCTGGCCACCGCGCACGCCGTCTCCGAAGGCGTGGTGCGCGGCGTCAACGCCGAAGTGCAACGCCGAAACATTCCGCAGACCTACACCGCCAACGGGCAGCGCGCGACACCCGGCCCGCGCCACATCACGCCGCTTGCGATCAGCAAGTCGCTGTAATCATAACAAACCGAGCCATGCGGCCGGCGTCACTTTGACAATCTCACGCGGCATTCGTTTTGCGCCGATTGGCATCGCCAAAGCACTCGCCCCCACCTGCGCGGGAGCTAGATCATATTTTTGATCTTTCATTTTACCCACGCTATTTATTCTCGACACGCGCGACATCGACTTCGCGTATTTGAATCAAACCACCGCAATTGTCGAAGCCTCATGTTCATCGCGTTCCCTAACGCGATGTTGAGAAGCGCTGGATAGTCTTGCCTGCAAGGAGGGGTTGGGATTTGACTCACAGCACGCCAGGAGGCTGCCATGGGTATGGATTTCAACATCAAGCCGGCGGGGGCGCCGGTTGCGGTTTCATTCGTGCAACCCACGGGCGACGCCGCACGCAATGCCGTCGCGACGCAACTTCCCGCCAGCCAGACGATTACGGCGGCGGATGTATCGGCGCGCGTCCGCAACGAAACATCGGGCCCGAGTCCCGGCACCTCGCATCAAACAATCTTCGATCGTGATGCCGCCTCGATGGTCTATCAGGTGGTCGACAACCGCACGAGCATCGTGGTGCGGCAATTCCCCGATGAGGCGATGCTGCGCCGTCGCGCCTACTTCCGCGCGATGGATATGCTCAAGGACCAGCAGTTGCGCGAGCCCGCGGCCGACCGGACGGCGTAAACCGAGAGCGGCGCACTTTTGAACTCAGCCGTGATGGCGAGGCAATAACGGAGATTACCCCCGCGTCGCGGCGGCCTTTTCGAGGGTCGAGACGCCGGTGACCGGGTTGGTGACAATAGTGGCGACCTGCGCGCTATCCTGCCCGTCGGCATTTTTCCCGACCAGCATGAATTTCGAGTCACCAATCCGGAACGAACTGTTGCGGATCAGCACGTCCTGATACTTGGTCGTCGCTCCGTTGACGTACTTCACCTTGGCGCGGAAGCCGTTGACGTTCATGATCGAAAGCTCGAACCGGCTGCCATTGGCGTACTTGCCCTTCCAGCTTCCCTCGTACTTCTCAGCATCGACCGGAACATATTTTGCGTTGGACGGCACTGCGCCGCCCACCGTGACGTAGTTCGAGGAGATGATGTTCCAAAGATCGGCCATGGCTCCGCTTGCCTGCGTCAGGCGCGGCCGGACAGGCCGGCGGCGATGTTGCAGTTGATGTCGATCAGCGATTTCAGTTTCGCCGGATCGGGATTGGTCTGCATCTCGACGGTCTGCTTCAGCACGAAGATGCCGATATTGGTGATGTTCTGGCGGATCTCCAGGGTCTGCTCGCTGTCGTTGCTCTCGACCGCACCCATGAAGATCGACCACAGGCGACGATTGAACAGCAGCGCCTCATGCATGCTCTTGTTCGGGCCGCTCCAGTTCGCCTGCACCTCTTGCAATTGCCGCGCCGCCTTCAGCAGCGCCTGCGCCTCGATCTCACGGGGGGAAGCAGTGGTTTGCGACGTGCGGGCGTAGGCGGAAGCGGCGTTGGACATTCACGACCTCGATGGGAAAACTGCGAAAGGCAGATGCGCCGCTACTCTAGTATTTTCCCGTTTAGATATGGTTACCATTCATTTTCAACTGTGATCGAAACCGGGCACCCGGCGTTCATTTTGGAGCACGGGATAAATTGAATGGGACAGTCCTCGCGAGCTAAGCGAAGTAATCCAGACGCTACGCGACGAAGAATTGGATTGCTTCGTCGCAATGACAGCCAAAGCCTCAACAGAACGCGGATAACAAAAACGGCGGGGTTTCCCCCGCCGTTTCCGACTTGAATAAGTTGGCTTCGCTTAGCGGAGCAACTGCAACACGCTCTGGTTCGACTGGTTGGCCAGCGCCAGCGCGGACACTGCGATCGACTGGCGGGTCGACAGCGCCTGGCTGTTCGCCGCTTCCTCGTTGGTGTCGGCCAGCGTCAGGTTCGACGCACCGGTCTGCAGGACGTTGATCAGGTTCTTGTTGAAGTCCTGACGAATCTGCACGATCGACAGGTTCGAACCGAAGGTCGACGCCTGCGAGCGCAGCGTGCTCGACGCGCTGTTGAGCGAGTCGAGAACCTTGTTGGTGCCGGCGTTGTCAAGGAAGTCGGTGCCGGAGGTGAGCGACGACAGGCCAAGGCCGGCCGGGTCGAAGGTCACGCCCTGGATGGACAGGGTGGACTTTCCGGTTTCGTTGAAGACCAGCTTGAGCTGGTCGCCGTTCAGCAGGTTGATGCCGTTGAACGAGGAGTCCTGCGCGGTGGTCTTGATCTGGTCGATCACCGAGTTGTACTGCGAGATCAGGCCAGCGCGGGCGGTCTGCGAGGCTGCGTCAGCAACCGGCTTGCCCACGCCGCCGCCTGCGGCCGATGTATCGACCAGAGCGAACGTCGCAGTACCGCTCAGAGCCACCGTTCCGGCGGCCGGCGTCGTGCCAGCGGTCAGGCTTTGCGAGGCGCTATCGTTCGACGAGGTGAACGTCAGCGAGCCATCGGTGTTGAGGGCGGCTGTCAGGCCGATACCCGCAGTCGACAGCGCGCTGTTGATCGAATCGACCGAATTCACGTTGCCGGCGCCGGCAACATTGGAGATCGTCAGCGTCAGCGCGGAACCGGTCGCGGGGGTGAAGACGAGCGTTTTGCCCTGAAGCGAGTTCGTACCCGCGTTGGTCAGGTCGGCGATGGTGCCCGCAACGGCGAGCGGGCCGGCGCCGGTCGGCGCGTCAATCGTCGCCTTTGCCTTCGTCGAATAGCCAGACGCCGCCTGCAACGCCTGGTTGGCAATCGACTTCGCGGTGTCGACCAGCTTCTGGATCGAGGTGATGCCCTGGTTCGCGGCCTGCAACACCTGCACACCGTTGCCGATCGAGTCGAGCAGATTGTTGATGTCGTTGGACCGGTTGTTCAGGCCCTGCGCGGTGAAGAAATTGGTCGGGTTGTCGAGCGCCGAGTTCACCTTGTTGCCGGTGGCAAGACGGTTCTGCGTGGTCGAGAGCAGATCAGCGGTGGACTGGAGCGAGAGGAGGTTCTGGCGAACGGACGCCGAGAGAACGATATCAGACATTTTCATACCTTTCTGGTGTGAACGAGAGTGTGCGTATCGCCGATCTTTTCCATCGGACAATTCCGGCACACTGGAACCAAGAGTCTAAGAAAACATGAAACCGACAACGGCAATTCGATCGACCTGCATCACGGCCCTGATGCGCCTTCCGTCTGCTCGCGCCTGCTGTTTGGCGATGCCCTTGCGAACACTGAATATTTCGGTTGCACCGCGCGTTGACGCGAACCCGGTATTAACCGGCCGTTAACCACGATCGGAAAGGATCGCAGCATCGGTTTGAATACTGACGCCGCTTCGGTTTGCTTGCGTCATCAATCTCGCGACACAACAGGAGAGACAAAATGGCGCTGAAGGTCGAACTTCGTCCGCATGAGCGGATCATCATCGGCGCCTGCGTCATCACCAACACCGATCAGCGCGCGAAACTGCTGATCGAAGGCGACCGCATACCGATCCTGCGCGAGAAGGACATCCTGACGCCGGAGACCGCCGACACGCCGGCCAAGCTGATCTACCTCGCGGTGCAACTGATGTATCTCGCGCCCGATCCGATGGCGCATCACCCGGCTTACTTCAGCTTGATCAAAGATCTCATCAGCGCCGCGCCGAGTTCATGGCCGTTCATCGAGGCCATCAACAACTTTATTCTGAATGGCGATCTCTACCACGCGCTGAAGGAAGCGCGGAAACTGATCGCGCACGAGTCGAAGCTGCTCGACGACGCGCGTCAGTTGCAGACGCAAGAGACCGAGCGCAAGACGGCGTAACGGCGTTCGATAAAAACACAAATTCCGTCATTGCGAGGAGCGTTAGCGACGAAGCAATCCAGTCCTTGCTTTGTGGCTTTCTGGATTGCTTCGCTCCGCTCGCAATGACAGAGACTTCTACAGTATCGACGCGCCGTCAGATGTAGTTCGTCAGGCTGAGTTTATAAAGCATCGACGTGGTCTGGTAGGACGCCGACAGGCTGGTCTGCAACGCCAGGATCTTCGTCGCGGTTTCTTCCGGCGAAACACCCTCGATGGAGTCCAGCATCGTCTGCGTCATGGTCTTGACCTGTGCCTGACGATCGCTTGCCGCTTTCATCGCGGTCTGCGCGCCGGCGAAATCGGCCTGGATATCCTGAATTGTCTGCGCGCCCTGTTGCGGCGACATATTGAGCGCGACGCGCTGGCTCAGCGCGGTGATCTGCCCGTTTGCGTTGGGATCGGTCGCAGACGTTGTCACTGCGGCGTAGACCGCGATGTTTTGCAGTTCAGTTCGGAACGCATCTTCGTTGGCGCGCGCGCCGTACTGCACCGTGACCGACTGATCGATGCGACCGATCGCGGTGCCGCGCGCGGTATCCGTCGCGCTCTGCGCCACCTCACCGGTGTACCAGGAGATCGTGTTGCCTGGCGTGCCGGCGACCAGGGCGGTCGCGGAATCCAGCGGCAGGCTCGAGGTATCGACGCGCATCGGCGGCGAGCCGAAAAAGCCGTTCGACGCGGCCACGGCGGAAGCTGCGACCAACGCGGTGTTGGCCAGAGTCTTCACGCCGCTCTGGAGCGCCGCTTGCAGATTGTCCGACGTCGTCGCCGCGTCGGCGCCGATCAGAAACTCGCCGGCTTGTGGCGGTGATTTCGTCGTCGCCGTCAGCGAGACCTTTTCGTTGGTGCCATCGGGCAGATCGAAGGTCACAGTGATCTTGTCGCCTTCGTTCGGAACGTTGCCGTTGAGATTGACGGAAATGCCAGCGGGGCTGCCGGTCGGCCCCGTCACCGTCGCGCCGGTCAATGTTGAACTCACCGAACTCAATTTGAGGCCGAACACCGATGGAGCTGCGTCCTCCGCCAACGTGATCGGTGAAACGCCGGCGCCGGAGACGTTCAACCGCCCCATGCCGCTCGCGCCGAGATCGGCGGTCTTGCGTTCCGCGATCACCTGCGTCAGCCCGGCGCGGGTGCCATCGTCGCTGCCGTAGAGGATTTCGCCGGCCGTCGCAGTCGGCGGCGTATCCGTCGCGCGGCCGGAAAACAGATAGCGATCGCCGGAACGGGTATTGAGCAGTTCAATGGCGTTGGCGAAGGCCGATTGCGCCGAAACCTGTCCCGAGGTCTGCCCGTTGTTGCTCAGCGCGATCGAGGAGCCGTTGGCCGCCGTCTTCACCTGAGTCCCGAGACTGACGAGACCTTGCAGTGAAAGATTGGCGACGTTGATCCGCGTCTTGATGTTGAGTGACGTATCGGCATAGGCGTCGAGCGCGCTGACCTGCGCGCGCAAGCCGACCGCAAGGCCGCGATTGACGCCCTGCCCCGCATAGGTGCTGGAAATCTTTCCGGTCGCGAGTTGCTGGCTCAGATCGTCCAGCTGACTCTTCATGTTCAGGATCGTGGAGCCGATATAGGATGTGCGGCTGCCGACGCCATCGATTGCCATGACAACCTCCTTACATCGATTGCAGAAGCGCGGTGTACATGTCCTTGATGGCGGACATCACGCGCGCGTTGGCTGAATAGGCATTTTGCAACGCCAGCAGATGAGCCATTTCGTCGTCGATGTTGACGCCGGCGGTGGCATTCATTTTGTTCTGCAGGGTATTGAGCACGACGCTCTGGCCGTTCGCGAGTTGCTGGGCGGCATCCGCGGCGTTGCCCTGGGTGCTGAGAAACTGTTGCGTGTAGTTGAGCAGCGTCCCCTTGTAGGGCGAGGTCGGGGTCCCGACGCCGGTTTTCGGCGAGTAGTACAGGCTCGCATTGGTCAGTTGCGACAGGATGAAATCCGGCCGCGTGGTGTCGCCGGATGCCGTCGACGTGCCATACTTCACCAGCTGCGACGGATCCGACAGCAAGTTCGAATTCACGGTGATGCGCGCGGCGAAGCCGGTCTGCTGCGACCCGCCTGCGCCGATCGCGCCGGTGTAGGCGGTGTTGCCGTCGGTGACCAGCGAGAACTGCGGCGCGCCGCTATTCCCCGCCGTGATGGTCTTGGTGGTCGAGGCGGCGGTGACGTCGACATTATTGGTCGCGCCGTCGTCAAGCACTTGAAGCGTCGATCCGGACGGATTGGAGAATTGCAGACCGGTGCCGCCAAGCGCGGCATTGAGCTGTGTCACCACCGATGCCATGCCGCCGGAGAAATCGACGCCGATCACCTGATCGTTGGGATCGTTGGTGACGGAGTTCGACAGCGGCAACACCGAGGGATCGTCGACACGAACCAACGAAAGGTTATGCGTCTGGCCGGTGAGGTTGTCCTTGTAGCTAACGCGAATGACGTTGCCGCTTTGCAGACCGCTGAGATCGAGATTGTAGCCGTCGCCAGCGCCTGTCGAGACCTGCGTGCCTGCCGTGGTTTGATCCGACAGCACGCTCGACAGTGACGCCGCGAGCTGGTCGAGTTGCGATTGCGCCTGCACCAGAGTCTTGTCGCGCAACTCGATATAGCCGGCGATCGCGCCGGATCGGATGGAGTTAGTGGCGATCAGATCCATGCTGCCGCCGTGCGGGAAATAAATGTTGAGCGTGCCCAGCGCGCTCTTCGATGGATCGGCGTCCCAGAACGTGTTGGGCGTCACCGTGCCCTGCGCGTCGAATGTCAGCTTCGCCGCCTCGACGCCGACCAGTTGCACGCCCGACGTGGTGAACACGCTGACCTGATTGGAGCCGTTGGTGACGACCTTGATGTCCATCAGTTGCGACAACTGATCGATGTATTGGTCGCGCTGGTCGAGCAGCGAGGCGGTGGATGCGTCGGTCTGGCCGCCGCTCAGCAACTGATTGTTGATCGTCGCGATCTGAGCCATCGCGTTGTTGGCGGTCGAAACGGAACTGGCGAGGCCGTTTTCCGCCGTGGTGCGCAGCGCCTGCACGCCTTGCGTCGCCTGATTGAGCTGTTGCGCGATGTTCTGCGCGGCGTTGATCACGCCGATGCGCGCCGATTGCGAATCCGGGCTGGTGGACAAGGCCTGGATCGCGGTGGTCAGGTTGTTGAACGCCGCCTCCAGCGTTCCGGTGGAATCCGGATTGCCGTAGACGCCCTGCAAATTGGAGAGAAACGTCGACCGAATGTTGGCGTAGGCCGCGCCTGACATCTCGGTGCGCAGCTGCGCCTGCACGAAGGCATCGAGTTCGCGGTTGACACCCGCAACCCGTACGCTCGATCCATAATCCGCGGTGGTGGTCGCGGTCTGGATCAGGGTCTTTCGGGTGTAGCCCGGCGTCTCGGCATTGGCGACATTCGACGACACCAGCGCCAGCGCCGCCTGATTGGCGCGCAGGCCGGACATCGCGGTGGCTAAAGCCTGACCCAAACTCATGACGAACTACCTGGTTTCCATGCGGCGAATAACGAGAAAGTCGACTGATCGATATCAACCGTCATTGCGAGCGAAGCGAAGCAATCCAGCTCTTGCCGCGTGACCTTCTGGATTGCTTTGTCGCTTTGCCCCTCGCAACGACGCCCTCAATTTTTCAAACGCGCATCAGCGCAGCACGTTGAGCAGATCCTGCACCATCTGGTTCGATGTCGTGATCACCTTGGTGTTGGCGGAATAGGCCTGCTGCGTCACGATCAGCTTGGTGAACTCGTCGGCGATATCGGTGTTGGAGCCTTCCAGCGACGAACCGACAATGGTGCCGCCATTGCCGAACAGCGCCTGACCGGATTCGTCGGTGGCCGCGAACGCGCCGCCGTCGAGGCGCTTCAGGAAATCCGGGCCGTTGAAGGTCGCGAGCGTGATCTGCGCGAGATCGATGTTGCGACCGTTGGAGTAGTTGCCGACCACGCGGCCGTTGTTGCTGATCGACACCGATTGCAGGCTGCCGGCGGGGAAGCCGTCCTGCTGAATCTGGTTGACCTGCACGTTGCCGTTGGCGTTCGCGTATTGCGTCAACCCGCCGGAGGAAAAGTTGATCACCGGATTGCCCAGCGACACGCCGTTGATGACGGCGCCGCTCAGCGTCACCGATGGTCCACCCGCGGTGAGTTGCCCGTTGGAACCGAAGGTGAAAGTGGTGCCGACGTTCTTCCACGCCGTCGTGGTGCCGGTCGCATTGGAATCGGCCTGATAGAACAGGTTCCAGGTATCGGTGCCGCCGCCGGTGGAGGTCGCGGTCTTGGCCCAGCGCAGTTGCAGGTTCACCGGCGCGCCCGATACGTCATACGCCGTCACCGCGCCGCCGGCGATCGACTGATCGATGAACGTCTGCACGTCGCTGCCTTGCACCTGGGCGATGGTGCCGCCGGTGAAGTCGGCCGGGTTGATCAGCTCCGAACCGGGCACCGAGACGTCGTGGTTGGTGGTGAGCGGATAGCTCGCGAGGTTGGCGCGGTATTCGATCTTGGAGGTCGGTTGCGCCGGCAGGAAGTCGTTCTTGAATTTCAGAATCTGCGGCGCGCTGCCGACCAGATTGCCGGTGGTCGGGTCGATCGGAATGCCTTCGAGATAATAGCCCGCGCCGTTGACGAGGTAGCCTTCCTTGTTCAGCGTGAAGTCGCCGCGCCGCGTGTAGTTCTCGACGCCGTCGAAGATCGGCGAATTGTCGGTGAAATTGCCCGGCTTCTGCACCACGAAGAAACCCGCGCCGTTGACCGCCATGTAGGTGGAGACGGATGCGGATTGCACGTCGCCCTGCACGGTGTTGGTCGAGCGCGAGGCGGAAGTGACGCTGCCGGCCTTCTGCTGGTTCAGGCCGGTTTCGGGAATGAGATCGAGAAAGCTGGTGTCGATGCGCTTGAATCCCGTGGTCTGCGAGTTGGCGATGTTGCCGGAAATGTTTTCCAGCGCATACGATTCCGCTCGCAACCCCGCGACGGACGTGGTGAGAGCCCCGAAGATACCCATGACATCGCCTCCAGATGCGAATAACGCGACGGTCGGCGGTGCGCCGGGACCGTAATCCGGAGTGGGATTCGCAAAGGCCGTGCCAACTGGGACGCGGCCGAATTATGCAAATAGTTCAATGAAATAGAAAAAGCCCCGATCGCGCCGACCGGGGCACAATTGCCGGGACGGGCAACAATTGCCGGGGGAAGGCGGGGCTCCCGCGCGGGATGAAAAGGCCGGGAACGACCGCGCCACGCCCTCGGAATCGTCCCCGCGCAGGCGGGGACCCATAACCCCTGGCGTTGGCTGTTAGAAACAACGTCGCCCGTCAATTTATGGAGCGCAAACGCTGCAGCGTCTGGCCCCCGCCCGCGCGGGGACGACAATTTTCGTGTTGCAAGGTTTCATGTTGCAAGGCCGGCGAAAACGACGTTCCGGCAAATCCCTCACGTCGCCGAGGGCGTCGCCGGGTGGAACACCAGCGCGAGGCCATCCATGCAGTAACGCAGGCCGGTCGGCTTCGGGCCGTCGTCGAAGACGTGACCGAGGTGGCCGCCGCAGCGGCGGCAGTGAATGGCGACGCGGGTCATGCCGAAGGTATGGTCCTCGCGCTTGCCGACGGCGTTGTCCAGCGGCTGGTAAAAACTCGGCCAGCCGGTGCCGCTTTCGAACTTCGTCTCCGACGCATACAGCGGCAGATCGCAACCCGCACAGGCGAAGGTGCCCTTGCGGTGCTCTTTCAGGAGTGGGCTGGACCACGGCGGCTCGGTGCCTTCTTCGCGCAGGATATGATACTGCGCCGGCGTCAGTTGTGCGCGCCACTCGGCTTCCGTCTTCTCGACTTCGAATTTCTCGCCGGCGGTCGCCGGAGATACCCGCAAGGCTTTCAGCGCGGCAAGGCCGCCGAGACCGGCTGCGGACGCAAGCAAAATGCGACGGTTGATCATCATGGACTCCATTGAGAGCGCGCGAGGCGCGAAACTCTATCGTCCGAAATACGACACGCACGCTCGAAAGTTACACCCGCGGGCCGCGATGTCACTCACGATATCGCGAGCAGGAAAGCCACCGGCTCACGGCCCGAGGGGCCTGTCGCCCTCGCCGGCCATCTGGCGGTTGGCGGCTGCGACGCGGGCCTCCCGCGCCTCCTCCCGCATGGCCGCGCGCTCGCGCCACCGCGCCAATGCCCCGCCAGCCGCCGCGCTGGCGCGGGTCCATCCCGACACCAGCTGCCCGGCGACACGCCCGGCGTTGCCTCCGGCCCAGACCAGTTCGAACGGCGCGAACAGCCGCCAGCGGTCGTCGCCCCACAGGATGCCGCGCGCGATCATTTGTCCGGCCAGCGCCGTGGTGTTGAGCCCTTGCCGGCCGAATCCGCTGGCGACCCACAGACCCGGCTGCAACTCGCCGATCTGCGGCATGCCGTGCACGGTCTGCCCGACCGTCCCGCACCAGGTTTCACGCACGGCAACCTTGCCCAGCGTCGGAAACACCGTGGCGATGCGGCGGCGGATGGCGCGACTATGCCGCGCCGGATCGCCCGCCCACGTCGTCTCGGGGCTCGCCCACATCAGCCGATCGCCCTCGACGATGCGGAAATGGTCGATGCCGTCGGTATCCATGACCGCGCCGGGAAAGCCGATCGCCTCCACCAGCCCCGCGCCCAGCGGCTCGGTGATGCCGGCATAGCGCCACACCGGCAACAGCGTCGCGGTGAGGCGTGGCGACGGCGCGCCAAGATGGACGTTGCCGGCGAGCACGATATGCGCCGCCCGCAGCCGCGCCGAGGCGGTCGCGATCCGCTTGCGGATGCCGGAGGCTTCGAAACTCACCACCGGGCTTTCCTCGAAGATGCGCACGCCGCTCTGCCGCGCCAGCACGGCGAGGCCTTCGAGGTAATTGCGCGCATCGATGTGGAACGCATCGGAATAATGGACGGCGTGGAAGTAACGCTGCGTCTTCAGCGCCGCGCGCACTTGCTCGCGCTGCCAGCCTTCGACGCGCGCTCCGAAATTCTCGCGGAGCATGCGCAGCCGGCCGATCGAGCGCGCGTTGCGATCGACGTTGGAGACCTCCAGCGCGCCCGTCGCTTGCAGTGCAGCGCCGGCGAGGCCGCCGGCGGTCGTGCGCACGTAATCGGCGCCCTGCTGCGACAGCGTCCACAATTCCCGCGTGTGATCGACGCCGAGACGTTCGATCAGATCCTCGACCGCGACGCCGTAACCCGGCATCACCGTGCCGAGATGATGCGCCGATGCGTTCCATCCGACATGGCGGCTTTCCAGCACCGCGACGCTCGCCCCCATCCGCGCGGTTTCCAGCGCCACCGTGAGGCCGGCGAGCCCCGCGCCGATGACGCAAACATCGACGTCGAGATCGAGCGTCAGCCGGCGGCGCTCCGGTGCGGCGGTTGCCGGGGCCTCTGCGGCAAGGTCGGGGCTTGTGCTATCGATGCTCACAGGTTTTCTTACGAAGCGTGGCGGCGGTTGTCACCTTGCCGCGCATAAGCTTGTACACTAATCCGATGTCGAACCCACCAGCGATCCGGAGAAACGGGTTGATTCGAAAAGAAATCGTGCGATGCGGCGGCTAGTTCTGCTGCGCCACGCCAAGACCGAAAGCCATGCGCCGAGCGGCGCGGATATCGACCGCCGCCTCGATCCGCGTGGGCTGGAGGATGCCGCGGCGATCGGACGCTGGATGACCGAGCAGCGCTGCCGGCTCGGCCATGTGCTGGTGTCCACCGCGGTGCGGGCGCGACAGACATGGGACATCATCGCGCCGCTGCTCGGCGAAGTACCGATCGAGGTCACGCATCTTCGCGAACTCTATCTCGCGGAGCCCACCGACATCCTGCGCGCGATACGCGAAACCGGCGGCACCGACGCCCGCTGCCTGATGGTCGTCGGCCACAATCCGGGCTTGCACGAACTGGGGTTGGTGCTGAGCGGCTCGGGCAATGACGATGCGCTGCGACACCTGGCCGGCAATCTGCCGACCAGCGGCCTTCTCGTCATCGATTTCGAGATCGAGGACTGGGGCGACGTCGCGTTCCGGCAGGGCCGGCTGATGCAGTTCGTTTCCCCAAAACTGCTGCGACAGACATCCGACGACTGATGCTGTCCTCCGCCTGCTGTCCTCCGCCGTCGCGAACGCATCCGTCATCGCAACCGAATCCCACCCCCGTCATTGCGAGCGAAGCGAAGCAATCCCGTCTTGCTTCGCGATTTCTGGATTGCTTCGTCGCTTGCGCTCCTCGCAATGACGGACGCGAGGTGTTCCATCCGAGGATTTATCACGTCGCCGCAAGCCCCGTCGCGTGATACGCTTCCGCATATTGGGAGGCGCAGATGTACACATCCATTCTGGTCCCGATCGATCTGGGCGACAGCACTCTGGCGAATCCGGCTGTAGCGACCGCCGCGACGCTCGCCAACACTTTCAACGCCAGGGTGCGGCTGATCAACGTGTTGCCGATGACGCCGGTGATGCTCGCGGAATACGTCCCCGCCACCTTCGACGCGCAGCAGCGCCAGTCTTGCGAGGAAGCCCTCGCCGTCGTCGCGGCGGAATCCGGCATCCCGCGTGAGCGCGTCTCCACCGTCGTGCGGCAGGGCGGCACCTATCACGAGATCCTCGAGGAAGCGGTGGAGATCAATGCCGATCTCATCGTGATGTCATCGCATCGCCCGGCGATGAAAACCTATTTCCTCGGCTCCAACGCCGGCCACGTCGTGCGTTACGCAACGTGTTCCGTGCTGGTGGTGCGGAAGTAGAATTTGTTTCCAGTGGTCCCCGCGCAGACGGGGACCCCGATCTTTGTGTTGCACGCTCGGTCAAAAACAACCTTCGGCGGGACTATCAGGATAGGGCCTCAAGGCAGCAATTGCGGCGGCAGACGATCCGGCGTGTAGACGCACGGCTTGTTGCGCCGCATGAAGCCGCCGATCTGCCAGGCGAACACGGCGGCGAGCGCCACCAGAAACAATGCGCCCATGAATGCGTCGGTCGCCAATGCCCGCGCGATCAGCGCCACCATGACGATCGCGAAAACGATCAGCACGCCGGACGCAAGCGCGTAAGGGATCGGTCGCATCCCGCCATGAAATGCCGCATGACCGCCCGCCGCCGCGATCCGCCGATGCAACGCCTGGATGAAGGCGCGATAGGCCTCGTCCTGGGTCTCCACCAGCGCGAAGCCTTTCCACGTCGTCGACAGCACCACCAGCCGCGGTCCGCCATCTCCGACGATATCGGCGCGGAATTGCCGAGGCTGCATTGACACCGGTCGATAGCTCAATTGCACCGCCCAGATCGATGCATACGGCCACGTCCCGCGCCGGGTGCCGACCTGCCAGGCGAGCCCGGCGTCGGTCAGTTCGAATTGACGCGCCCCGCCCGCAAGCGATGGCTTGAAGACGTAGGGCGCGACAGTGTCATCGGCGGTATCCAAATCGATCCATCCTCTCGTCGCGCGGTCGCGACGGCCGCGATCGGAGCATGCGCCTCGCTTGCGTCATCCCGACCGATGCGCCTACAAGCCACAGAGAGGCATCGCGGCACAAGGGCGCGACCGCCCCGAGCCCTTCGATGGATCCGCGATGACAACCGCCACCGCATTTCCCCGGCGTCTGATCCTGGCCGGCGCCGCCCTGTCCGGCATGTTGCTGGCGCTCGCCATCCATATTCTCGGCCAGCGGCTCGGCCTCGACCTCGGCGGGTTGTGGCATTCCGACGATCCGCGCGTGCTGGTGCCGGCGAGTGCGGCGCTGGCGTGGTGGCTGATGGCCACCGCCGGCTTCGCCAGCGGCTATTTCGCCGCGACGCTGATGCAGCGCGCGGCCTCCGGCGGCATTTCGCGGCGAATGCGGCATTTTATCATCGGCCTCGGCGTGGTGGTGCTGGCCGCCGCCGGTCAGGCCGCCGCCGCCCCCAGCGCCGCGCCCAGCCTCGCCGGCGTTCTGGCGGGCCTCACCGCGCTGTGCCTCGGCGCGATGATGGCATTCTGCGGCGCGTATTTCGCGCTGCGCAAGGCATAATGCCGCAGTCCGCGCCGCCACACCCCGCCATGCGCCTGTCATCAGATCGCCTTATCCGGAGAGGCAGCATGTTGTTGCCGGATTCTCTAGGCTATGTGGCGGCCTCCGCGGGGCTGCCTATATATCGGAGGCCATAACGCCAGTGTCGCATTGCGGACGAGCGGATCGAATTCCACTTTACCAAAAAATGTTCTAATCATTCCGGCGCGGTGAGTTTCCAAGTATGAGTCACTTGGTGAGTGTTTTGGCAGCCACAGACGTCCGATCGGTTCGTTCGGCCCCGGGGTTGTACGTGCCACGGCGGGAGGACGAATGGATCGACTGCTGACCACGCTGCGGCGTGGCTTTTCGGAGCGGATCGGCTGGAAACGGGTCGGGATCGCTGCCAGCCTCATCATCGTCGCCATCGCGATCACGATTCTGGTCCAAACCCTCAAGGGGATCGACCTGGGCGTGATCCTGACCGCGCTGTCGGAAAAATCCCACGGGCAGATCGCCCTCGCCGCGCTGTGCGTGTTCGGCGCGTTCTGCACCCTGACATTCTACGACTTCTTCGCGCTGCGGACGCTCGGCGTCACCCACGTCCCCTACCGGATCGCGGCGCTGTCGAGCTTCACCAGCTATTCGATCGGCCACAAAATCGGCGCGACGGTGTTCACCGGCGGGGCGATCCGCTTCCGCATCTATTCGGACTTCGGCCTCAACGCCATCGACGTCGCGAAAATCTGCTTCATCTCGGGGCTGACGTTCTGGCTCGGCAACGTCTTCGTGCTCGGCATCGGCATGGCGGTGCATCCGGATGCCGCCGGCGCGATGAACCTGCTGCCGAGCAGCATCAATCGCCTGATCGGGCTCGGCTGCCTTGCCGGCATCGTCGCCTATCTGGTCTGGGTCGCGTTCGGCCAGGGCCGCCGCCAGCTCGGCCGCAACGGCTGGAAGGTGGTGCTGCCCTCGGGCCGGCTGACCTTGCTGCAAATCTTCATCGGCGTGGTCGATCTCGGCTTCTGCTCGCTGGCGATGTATCTGCTGATGCCGAACGCGCC
>CAUJJN010000080.1 GCA_963204905.1 Pseudomonadota bacterium
CGACAATCACTACCTTTACTACGTGCTCGATAACGGCAAGGCGATCCGCTACGGCGTGACCGTGGGCGAAGAAGCCCTCGCCTTCTCCGGCGTGGCGCGGGTCGGCAACATGCGCGAGTGGCCGGACTGGGTCCCCACCGCTGACATCCACAAGCGTATCGAAGGTCTTCCGGCCCGCGTTTCGGGCGGCCCCGACAATCCGCTCGGCGCGCGCGCGCTTTATCTCTACCAGGGAAACAAGGATACCCTGTTCCGCATCCACGGCACCAACCAGCCGGAATATATCGGCGCGTCGATCTCCTCGGGCTGCATCCGCATGCTCAATGAGGACGTCATCGACCTCTACAACCGCGTCAAGCCCAACGCGACGGTGGTGGTGCTGGAGCCGAAGCATGGCGACTCGCCGAACAAGCCGCGGCTGGCCATGGGCGGCTCGACCAACGGCAACTACTGAGCGGTCGAGCCCCAGGCTTCGCAGTCACGGATAAAGAAAAGCGCCGGGCGACCGGCGCTTTTTTGTTGGCCGCATTTAGTGCGACGGTGCTTGCCCGAAGCGCCGCATTCAATTTCGGAAGGCGCCCAGTTGGGCGCAGGCCCGGAATTTCATAACCACCGCCGCGCGTATAGATTCCGGGCTCGTTCGCAAAGGGCTCGCACCCAGGAATAACGTCGCGGTTCGATCCAAACCGAAAACGCTCTACTCGAACATCCTGCGCAGCACGCGCGGCAGGTCTGGTTCGCTGCGGCGCGCTTTCGCGCGTGCCGTTCTTCGTCGCGCCGTCTTGGGCGCTGACTTGGCCGCTGACGGCTTCGCATCGTTGGCCGGCTTCGCATCGGGCACGATCGGCATCGGCTGCGGCGAGGTTTCGCGCGCGGCGCGTCTCGCATTCCGTGGCGGCGGGTCCGCCGGCTTGGCCGTCTCCGACCCGGCGGCATCGGGCTTTGACCCAACCTTCCTGGACGTTGAGGGCTTCGACGCCAACGGCTTGGCGACATCGGCCGGCTGCCGCGCCAGCGGCACTGGAGACAGCGACAGCGCCGGCGGCGGCGGGGCCGGCTGCACCTTCACGTCCTCCACCTGCTTTGTATCGACGTCCTGCGTCGGCTGCGCGTCGTCCCGGCTGGCCAGTTCGCGCGGCGGCGCGTCTTGCGGGCGCGGCGACGGCAGCGGCGTGGCGATCTGCATCTCCTTGTCATGGATCATCCACTGACAGATGCGATAGCCGTTGCGGCGCTCCGCCAGATCGAGATGGATGTGATCTTCATGGTACCCATCCGAACCCGGGCCAAGCACGGTGGTGAAGCGCGCGCAGACCGAAGCCATCACCTTCTCGCGCAAGTCGCGCGGCGCATTGCGATCGGTCAGCGACAGCGAGGTGCCATTGGCGAGTTTGACGCCGCGAACGTCGAGCGCGTTGGCGCGGCCATGTTCGGATAGCTTCGCGCCCGCGACGCGATTGCGGCCACGGCATGAAAACGAATCGAAATTGTCCAGTTCGCTCACGGTGGTGCCGAGGCCGGCGGCAAGCGGCGCCATGTCGGTCCGGACCCAGTCCGCGATCGCGGTCGCCATCCGGCATCGCACGGTCGCGGCGGGCTTCACCGCGACGCGGCGCTTGTCAGGCAGCACCACCGCCTCCAGCCGCACCAGATCGTCGCCGCCGCAGGCGCCCGGGCCGTTCACCGGCGGGATGCTGGGCGCGATGGCAACGGCGTCGGTCAGCGCCAGTCGGCAGGCGGAAGGCGGCGGCGGCGCGCTGGCGGCCGGCGTTGTCTTTTCCTCCGGCGCGGATTCCGGCGCAGTATTGGCCTCTCCCGGCAACGATGGACGCGGGCGCGGCAGCGGCACGGTCGAAGGCGTGCGGGATGCAATCGCGGTGCGCTCGGGCGCCACGGTCTGGGCCTGCGCGGACGACCACAAACCGGCCGACAGCAGCGCCGCCAAAACCATCATAGGTCTTTCGCCGCAGCCGTTTGAGCGAGAATGGCATTCCCCCGTCGCGTTCCGCGCGCTAATGTCCATGCCAATCCCTTCCAAGGGTATTGGTACTTAAATACGCGATCAGGAGGAAACTGGAATGCGCGGGTTGATGCAAGACTGGCCTATGCTGACTCATCGGATCATCGATCATGCGGCCAGGGTCCATGGTGATCGGGAGATCGTCACCCGGTCGGTCGAAGGCCCCATCGTCCGCACCAACTATCGCAACCTCCGCGCCCGCGCTCTCAGGGTGGCGCAGCGACTCGACCGCGAAGGCATCAAGCTCGGCGATCGCGTCGCCACCATCGCCTGGAACACCGCCCGCCACATGGAATGCTGGTACGGCATCATGGGCATCGGCGCGGTGTGCCACACGGTCAATCCGCGCCTGTTCCCGGAACAGATCGGCTGGATCATCAACCATGCGCAGGACCGCATTGTCATCACCGACCTGACCTTCGTGCCGCTGCTGGAGAAGATCGCGGACAACCTGCCCAGCGTCGAGCGTTATATCGTGCTGACCGACAAGGCGCACATGCCGCAGACCACGCTGAAGAACGCGGTCGCCTATGAGGACTGGATCGCGGAAGTCGACGGCAATTTCAAATGGAAGGAATTCGACGAGAACACCGCCGCGGCGATGTGCTACACCTCCGGCACAACCGGCGATCCGAAAGGCGTGCTCTACTCGCATCGGTCCAACGTGTTGCATTCGTTGATCGCCAACAATGGCGACGCGTTGGGCGCCACCTCCAAGGATACAATGCTCCCGGTGGTGCCGTTGTTCCACGCCAACAGCTGGGGCATCGTGTTCTCCGCGCCGGCGATGGGCACCAAGCTGGTGATGCCGGGACCGAAGCTCGACGGCGAATCCGTCTACGAACTACTCTCCACCGAGAAGGTGACCTACACCGCCGGCGTGCCGACGGTGTGGCTGATGCTATTGCAGCACATGGAGAAGAACAAGCTGACGCTGCCGGACCTCAAGGTGGTGATCTGCGGCGGCTCGGCGATGCCGCGCTCCATGATCAAGGCCTTCGTCGACATGGGCATCGAGGTTCGCCATGCCTGGGGCATGACGGAGATGTCGCCGCTCGGCACCGTCGGCGCGCTGCAGGCGCCCTACGCCCACCTCACCGGCGAGGACAAGCTCGACGTCCTGCAAATGCAGGGCTATCCGCCGTTCATGGTCGAAATGAAGATCACCGACGACGCCGGCAAGGAGCTGCCGTGGGACGGCAAGACCTTCGGCCGCCTCAAGGTGAAAGGCCCGGCGATCTCGGGGGCGTATTATCGCGTCGATACCAAAATCCTCGACGAGGACGGCTACTTCGACACCGGCGACGTCGCGACCATGAACGAGCATGGCTATATGCGCATCACCGACCGCTCGAAGGATGTCATCAAGTCGGGCGGCGAATGGATTTCGTCGATCGATCTGGAAAATCTCGCGGTTGGCCATCCCAAGGTGGCGGAAGCGGCGGTGATCGGCGTCTATCATCCGAAGTGGGACGAGCGCCCGCTGCTGATCGTCCAGCTCAAGGAGGGCGAGAGCGCGACCCGCGAAGATATCCTGTCCTACATGGACGGCAAGATCGCCAAGTGGTGGATGCCGGATGACGTCGCCTTCGTGAAAGCGATTCCGCATACCGCCACCGGCAAGATCCTGAAGACCTCGCTGCGCGATCAGTTCAAGGACTACAAGCTGCCGAGCGCGGCGGCGTAATCGCCGCGCGCAACTCATCAACATGGAAATGCCCGGGTCGCTGACCCGGGCATTTTTATTGGAGCGGACAGATCACCGCGACGGCTCAGTCCTGTTTGTCATAGGAGAACTGGATGCCCGCCGTACCGCCGGTTTCGATAAACAGATTCATGAAAGCGGGAACGGTCTCGCTCCGTTTCCAGTCGCGCTGCAATTCGCAGAACAGCTGCGGAACGCTGATCAGCTTTGCGCCCGCCTGTTCGACACGGCGCAGCGCCGCGTCATGGGCCGCAAGCGAGGTGCCGCCGACGGCGTCGACCGGCACGTAAACCTCATAGCCCTCCTTCAGGGTATCAAGCGCCGGGAATGTCAGACAAGCCTCGTCCACAACGCCGTCATGATGAGTTTCTTGCGACCCGTCGCCTCGACAGCCTTGCGGAATTCGACGTCTTCCCACGAATTGATCGTGGTTCGATCGTAAGTCGGATACTTCTCGAGCGCCTTGCGGATCGTGGGGATCGGCGGCTTGTTGAGTCCGGTTTTCACGTTGACGGTCGAATGAATGATCGGCAGTCCGTAGACAACCGCCGCCTTCGCCGCGCCGGTGATGTTGTTGACGAGAATTTGCCGATCCATCGACGCAATCGAATTCACCTGCACCGGTTGATAGTCGATGATGATGAACGCGGAATTTTGCGGCGTCAGAAGATGATCCTTCGCAGGATCCCGAATGGCTTCACTGGTCATGAGTTGCTCCTTTCGTGGATAGCCCGCCAGGTTCGGGTTAGCGTCGTGTGGGCTCCGACGACAGGGCGAGCGATTCCGTCATGAGGCCCGAAAAATCGGGGCGCGATCCGGACCCCGGGACCGCGCCCCTCATCACCGCCGTCAGGCATCCGCCGCGACCGGCTCCAGCGTGCCGAAACGGCCGCTCTGGAAATCGACCATGGCCTGGCGGATTTCATCGACGCTGTTCATGACGAACGGGCCGTGCATCACCACCGGCTCGTCGATCGGCTCGCCGGAGAGGACCAGCACCGAAGCGTCGCCATTGGCCTCGATCGTCACCTCACCACCATCACGGCCGAGCAGCGCGAACTGCGCCTCGCGGGCGATCTCGCTGCCGTTGACCAGCACCGTGCCCTTGAGCACCACAACCGCGACGGTGCGGCCCTCCGCAGGGTTCAGCGTGGCTGTGCCGTTGCGGTTGAGCTTCACGTCGTAGATGTCGATCGGCGTGAAGGTCTTCGCCGGCCCCTTGCGGCCGTCGAATTCACCCGCGATCACCCGCAGCTTGCCCGCGCCGTCCGGCAGATCGACCACCGGGATGTCGGCGTTGAGCAGGGTCTGGTAGCCGGCCGGCGCATCCTTGTCCTTCGCCGGCAGGTTGACCCAGAGCTGCACCATCTCCAGTGCTCCGCCCGTCTTGGTGAAGGCGCGCGAGTGGAACTCCTCGTGCAGGATGCCCGAGGCCGCCGTCATCCACTGTACGTCGCCCGGCCCGATCAGGCCGCCGTTGCCGGTGGAATCGCGGTGCTCGACCTCGCCTTGATAAACGATGGTGACGGTCTCGAAACCGCGATGCGGATGGACGCCGACGCCCCTCGGCTTGTCGGTGGGCGTGAAATCGGCCGGACCGGCATAGTCGAGCAGCAGGAACGGACTGACGTGATCGCCGTGGCTGCCGTGCGAGAACAACGAACGGACCGGAAAGCCGTCGCCCACCCAATGGGGCCGGGGGCCGCTGAAAACACCGAGAACCTTGCGCATAATGAACCTCCAAATGAACTTGCATGGGCGCGGCCGGGATCGGCCGCTCTGTTGCAATGGAGGATATGGACGAGACAAATAGATCGCTAGCTGGCAATATCACGCCTCACTGTCCTATTGATGAGACAATGATGCAGGATCTCAATGACCTCTATTATTTCGTCCAGGTGGTCGATCACGCCGGTTTCGCAGCCGCCGCCCGGGCACTGGGGATGCCGCGCTCGCGGCTGAGCCGGCGTATCGCGGCGCTGGAGGAGCGGCTGGGGGTGCGGCTGATCCAGCGCTCGACCCGTCGCTTCAGCGTCACCGAGATCGGGCAGGATTATTACCGCCACTGTGTTGCCATGCTGGTGGAGGCCAGGGCGGCGGACGAACTGATCGAACGCTCGCGCACCAAGCCGCAAGGTGTGGTGCGGATAAGCTGCCCGCCACCGCTGCTGTATTTCCAGGTCGGCGAGATGATCGCCCGCTTCATGGCCGAGTGCCCGGACGTCGAGGTGCATCTGGAGAGCACGCCGCGCCGGGTGGACGTCATCGCGGAAGGCATCGACATCGCGCTGCGGGTGCGCTTCCCGCCGCTGGAGGACAACGACCTGGTGATGCGTGTGCTGGCGGACAGCACCCAGCGGCTGGTCGCGAGCCCGGCGCTGCTGAAGGGCCTGAATCGCGCCCCGGTGCCCGCGGATCTCGCCACGTTGCCGTCGATGGGCTGGGGCGCGCCGAACCAGCGTCACGAATGGTGCCTCGATGGCCCTGACGGAGCCACCGCGCTGATCCCCTACACACCGCGCCTCATCACCGAGGACATGGTGGCGCTGCGTTTCGCGGCGCTCGGGGGCATCGGCGTCGGGCAGTTTCCGACCATGGTGATCCAGAGCGATCTCGACAGCGGCGCGCTGGTCGACGTCCTGCCGCAATGGAAACCTCGCGCGGGGATCATCCACGCGGTGTTCTCGTCGCGGCGCGGGCTGTTGCCATCGGTGCGGGCGGTGCTGGACTTCCTCGCCAGCGAATTCGCCGCGTTGACGCGCACCGAGGCAGACGTTTCATCCCGAGCCGAAATAAGGTAGGTGATCCGCGCACCCGCCCTCCCCGCAACCGGACGCTCCGATGGCCCGCAGGTTCCGCGCCGCTTATCAATCCGAGCCCTATTCC
Source organism: Pseudomonadota bacterium (assembly GCA_963204905.1). GTDB lineage: Bacteria > Pseudomonadota > Alphaproteobacteria > Rhizobiales > Xanthobacteraceae > 62-47. The sequence goes on from CAUJJN010000080.1 coordinate 6,612, forward strand.
GCGCTCGCGACCTGGGCGCGACGGCTCGCGGTGTTCGCGGCTGTGGTCGCCGCGGTCTCGACCATCGTGGTGCGCTTCGGTTTCCTGGAAGTGCGGCCGGCGCTGGCGACCTTCGCCGGCGGGCTGGCCTGCGCGATGCTTGCGATCCTGGTGTCGCTCGCGGCCTTCGCCGCGATCTGGCAGACCGGCGCGCGCGGCCTCGGCCGCATCGCCGCGGCGCTGTTCATGGCAATTCTGGTCCTGGCCTATCCGGCCTATCTCGGGCTTCAGTATCGTCAGTTGCCGAAAATCTACGACGTCACCACCGATCCGATCAATCCGCCGCGCTTCGACGTGCTGGCGCGGCTGCGCAGCGGCGACGACACCAATCCAGCCGTCTATGCCGGTCTTTATTCCGCCGAGCAGCAACGGCAGGCCTATCCCGACGTCGAGCCGGTGCAACTCGACGTGCCGGTGCAGCGCGCCTACGATGCAACGCTGCATTTCGTCACGCGACGCAAGTGGCGCATCGTCGATGCGCGTCCGCCGCAGCCCCCGCGCATCGAAGGTCACATCGAGGCGGTGGCGCGCACGCCGATCATGGGCCTGCGCGAGGATGTGGCGATCCGCGTCGTGCCTGACGGCGACGGCTCGCGCATCGATATCCGCTCGTCGTCACGCCATTTCGAAAGCGATCTCGGCAGCAACGCGGCGCGGATCGTGAAGCTGATCGCCGACCTGAATACGATTTCCGACGAGAACAGTGCGCCCGCCAAGCGTCCGCAACCGCCCGTGGCGGCGACCAAGACGCAGGTGAAGGGGGCGAAGAAGTAACGGGTGGCAGCACGACGACTTTAAGCTCGGTCGCTCGTTTTGTCCGTCATTGCGAGAAGCGTCAGCGACGAAGCAATCCAGTCCTGCTTTACGGCCTTCTGGATTGCTTCGCTCCGCTCGCAATGACGGCCGATGGGCTGTTCGCGCTCACGCCAGCCTGTAGCTTCCGCCGATCACCGGATCGCCATCCGTCGCCACCACGCCGCGCGCGACGAGATCCTCGAGGTGCGCCAGCACGGAATAACCAGCGGCTTTCACCAGTCGCGGATCGATGCCGATGTAGCTGGCGCGCACGATGGTCGGGATATCGGCTTCGCCCTTGCCCAGCCGATGCAGGATCGACGCCTCGCGCGCCTTGCGGTGGCGGATCAGGAAGCGCACGAATTTCTGCGCGTTCGGAATCTCCGGGCCATGGCCGGAGAAATACAGATGCTCCTTGCGCTGGGTCAGCCGCTCCAGCGAATTCATGTAATCCACCATCGAGCCATCCGGCGGCGCGACGATCGAGGTCGACCAGCCCATAACGTGATCGCCGATGAACATCAACTCGCGCTCCGGCCATGCGAACGCCATGTGGTTGGCGGTGTGGCCCGGCGTCGCCACCGCTTCGAGACGCCAGCCGTCGCCTTCGATCACGTCGCCGTCGCGCACGGTGACATCCGGCTTGAAATCACGGTCGGCGCCGGATTCCGGATTGTGCTGCTCGCTCTCGTAACGCGGCCGCGAGGCGCGGTGCACGCCCTCGGCATAGACCGGCGCGCCGGTCGCGGCCTTGATGCGCGGCGTGTTCGGGGAGTGGTCGATATGGGTGTGGGTGACGACGATATGCGTGACCGTCTCGCCCTTTACCGCGTCGAGCAGCGCCTGCGCGTGCGCGGCATTGTCGGGACCGGGATCGATGATCGCGACCTTGCCGCGGCCGACGATGTAGCTGACGGTGCCGCTGAAGGTGAACGGCGACGGGTTGTTGCATAACACGCGACGCACGCCGGGAACGACTTCCTCGACGACGCCGGGTTTGAGCGGAAAATCGCGATTGAACGGGACGTCTTCGTTAACGCTGCTGTCGCTCATTCAGAGTTCCTGTTCGCCTTGATGTCATTGCACCGGCCTTCACAGCCTCCGCGCAATATCATCGAAGCTGCGAGACAATCAATTGTCTCGAAACACCAGTGACTGGTGCGTCGCGCTGCCCGCAAGCGCGCCGTCCCCCACCGCGATCGCGACAGAGCCGAATGTACGCGCTGCATCGCCACAAGCAAAGACCCCGGGAATCGAGGTTTCCTTGAACTCGTTGGTTTCGATGAAGGGACCGACCGGCCCCTCAACGAGATTGCAGCCGAGCTGTTCGGCGAGCGGACTCGCCATGCGCACATGCGTCATGGTGAATATCCCCTTCAAGGCAATCGTCCGCCCATCCTTCAACACGACGTCCGCATCCCCGCTGATCCGCGCAATCGGCTGGCGTTCGAGCGTCACGCCTCGCTGGCGTAGTTGATCGACCTGCGCGGTATCGGGCTCGAACACGCCGTTGGTGAAGAATGTTGTCGGGCCCCACTCCGGCACCAGCAGCGCCTGATGTATCGACAGGGGCGATACCGCCAGCACGCCGAGCGCGCCCTGCCTCAATTCATAACCGTGACAGTAAGGACAATGGAAAACGCTCTTGCCCCACCGCTCCTCAAGGCCGGGAATATCCGGAAGACGGTCGACGATGCCGGTGGCCAGCACCAGCCGGCGTGCTGCGTGGCGCGCGCCGTCAACGGTGGTGACGGCAAAGCCGTTCGCGTTCCTCTCCGCCTCGCGCACCTCGGCATCGAGCCATGTCACCGAGGGATAGGCAAGCAATTGCTCACGCGCCGCCGCCGCGATCTGTGCGGGCGCGACACCGTCCTGCGCAAGAAAGCCGTGCGACGCCTCGGCGAAGCGGTTGCGCCGCTTGCCGCCGTCGATGATCAGGATGGCGCGACGAGCCCGCGCCAGTTGCAGCGCCGCCGACTGGCCAGCATAGCTGCCGCCGACCACGATCGCATCGAATGTCATGATGAATGTCTCCGTGATGTCTTGCGCTGAACGGCCGCCCGCGTCCGGAACTCGTCTGCAAGCGCGGCGAGCGTGACATCGCCCAGCCTTGCGATCAGCAACGCCTCCGCATCGCGGAATGCCTGCGTCAGCGTGGCATTGACGGCCTGCTCGACAAGACAGGCGGGATGCTCGAGTTGAATGCCGACAGCGAGCAGCGTCGGCGCGCCGAGCGCGTCATAAATATCCTTCAACGTCGTCGTCGAGAGATCGCAGGCAATCTCCCAACCGCCGCCGTGCCCTTTCTCCGAACGCACCAGACCCGCTTCGCGCAGGCCCGCCATGGTTCGTCGAACGACGACCGGATTGGTGTTCATGCACATCGCGAGGTCCGCCGAGGTCATCGGCTTGCCGTTGTCCGCCATGTGCAGCAACGCATGAAGCGTCGCGGAAAGTCGGCCATCCCGTCTCATGTAACTTCATATGATGCATGACAGGGCTGCTGTCAAGCGCGCGCCGGTCGCCGTGCCGTCAAACGAAAATGGCCGGGGCAAGCCCGGCCATTCGAACAGCAGCGACTGCGAAGGATAGCTACGAGAACGCTTGGATGCCGGTGATGGCGCGGCCGAGGATCAGGGCGTGGACGTCGTGGGTGCCCTCGTAGGTGTTGACCGTCTCGAGATTATGGACGTGGCGCATGACATGATACTCGGCCTGAATGCCGTTGCCGCCGTGCATGTCGCGCGCCATGCGCGCGATGTCGAGCGCCTTGCCGCAATTGTTGCGCTTCATGATCGAGATCATTTCCGGCGCCATCTTGCCTTCGTCCATCAAGCGGCCGACGCGCAAGCTTCCTTGCAGGCCGAGCGCGATCTCGGTCTCCATGTCGGCGAGCTTCTTCTGGATCAGCTGGTTCGCCGCCAGCGGCCGGTTGAACTGCTTGCGGTCGAGCGTGTATTGCCGCGCGCGGTGCATGCAGTCTTCCGCCGCGCCCATCGCGCCCCATGAGATGCCGTAGCGCGCGCGGTTGAGGCAGCCGAACGGCCCCTTCAGACCAGACACGTTGGGCAGCAGCGCACTCTCCGGCACCACCACGCCGTCCATCACAATCTCGCCGGTGATCGAGGCGCGCAGCGACAGCTTGCCGCCGATCTTCGGCGCGGAAAGACCCTTCATGCCCTTCTCGAGAATGAAGCCGCGGATCTGGTTGTCGTGCGCGGCCGACTTCGCCCACACCACGAAGACGTCGGCGATCGGCGCGTTGGAAATCCACATCTTGGAGCCGTTCAGGCGATAACCGTCCGCCACCTTCTCCGCGCGGGTCTTCATGCCGCCGGGATCGGAACCGGCGTCCGGTTCGGTCAGGCCGAAGCAGCCGACCCATTCGCCGCTGGCGAGCTTCGGCAGGTACTTCTTGCGCTGATTGTCGTCGCCATAGGCGTAGATCGGGTGCATCACCAGCGAGGACTGCACCGAGTTCATCGAGCGATAGCCGGAATCGACCCGCTCGATCTCGCGCGCAACCAGGCCGTAAGCCACGTAGCTGGCGTTGGCGCAGCCGTATTCCTCGGGCAGCGTGATGCCGATCAGGCCAAGTTCGCCCATCTCGTTGAAGATCTCGCGGTCGGTCTTTTCCTCGAGATAGGCCTGCGAGACGCGCGGCAACAACTTGTCCTGCGCATAGGCGCGCGCGGTATCGCGGATCAGCCGCTCGTCCTCGGTGAGTTGCTCGTCCAGCAGGAACGGATCGTCCCACTTGAAGCTCGCTAAGCTCGGCTTGTCTTTGCTTTGCGGACGCACGCCCATGAGTTTCCTTTCACATCGCAGCCGTCACCAGTGGCGACGGGGAAGCCTAAATCTTTGACTGTCAGCCTTCAAGGCGCTCGTTCGAGACGATCTCGATGCCGAAACCGGACAGGCCCTTGTAGTCGTGGGCCGAGGACGTCAGATGGCGGATCGAGGAGACGCCGAGATCGCGCAGGATCTGGGCGCCGACGCCGACTTCGCGCCATTGCCGGTTGCGGTCGGCTTCCGCGGTTTTCGGCTGATCGAGCGGAGCGACCGGCACGCCGGCGGCACCGTCACGCAGATACACCAGCACGCCGCGCCCATCACTCTTGAATTTCTCAAGCACCTCGCGCATCCGCTCCGGGCCGGTGAAGATATCGCGCACGATGTTCGGCTTGTGAAAACGCGTCAGCACGTTGGTGCCGTCGCCGACGCCGTTATAGACGAATGCCGCGTGAGCGATGCTGTCGAACGGCGAGCGATAGGCGAAACCTTGCAGCGGCCCGATCGGGCTGTCGACGTGGAAGGTCGAGACACGCTCGATCAGCTTCTCGCGCGCCTGACGATAGGCGATGATGTCGGCGATGGTCACATGCTTGAGGTTATGCGCGGCCGCGAAGCGCGCCACCTGCTCTCCCTTGGTCACCGTGCCGTCGTCGTTCATCAGCTCGCTGATGACGCCGACCGGCGGCAGCCCGGCGAGCCTGCACAGATCGACCGCCGCCTCGGTGTGGCCGGAGCGCAGCAACACGCCGCCGTCGCGCGCGATCAGCGGGAAGATATGGCCGGGCCGCGCGAAGTCGTTGGCCCCCGCATTGGGATTGGCCAGCGCCCGGCAGCACGAGGCGCGCTCGTCGGCGGAGATGCCGGTGCCGCCGTCCGGCTTGTAGTCGATCGAAACGGTGAAGGC
>CAUJJN010000081.1 GCA_963204905.1 Pseudomonadota bacterium
GTACAAGCCGGCAGGGCCACCGCCGATGCAAACGATCCGCATGCGTTCTCCTTGCTGCGCGACCGCGCGAGCCAGCTTCGTCGGCATACTTCAGGTCTAAAAGTTTCATATATAAAATATATCGTCAAGTCACTTTTGAGACGGCCGACTCACCATCAAACGCCGGGCAATCGTCTTGGCCCACGCAATACGGACATCGCCTGTCCATCGGACCTCTTCACAGGAGGGATCGGCCAGAACGAAGCACCGGCCGGTCCGCTTGCCACCAGCCGAGCCGTGATATGCGGATGTGTTGAGACCTACCCAGTGAATGATCACATGAGGTTTCACGCTGAATCCGACCACCCTCCATCCTTAACCCTTGGAGCTGCCTCACCACGCGCCATGGTCAGTTCTGAGACTCTTATGGCATGGATACGGTAACGGCTGCATGTGCGTACGTGTGGAGTTCTTCGATGACTGATATCCCCTCCTCCGGAACACCAGAGAACAAGCAGCCGGGCTGGCTCGAGATCATCATTGCTGTCGGTGTCTATGTCGCGGGCATCAGCATTCTTGGTTACTGGATGCTGCAACAGCCTAACGAAAACACTGTCTTGAGCATCAATATTGCCGGCGCGGTGAACTTTGCCCTGGGCTTCGCCGCTTTGCTCGGAGCCTGCCTTTTGCGGATTCGCGATTGGCGTTATTTCGGATTCCGTCCGACCACACTTGGGTGGTTAGCCACCAGTGTAGCGCTTGGTGTTTTGGGTTTTGGCCTCATCTTCATTGTCGAGGCCGTCTATTTTCGCTTCATCACCGAAGTGAACACGCAGGAAAGCTTTCAGGAAGCCGCGAAAGGCGGCCTCGGATCAATTTTGCTTCTATTATTTACCGGTGCGGTTTTGGGTCCGATCGGCGAGGAGCTGGTATTTCGCGGTGTGGTCCTGAGCGCGCTCGAAAAATACGGATCTTTAGTCGCATTGGTGGGCAGCTCCCTCATATTTGCTGCGATTCACGGGCCGAGCGTCATTTTTGTCGACGCCTTCGTCATGGGTCTCTTCTTCGGCGCGGTCTTTCGCCTGTCAGGCTCCATATGGCCAGCGATCACACTTCACATCGTCTACAACGGGCTCAACCTGATCTATTATTCCGTGAAGTGAATGGTGCGTAGCCGCACTCCACGCGTGGTCGGCATTGGCTTCATCGTCTGGCGCACATAAACGGAACTGCAGATTTCGCGCAGCAGTGGTGATGATCCAAACGACCGCAATGCGTTCGGAAACCAATCTCGTTGTTTCTCTCGATGTCGGGCTGTCGCGTAGCATCCGCGGCTTGCCATCTCACCCGATGGAGTGCGGCAATCGGCGGGGTATGGCGGAGAGGGAGGGATTCGAACCCCCGATAGGCTTGCACCTATGCCGCATTTCGAGTGCGGTGCATTCAACCACTCTGCCACCTCTCCAGGCGCCAAGATCGCGGGAATCCCCGTCGGTGGTCGGCGGTGTTCTAGGCGAGGATGACAGGTCAGACAAGCCGCAGAGCAACGAAATTGTTTCGGCGCGGCGGGGAGCGTCCGCTGGCGGGCGCGAGATCGACAGGACGGGCGCTATCCCATCCTCCCGTCCGGATCGAGCAGGTGGCTGAAAACTCACGCCCAGTCCGACCGTTACAGGATCGAGCCGTACCGGATCATGACGTGACATCGCCGCTCTCCGCACGAGGAAAATCTCGTCCCATCCATCGTCTTGGCGATCCGTGTCTTGGCGATCCGGGCTCCTCGCTCACGGTCCGGCCGAGAGCACGATGCGCCAGACCCGATCCGTCACAGCCTGGCGGTGCAGCCAGACCTCCTCACCTTGAAAATGATGCCAGTTCAAGGCGTGAATGCCGCTACAGGTCCGGCCATGACAGACGGGACCTGAAAACGCCAAACCGAAGAGGATTTCTTTCGACAGGAATTCGGCGACATGCGCGTGTCGGGTGGGGAGCTTGCGGGACCATGTCCAGTCGAAGCCACTTAACAATTACCCTTTGTTTTTCTTCGCTTTTTCCTTGCCTCTCGCGGCCTTCTTGCCGTTCCCGTTCTTCGCCTTCTTGTCCTTGCTCTTGTCGTCTTTCGGCTTGTCTTCCTTCTTGCGGTTGGTGAAGCGGGCGTTGCCGAGACCGGTCCCGATGGTGAGAACACCCCAGCGCGCGACGTCCTGCATGAACGGCATTTCGCTTAAGCCCTGCGCCACGCCGTCGTTGTGCATCAGTACCGTGGTGTCGTGCTCGCCGATCGTCGGGATCGCCTCGAACAGACTGGCCGGCAGGTTGAAACGGCTGCTTTCCCAGTTGCCGGGCAGATTCTGCGCGCCCTTTTCGATCGCGCCGTCGTCCTCGATCACACCGGGACAGGAGATGCCAATGAACGGCGCGAGCTTCAGCCCCTCGGCGTCGGCCGCCTCGATCAGGTCCTTGAGCATCTTCACCAGCCGCTTCACCGCCCCCTCGCGCGTCGGCTCGTCGTCGGCATGGCGCCACAGATCGGACTTCCAGACCGCCGCCTTTGAGAGGTCCTTTGCCTTCTTCCAGTTCGTCTCCACCACGCCGCAGCGGATGTTGGAGCCGCCGATATCCACCGCCAGGATGCTGTCATAGGCTTCGAAAATCCACGGCGGCGCCAGATGCAGGCAGCCGATCAGCCCGGCCTCGTCGGGATGAAAGCGGATGGGGATCAGATCGACCTTCAGTCCCTCGGCCTTGAGGATCAGGTCGGCACGGGCGATGGCGATTTCCCCGACCCGGCTTTGCCGGAAGCCGCCGCCGACCACGATGCGCTCGGTGTCGGCCCAGGCCTTGGTCTTGAGGAAGCGGCGGGTGACGTAGGCCAGTTCCTGGGCGAAGTCCTCCACCGCGCCATGGACCAGCGCCGCCGCCATGATGTCGTCGCCGCGTAACGCCTCGTCGAGGGTGGTCTTTTTGAGATCGTCGGTGGGTTTCTTGCCGAGCGGATCGTCGCCGTTCTTTTTCAGCGGCTTGCGCCAGTCATCAAGGATGCGCTGAAACGCCCCCTTGCTGGCGCGATCGCCGAGAAAGCCCTCGTCGTCTTTCAGCTCGATGTTGTAGCTGTCGATATCGACCGAGGGCAGCCGCGCCGCGCCATGCTTGCCGATGCCGGAAGTGGTGATGTTGCCGTCAGCCATGTCGCCCCTTGTTGCTGTCATGAGCGCGGGACAACGGCCGGGGAACCGGTTGGTTTCAGTCCTGCGGCGGATCAACCCGGACAAAGAGGCGCAAAATGCCCGCCAAACCCTTCATTTGCGGCTGTTTTCGCCGGGTTTCGCCTTGACTCCCGGGGGCTGGCGGCTATAAGTCCCGGCACGCGGCGCCAGGTTCTCCTTGCGCCGATTGTTTTTGCGTGGCCGGCAGGCGTTGCCTCGGGCCTCGTGAAGCTCACCATCATCGACTGAACAAGAAGCCGGGCCGTGCGAAAGCCGAGCGCCGGAATCGAACACGAAGGAATGAAAACGATGTTCGCAGTCATCAAAACCGGCGGCCGGCAGTACCGCGTCGTTCCGGAAGATGTACTCGAGGTAGGCAAGATCGCCGGCGATGTCGGCACGATCGTGCAATTGGACACTGTGCTGCTGCTTGGCGGCGACACCCCGGTGCTCGGCGCGCCGACGGTGGCGGGCGCCACCGTGGCGGCGGAAGTGCTGGACCACAAGCGCGGCCCCAAGGTCATCGCCTTCAAGAAGCGCCGCCGCAAGAATTCGAAGCGCAAGCGTGGCTATCGCGACGAGATCACCGTGCTGCGGATCACCGAGATTCTCGCCGATGGCAAGAAGCCCACGGTCGGTCCGCGTCCAAAGCGCGAGAAGGCCGCCGCGAAGCCGGCGGAAGCCGCTGCCGAATAGTCGCGCGATGTAATCGCACGGTGTAATCGCTCCGGGAAATTCAGAGCGATTACAATTTGCGAGACAAAAAGTGAGATGATTCCGTCAAGGAATCAAACTACTGTGTTCTAGAGATTTGGAGACGAGCCATGGCTCACAAAAAAGCAGGCGGTTCATCACGTAACGGTCGCGATTCCGCGGGCAAACGCCTCGGCATCAAGGCCTACGGCGGTCAGCGCGTCATTCCCGGCAACATCATCGCCCGTCAGCGCGGCACCACCTGGCATCCCGGCCTTAATGTCGGCATGGGGACAGACCATACGTTGTTCGCCAAGATCGAAGGCCGCGTTGAGTTCCGTGCAAAAGCCAACGGCCGCACTTTCGTATCGGTACTCCCGATTATGGAAGCTGCGGCCGAGTAGAGACGGTGGATACATTCGAATCCGCCGGGTCCTGTTGAACCGGCGGAGTCGTCAAGGCTCCTGAGGGGAGGCGGGAAACCGGCCTCCCCTTTTCGTTTTGCGTATGTCGCATCGTGCGTGTCGTAAAAGGTTTGACGCCCAAGGAGCCGACCATGCTGCAGGAATTCACGACACCGATCTCACACCAGCCAAGTACCGTCGTCCTCGAGACGGAACGGCTGACCCTGCGCAGGCCGACTCTCGCGGACGTAAAAGCCATTGCCGGCCTCGCCAACGACCGCCGCATCGCCGAGAACACGCGCCGCCTGCCGCATCCCTATCGACAGGATCACGCCACGCATTTCATCAAGACTGTTGCCGCTGACGGCTCCAATACCGTGTTTCTCATCGAGCACCATCACACGCCGGTCGGCGTGGTCGGCATCGATTGGCGCAAGCCTGAGACGCCCGAACTCGGCTACTGGCTCGGCGTAGAGTATTGGGGCCGCGGCTTCGGCACCGAAGCGGCGCGCGCCGCGATCGACTTCGCCTTCGAAGAGTTCGCTATCGAGCAGATGATCTCCGGCGCGCGCGTCGTCAATCCGGCGTCGCGCAACATCCTGGAGAAGTGCGGATTCCAGTGGAGCGGCGTCGAACTGCACCGCTTCGAGGCGCTCGGCTCGTCTTCGCCGGTCGACTGCTTCCGGCTGACGCGCGGGGTGTGGTCGTCGCTCAAGACCTGGGGCCACGCGGCGCGGCGCGGCGGCTAACGCGCATCCCCATCAAAGGCCCGATCCGGCATCCCCGGATCGGGCCTTTATGTCATGCGCCGGCACGTTGCTGCCCGGTCGGCATTTGGACACCGCTGCACAAGCGTTGCGAACTGAGCGTGCGCGAATCCCGTAGCAATTTGCCGCGGCCCATCGCAGACTGATGCCAAGATCGCGTCCGGCCGGTCGGCGACCGGCGACAGGCCAGCCTGAGGAAACGTCAGTGACTGCCATTCCGGATGCAGCCTCGGGTCGCGGGAGCGGCCTGCCCACTGCGGCGACCATCGGCGCGCTCGGCGTCGTCTACGGCGATATCGGCACCAGTCCGTTGTATGCGCTCAAGGAGGCCGCACGCGCGGCCTCCCATGGCGGCCCGCTGACGCCCGACGCCGTGCTCGGCGTGGTGTCGCTGATCCTCTGGGCGCTGATCCTCATCATCTCGCTGAAATACGCGATGCTGATTTTGCGCGCCGACAATCGCGGCGAAGGTGGCATCGTCGCGCTGCTCGCCCTGCTCTCCGCGCGCAACGCCAAGCCCGGCACATGGCGTGCGCAACTTCTCGTCGTCGGATTGATCGGCGCCGCGCTGCTGTATGGTGACGGCGCCATCACGCCGGCGATCTCTGTGCTCAGCGCCGTCGAGGGCCTCAAAGTCGACGCGCCGTCGCTGACGCCTTTGGTGGTGCCGCTGACGACCGTGATCCTGATCGGACTTTTCGTCGTTCAGAAAAAAGGCACCGGATTCATCGGCGGCATTTTCGGGCCTGTCATGTTGGCGTGGTTCGTGGTGCTGGCGCTGCTCGGCATTCATGGCATCGTGCGCGCGCCGCAAGTGCTTGCGGCGCTCAGTCCGCTTTACGCTTTCGATTTTCTGATCCATCAGAATTTCCACGTCTCCTTCGCCATTCTCGGTGCAGCGTTTCTCGCGGTGACCGGCGGCGAGGCGATGTATGCCGACATGGGCCACTTCGGCCGGGTGCCGATCCGCCTCGCTTGGTTCGCGATCGCGCTGCCGGCCTTGATGCTGAATTACTTCGGCCAAGCGGCGCTGCTGATCACCGATCCGAGCGCGGCGGACAATCCGTTCTATCAGCTCGCGCCCGACATTCTTCACTACCCGCTGGTCGCCTTCGCCACCATCGCCACGGTGATCGCGTCGCAGGCAATCATCTCCGGCGTGTTCTCGCTGACCCAGCAATCGATCCAGCTCGGTTTCCTGCCGCGCATGCAGATCAACCACACCACCAGCCACGCCATCGGCCAGATTTACGTGCCGCTGGTGAACTGGTTGCTGGCGGCCGGCACGCTCGGCGCGGTGTTCGCGTTCGGCACCTCCGACGCTTTGGCAGGTGCATATGGCATTGCGGTATCGCTGCTGATGGCGATCACGACACTTTTGGCCGCACTGGTCGCGTTGCAGTGGGGCTATTCGCCGGTCATCGTCATTGCGGTCAACGGCTTCTTCTTCGCTATCGATTGCGTGTTCTTTGCCGCCAATTCGGTCAAGCTGTTCGAAGGCGGCTGGTTTCCGCTACTGCTGGCCGGCATCGTCGCATTCCTGATGCTGACATGGCGCGGCGGCGTCCGGCTGGTCGAGGCGGCACGCGCCAAGTTGCGCCAGCCCGAAGAAGACCTGATCGAAACCGCCGTCAACAAATGCCACACGCGGCTGCCCGGCACGGCCGTCTTCCTCGCCTCCGCGCCGCACGGCGTACCGCTGGCGCTAACGCAGTTCGTCAAGCACAATCACGTCCTACATCAACGGGTCATCCTGGTCACAGTGGTGATCGAAGAATCTCCCCGCATCGACGAAGACGCCAAGACCGAAGTGGTCGAGATCGTCGAAGGCATCACCCGCGTGATTCTGCATTACGGCTTCATGCAGTATCCGACGATCTACGACGGCCTTCGCCTTGCCTGCGATCAGGGCAAACTGCCGGGCATCGATCTCACCGACGTTACCTACTACATCGGACGCGAGACCATCATTCCCAGCGATCAGGTCGCGGGCATGTGGGTATGGCGGGAATCCGTCTTCGCGTTTCTGCAACGCAATGCCGAACGCACCGCCGCGTTCTTCGGCGTGCCGACCGGACAGGTGATCGAGTTCGGCACCGAGATCGAGATTTAGACAGCCTCTCGTCATTGCGAGGAGCGTGAGCGACGAAGCAATCCAGACTCTTGAAGAAGACTGGATTGCTTCGCTTCGCTCGCAATGACGAAAACGTCCTCACGCCGGCGGATTGACCGGCGTGTCCTCGCGCCCGAGCGCCTGCTCGCGCAAGAAAATATAGAACCCCGCCCCGATAATGATGGCTGCGCCAATCAGCGTTGCCATCGTCGGCACGTCATCGAACACGACATAGCCGAACATCACCGCCCAGATGATCATCGAATACTGATACGGTACCACGACGCTCGCGGGCGCGAGCTTGAGCGAACGATTGATGCACAACAGCGCGCCGACCGAAATCGCGCCGGCCATTGCGAACAGTCCGAAATCGATCGGGCTCGGCGTTATCCAGCCGAACGGCAAAAGCAAAGCGCCGAACGTCAGCGTTCCGACGAATTGCGACGACGCCAGCACCGTATCGGACGCACCACGCAAGGACCGGGTGATGAGCATCAGGAACGAGAACGACACGCTGCCGCCAAGCGCGATCAGCGCCGGCCAGCTGATGGTCTGCGCCGATGGCCGCATCGCGATCAACACGCCGCAGAAGCCGATGCCGACCGCGCACCAGCGCCGCCAGCCAACCTGCTCGCGCAACAACAGCGCCGACAGCGCGGTGACGAAGATCGGCGACGCCAGGTAGAAGGTGATGACATCCGCCAGCGGCAGGTATCTCACCGCGACGAAAAACGCCGCGACCTCAAGCGTCGACAACACAACCCGCAACAGGTGCAGACCGGGCCGCTCCAGCTGCAAAAACTCAGCACGGCTGCGCCAGATCAACGGCGACAGCAAAGCCAGCGAGGCGACCGCGCGCAGGAACAGGAGTTGCCCCACCGGATAGCTAGCGACGATGTACTTGCCGAGCGCGTCGCCGAATGAAAACGCCCAGATGCCCGCCAGCATCAGGCCGATGCCGGCGAGCCGCGCCGCGCGTTCATTCAATCCGGTGGATATGCGAGAGATCATGCGACGAAGACAATCCCGGCGGCCAGTCTCGCCTGGCCATTCGCATCCTCCTTAGCATGTGCGATTACTCGGCGCATGGCGCTGTTGTCGCACGGTTGCTCGAACCGCGTCACGCCCGGCCGTCGCCCGGCTGCGAACCGGATCGCCCGATGCGAGCGGCCGCCGGCATCAATGCCAGCGCGGCGGCGCTGGCGATGATGCCGGCAACGAACGCGGCCGAATATCCCATCGCGCCGATCGACAGGCCGACGAGGGGACCGGTGAGCGCCACCGCGACATCGAAGAAGGCCATGAAGTTGCCGACCGCGCGGCCGCGCAGTTCCGCCGGCACCCGCCGCGTCGCCATCACACCCATGGAGGGAAACACCAGCGAAAAGCCGAGCCCCGTCAACGCTGCACCGGCCAGCGCGATGGCGGATGACGGCGCGCCCCATAACACCAGTTGGCCGAACATTTCGATGACGACAGAGACGGCCACCACCCGCACCGGACCGAATCGATCCGGCAGATGCGATCCCACCAATCGCACGAACACATAGGCGATACCGAAGCTCGCGATCGCCACCCCCGCTCCGGTCCAGCTCCTGGCGCCATACGCCAGCGGCAGAAAAGCGGTCATGCTGGCGAACGGAACGGTGGCGAACGCCAGAACCAGACCGGGCAACCAGATCAATCGCAGCACCCGATGGACGGGGACATGGACACGATCGCCACCCACGACCGGCACTGGAGGCAACGCGAACGCAACACCGAGGGCGATGAGAGGCGTCACGATTGCCAGCACGGCGACGCCGGCGAAGCCGCAAACCGAATGCACCGCAAGGCCGAGCGGCGCGCCGAGACCGAACGCCGCGTACATCGCAATGCCCTGCCACGACATCACCTTGCCGGTACGTGCCACGCCGATGCGGCCGATGCCCCAGCTCATGGTGCCGGTGATGAACAGGCTTTCGGCGATGCCGAGCAGCAAGCGGCCGACGATCAGGACCGCGAGCCGGAACTCGGGCGCGACCGGCAGCAGCGCCGAGGCGAGATAGCAACCGGCGGCCAGCGCCGCGAGCGGCAGGCCGCGCAGCACGATCCAGCGCGGGCCGTGATGGTCGCTTAGCGTTCCGGCGAAATGCCGCGACAGCACCGTGACGACGGACTGGAGGCCGATCACCCAGCCGACGGTGAAGCCGCTGAAGCCGAGTTCGTCGTGAATGTAGAGTGACAGCGCCGGCAGTGGTGCGCCGACCGCAAGAAAGCCGCAAAAGACGATGGCCACCAGCGGCGCGAGGCCGGAGACGGCGCTGCGCCGAGATGCGAATTGTGCGAATTGCGTGGAGGAAGGAACGTCATTCATGATAACACGCCCGAAATATCCGCCGGACGGATTGATCCGGTTCGGAATATGGCGCGTTGGGTGACGTTAACGCTTACGGAACACGGCGTCGCCGCGCTCGATGGGCGGGCAGTAACTCGCGCGCGCCGATGAGTCAAGCGAGCGCAAGGAAATGACAGACATGCGCATTGTTGCTGACGCGGCGGCGCTGCGATACGGATAGGCGATGAAATTCCTCGACGAAGCCAAGGTCTACATCCGCTCCGGCGACGGCGGCAACGGTTGCGTGGCGTTTCGCCGCGAGAAGTTCATCGAGTTCGGCGGGCCAAGCGGCGGCAACGGCGGACGCGGCGGCGACGTGGTCGTCGAGGTGGTGGACGGCCTGAACACGCTGATCGACTATCGCTACCAGCAGCACTTCAAGGCGCCCAAGGGCACCAACGGCATGGGCAAGGATCGCCACGGCGCCAACGGCAAGGACATCGTGCTCAAGGTTCCGGTCGGCACCCAAATCTTCGACGAGGATCGCGAAACGCTGATCCACGATTTCACCCGGCTCGGTGAGAAGTTCGTGCTGGCGGAAGGCGGCAATGGCGGCTTCGGCAACGCACACTTCAAATCGTCCACCAACCGCGCGCCGCGCAACGCCAATCCCGGCCAGCCCGGCGAGGAACGCTGGATCTGGCTGCGGCTGAAACTGATCGCGGACGCCGGCCTTGTCGGCCTGCCCAACGCCGGCAAATCGACCTTCCTCTCCGCCGTCAGCGCGGCGCGGCCGAAGATCGCGGATTACCCGTTCACGACGCTGCATCCGCAGCTCGGCGTCGTCAGCGCCGGCGGCCGCGAATTCGTGCTGGCGGACATTCCCGGCCTGATCGAAGGCGCGCATGAGGGCGCGGGGCTGGGCGACCGCTTCCTCGGTCATGTCGAGCGCTGCCGCGTGCTGCTGCATCTGGTCGACGCCACCGGCGAACACGCCGGCAAGGCTTACAAGACCGTTCGAAACGAACTGGAAGCCTATGCCGAGGAGCTGGCCGACAAGATCGAGATCGTCGCACTCAACAAGATCGATGCGGTTGCCCCGGACGACCTGAAGAAGCAGCGCGACCGGCTCAAGCGCGCCGCGAAGAAGACGCCGCTGCTGCTGTCGGGCGCCACTGGCGAAGGCGTGCCTGAAGCCTTGCGCGCCCTGGTCGTCGCGATTGGCGACGCGCCGGTGTCCGACAAGGCCAAGGCGACGGACGCGAGCGCCGCCGACGCCGCGCCGTGGTCGCCCCGCACCACATAGTCATCACGCAGTCCAGGGAGACCGACCACGATGACCGAAAAGGATCCTGACGTCGCCGCATTCTGGGCCTGGTGCAAGGAGCGCGCGGCCAAACGCGCGAGCATGACGCTGGCGGAAACCCGCGAGTCCTTCGACACGGAAATGGGCCGCATTCCGCTGGCCGACAACGTGACGGTGGAGAGCCTGAGCTTCGGCGGCGTTCCCGCCGAAAAGATCACGCCAGCCAACGCCACACCCGGCAAGGTGCTGCTGTATCTTCACGGCGGCGGCCACGTCTTCGGCAGCATCAAGAGCCACCGCCATTTCGTCTCGCGTCTCGCGACTGCCACCAAGGCAACTGCGTATCACATCGACTACCGCCTCGCACCGGAGCATCCGTATCCGGCGGCGATCGAGGATGCGCTCGAAGCCTACCGCGCGATCCTCGACAGCGGCATTGCGCCAACCGATCTGATCGTCGGCGGCGAATCCGCCGGTGGCAACCTCGCCGCCGCGCTGCTGCTCAAGCTCAAGGACGACAAGCTGCCGCAACCGGCCGGGCTCTACCTGCTCAGCCCGTGGCTCGACATGACGACCAGCGCCGAGTCTTACGGCAAGGTCGGCGCGCGCGATCCGATGATTACTCGCGAAGGCATCGTCGGCGTCGCCACCGCCTATCTTGGCAACCGGCCCGACAATCCGCTGGCCTCGCCGGTGCGCGCCGATGTCTCTGGCCTGCCGCCGATGCTGATTCAGGTCGGCAGCGAGGAAGTGCTGCTGTCGGACTCGACCACCTTCGCCAGCAATGCGGCGATGACCAGCATCGACGTCACGCTGCGGGTGTGGTCAGGCATGCCGCACGCCTGGCCGCTGTTCCATCCGTTCCTGCGCGCGGGCCTGCCGGCCATCGATGAAGCGGGTGCATGGATGCGCCAGCGGCTTCGGATTGGATAGAACGAATTCCACCTTCGCGGCCACCTGATTGCGTCGGCATGCATGTCCTCGCACTCACGATGCAAAACAGAAACGGCCGGCGGGATTCGCCGGCCGTTCTGTCATCGGATCGGTGTGTCGGATCAGACCGCCGTGGAAATCCACTGTTGCAGTTTCTGCTTCGGCGCGGCGCCGACCTGACGCGAAGCCATCTCGCCGCCCTTGAAGATCATCAGGGTGGGGATCGACATCACGCCGTATTTCGACGCGGTCTGTGGGCTCTCGTCGACGTTGAGCTTGACGATCTTGACCTTGTCGCCCATCGCGCCCGCGATCTCGTCCAGCGCCGGCGCGATCATGCGGCAGGGGCCGCACCACTCGGCCCAGAAGTCGACCACAACCGGCCCTTCCGCCTTGAGCACCTGCGCTTCGAAATCGGCATCGGAAACCTTGCCTACGGCGGCCAGGATATCCCTCGTTATTCCTTGAAATCGGCGGCGCTGGAATCGCGCCTCTCATCTTGCTATGAACGTAGGAAGGCGACCCC
>CAUJJN010000082.1 GCA_963204905.1 Pseudomonadota bacterium
ATGAAGGTTGCGGTATCGGGCTAGCGCCCAGAGGGGGAAGAACTTCCGATAACCGTGGTACCTCAAGTAGAATACACGCGGAAAACCGGTCGCTGTATAGCGGGTCTCGTCCCACTCACCCGCTTCATTTTGCGTCTGTGACAAATACGCAACACCTTTGTGAACCGCCGGGTGATCGGCTTCCCCGGCCGCCATCAGCGCCAGCAGGGCCCAGGCGGTTTGCGACGAGGTGCTGGGGGCCGCCTCATATCCCTTGTAATCCAGCTTGTAGCTCTCGCCGTCCTCACCCCAACCCCCATCGGGGTTCTGGATCTTGACCAGCCAGTCAACCGCCTTGCGCATGGTCGAGGATTGATGACCGACGCCGGCGGCGTTGAGCGCGCACATCACCGACCAGGTGCCATAAATGTAGTTGAGGCCCCAGCGGCCGTACCAGGAGCCGTCATCGAGCTGGGTGCGAATCAGATAATCGATCCCCCGCTTCATTGCCGGACTGGTCTCGATGGTCTCGCCGAGTTGCGCCAGCATCGAAACGCAGCGGGCGGTGACGTCCTCGGTCGGCGGATCGAGCATCGCGCCGTGATCGGCGAACGGAATGTTGTTGATGTAATATTCGAGGTTGTCGGCGTCGAAGGCGGCAAAGCCGCCGTCCTTGCTTTGCAGCCCCTCAATCCATTCCCGCGCGCGGGCGATCGACCCGTCGTAGTCCTTGCTGCCGTCGAGCCGGCGGGCGCGATCCATCGCCATCACCACAACGGCGGTGTCGTCGAGGTCAGGATAGTGCGGATTGGCGTATTGAAAGGCCCAGCCGCCGGGCCGCACGTCCGGGCGCTTGGCCGCCCAGTCGCCCTTCACATCGAGCACTTGCAGCGGCTTGAGCCACTCCAGGCCTCGGCGCGCGCGCGCGACAGACTCAGCATCGCCCACTTCGAGCAGCGCGTGGCCGGTCAGTACGGTGTCCCACACCGGCGACACGCAGGGCTGGCAATAGGCTTCGTCATCATGGATCGCCAGCAGCTTCTCGATGCCGCGCAAGGTGGTGGCGCGTGGCGGGTGATCCTTCGGATAGCCGAGCGCGTCGTACATCAGCACGACATTGACCATCGGCGGGAAGATCGCGCCGATACCGTCCTCGCCGTTCAGGCGCTCCTCGATGAAAGCGCGTGCTTTCTCCATTGCCTTGGCGCGCAGCTTCTTCGGAAACATCGGCTCGATCACGCGCAGCACCGCGTCGATGCTACGGAATAGCAGGAACCATGCAGTGCTCTGATGCGGCGCTTTCGGCGAGAATCCAACCTGCGACGGCGACCCGAGGAACAGTTCATCGATTCCGACGCCACGCGCGTTCTGCGCCTTGATCTTCAACGCCGCGAGCATCATCAGCGGCACCATGGTGGTACGCGCCCAATAGGAAACCTTGGTCAGATGAAACGGCGACCAGCGCGGCAACAGCATAATCTCGATCGGCAGCACCGGCACGGCGCGCCACGATACCACGCCGAAGAAGGTCATCAGGAAGCGGGTGAAAACGTTCGCCTTCTCCGCACCGCCATGGGCGTGAATGGCCTCGCGGGCGCGAGCCATGTGCGGTGCGTCGGGCGAATCCCCGATCATCTTCAGCGCGAAGTACGCCTTGACGCTGGCGCTGACGTCCAGCCCGCCATCCTGAAACAACGCCCAACCACCATGCGCTCCCTGAATGCGGCGCAGGTAGTTGCCGATCTTGGCTTCGATCTCCGGCGAGGCCGGCTCGCCGATCTGGTGGCGAAACAGAATGTACTCGGCGGGAATGGTGGCGTCGGCCTCGAGTTCGAAGACCCAATGGCCATCAGGCTGCTGATGGTCATGCAGAGCCGTGGTCGCCGCCGCGATGCTGCGGTCGAGTTCGGCTTTTTCAATGACGGACTGAGCGGTGGTGTTGAGCATCTCGATGTCATAGTCCCATAAGAGAGCGCGGACGCGCAGGCGCGGCCCGTCAGGTCTTCAGGAGCAGGTCGGCCGCGCGGTTGCCCGAGCGCACCGAGCCTTCGATGGTTGCTGGCAGGCCGGTGTCGGTCCAGTCTCCCGCCAGCACCAGGTTGGTCCATTTCGTCCGCGCGCCGGGCCGCAACGCATGTTGTTCCGGCGTGGCCTCGAAGGTGGCGCGGCGCTCGCGCACGATTTGCCACGGCGGCAACGGTGCGGCAATGCCCGTGGCCTTGCATACTTCATCCCAGATCGCCTGCGCCAGTTCCTCGCGGGGCCGATCGACCAGATGGTCGCCGCCGCTGATGGTCACCGACAACCGCTCCGGGAAAGCGAACAGCCAGTCGATCAGGCCATTGACGATGCCCATGATCGGCGGCGTCGCCGGCGGCGGCGCGAAACGGAAGTGCGCGTTGACGATGGCGCAGAACTTGTTCGGCGCAGTGAGCCCCGGCAGCAGCGCGACCGCCGGCCGCGGCGGCACCGCCATCACCACCGCATCCTGCGGACCGAGGTCGATCGTCTGGTCACCCAGCGAGAGCGCGCCGACGCGATCGCCATCGAAGGTGAAGCTGCGCGCTTCGTGGCCGATATCGACGCTGCCGCCGCGCTCACGGATGAAGCGGATCGCCGGATCGATCAGCACCGAACTCAAGCCGTCGCTGGCGATCAGCGGTCGGCAGGCCTCCCCGCCGACGAGACGCGTCTCGCGAATGTTCGCACCGGCGAGGCCGGCCGCGCCGTTGGGCGGATCGATGTTAAGCGCCGCCAGCAGCAACGGCTGCACCAGACGCCAGTACAGCGTGCCGTCGCATTTGATGGTGTCGCCGATGCGTGTGTCGGTTCCTGCCCACACCAGCGGCGCAAGGCCGAAGTAATCGGC
>CAUJJN010000083.1 GCA_963204905.1 Pseudomonadota bacterium
CGACGGCGCGTTGCAGGGCGCCGAGCGTGGCGCATCGCTGACGCAACGCCTCCTCGCCTTCGCGCGGCAGCAGGACCTCAATCCCGCGCCGGTCGATCTGGGCAGTCTGGTGCGCGGCATGAGCGAACTTCTGGAGCGGTCTCTCGGTTCGCGCATCGTGTTGCGGTTGTTGATTGCCGAAGATCTGCCGCCGGCCGCCATCGACGCCAATCAACTCGAACTGGCAATTCTCAATCTGGCGATCAACGCGCGTGATGCGATGCCGGAGGGCGGCACTATCGAGATCAAGGTCACGAAATCGCGGGTCACGAAATCGCGGGTCACGAAAGATCCGGCCTTGCCGTCCGGCAACTATCTCAAGCTTTCGGTGCGTGATACCGGCGAGGGGATGTCGCCGGAGATTCTCGCCAAGGCGATCGATCCGTTCTTTTCCACCAAGCCGCTCGGAAAGGGGACCGGGCTTGGCTTGTCGATGGTGCACGGGCTCGCGGTTCAACTGGGCGGTACGCTGCAATTGACGAGCGCGGTCGGCAAGGGCACCACGGCCACGCTGATTTTGCCGATCGCCACCGCGCCGGTTGAGGTCGAAAGCCCGGTTCCATCGACTCCCAAGCAACCCCGCTCGGCGGTTATCCTGTTCGTTGACGATGATCCGCTGATCGCGATGTCGACGACGGAGATGCTTGAGGATCTCGGACACCAGGTCATCGGAGCCTCGTCGGGACTGCACGCACTGGACATCCTGCGCAGCGATCGGCAGATCGATCTGATGATGACCGATCATCTGATGCCCGGCATGACCGGTATCGAGTTGGCCGCCGCATCGCGCGAGGTGCGGCCCCGGCTTCCAGTGCTGTTGGCGACTGGATATGCCGACCTTCCCGAAGGCGCTTCGACCGACGTGCCGCGATTGACCAAGCCCTATCATCAGGACCAACTGCGTGACCGGCTCGAGCAACTGCTCGGGTAAAGGCGGGCGATAGCCGGTTAACCGATCATTAACCAGTTCGATTCCAACAATGCCTCTGCCTGTTCCGCGTGGATGGCGTCAGACCATCCCGTCATTCAGGGGGTGTCGGATGGATTTTGCGGTTCTTGAGCGGTTGCTGTCACGAACGCCGGCGACGCTGGATCAAATCACCATACGAGTTTCCCGTGCCCTTGAGCGGCATCCGCTTTGCCGTGGCGTACGGTTCGAAGTGGTTGGCACGCCGCGCCGGACCAACGGCGGCAACTGGACGGTCAGCTTGCACACAATCAACCCGGACGCGATTTTCGAAGCCTCGGAAATCGTCGCCGATATTCAGGAAGTCTACGATCTCGCCGCTTAACGTGCGGGTCGGCGTTTACCTTGTCGGCTTGCCGTCAGACGCGCGCCGCCCGGCCTTGGCTGTCGATCGGAGGGGCGCGCGGGAATTCCCGAGCCGCCGCCTGCGTTTGTGTTAGATTGCGGCCTCGGCATTTGAAACAAGGACTCTTGCAACAGTGGCTTCGCGGCGACGGAGGCGGGCTTGACCAGAACGGCCGGCTATCTGGCGCTGGCCTGCGTCATCATCGTCGGCGCGGCGGTGGTCGGCTTCGTCGTGGCTCGCGATGACATGCTGGTGTTGCCGCCTGAAAACGTGGGCCGTCCCATCGCCAATCGAGACGGTAAAACCGACCGGCTTCAGGTTGCGACGGCTGCGCCACGGTTCGAGGATCGGTTGAGGGACACCGATGTCTTTCCGAATACTGGTGTCCCCGGTCCGGCGGTCGCCCCGATAGACAATCCTCCGTTGCCGCTGGCCCGCCCCAGGGCTGCAAATCTGCCCCCGGTGCAAACCTCCTACACGTTGTTGAGCGACATCCAGATCGCCGCGATCAAGGAGCGTTTGCGGATGAGCGAAGCGCAGGCAAAATACTGGCCGCCCGTCGAGGCGGCGCTGCGCGATCTCGCTCGGCGAAAACATGCCGTACGTCAGGCCGGTCCTGACAAAAGCGCGGTTTCGCTGAGCGGCGCCGAAGCGCAGGAATTGCAGACGGCGGCCGCGCCGTTGCTGCGGCAACTGCGTGAGGATCAGAAGCGTGAGGTGCGGGCGCTGGCGCGCATCATCGGGCTTGAGGCCGTTGCATCGCGGATTTGATGCGCGTGCGCATTAAAGTGACGACACGATCAGCATCAGCAGTGCGGCAAGGAGAGCCGGTGGCATTATCACCATTCCCAGTTTCAGGAATTGCCATGCGGCGATCGATAGTCCCTCGCGGCGCAACGCGATCAGCCAGAGGATGGTGGCGAGCGAGCCGGTAATGGACAGGTTGGGGCCGAGATCGACGCCGATCAGCAGGCCGCCGGTGACGTGGAGCGGCAGATCGACGCTTTGTCCTATGGTCGCCGCGAGCAGGCCGGCTGGCAGGTTGTTCATCAGATTCGACAGCAAGGCGACTGCGATGCCGGAGACCAGCGTCGTTTGATGCGGCGATGCCGTCGCGGCCTCGTGGAGGTATTTGGCGAGTGTGTGCAGCACACCGGTTTGCTCCACCGCATCCACCAGAATGAAAAGTCCGGCGACCAGCGGCAACACGCCCCAGGCGACGTCGCGTAACACCGGCATGGGTGAGCGACGGCCGATCGCCAGCACCGCGACAGTCGCGCCGACGCCGCACAGGAACGTCGGCAAGCCGAGCGGTCGATCGAATGCAGAAGCCGCCAGCAGCACGACACCCGTCGCTGCGATGGCCGCGCCGACACAGCGGCCGGTCATCGATAGCGGGTGCATGGGGACGTCGTCATGCACCGACTCTCCAAGGGCGTGGCGCTGGGTCCATCGCAAGGCGACGAACGTAACCAGAATCGCGGCGATCGACGGCAGCGTGAACAGGGTGAGCCATTGCATCAGCGGGGGCATCTGCGCGCCGAAGATCACCAGGTTGGCCGGATTGGAAATCGGCAGCACGAAGCTTGCGGCGTTCGCCACGAACGCGCAGATCAGCAAATACGGCAGCGGCGCGACCCGCGCGGCCGTCGCGGCGGCGTGAACGGCAGGCGTCAGCACCACGGCGGTCGCATCGTTCGAGAGAAAAATCGTCGTCAGCGTGCCAACCGCGTAGACGATCGCGAATAGCCGCGATGCGGAGCCGCGCGCTGCCCGGACCGCATGCGCCGCGAGCCAGTCGAACAGTCCCTCGCGGCGGGCGGCCTCGGCTAGCAGCATCATGCCGATCAAAAACAGATAGACGTCGGTGCCCTTGCCGGCGGCGGCAAGCGCATTCCGCCACGGCATCAGCCCAGGAAGGATCAGTGCGGCCGCGCCGAGGACCGCCCAGACATATTCAGGGATCGACCACGGGCGGACGATCACGCCAAGCGTGGCGATGGCGGCGATGCCAAGAGTGATGAGTGTTGTGTAATCCACAGTGTCGACGATGCTTCAGTGCAGCCGTGGTGCTTTCAACAGCTTGACGCGGTCCGTCGACGCAAGCACGACGTCGAAGGTGATGCCTTCGTGCGAAACCGTCAGTGGAACGTCGACGCCCGCGAGACCGAGAGCCCAGACCTTGCGATAGAACTCCGCCAGGCTGGATACCGGATCGCCATTGACCCCCAGAATGACGTCGCCAGGCTGGATGCCGCTGCGGCCCGCAGGTCCTTTGTCCGCAACGCCCATGACAACCACCTTGTCGTCGAAATCGCTGGCGAACAGGCCGAGCCATGGTCGCGCCGGCTTGTTGACGCGACCGAACGAGCGCAAGTCGTTGAGCAGCGGCTTCAGGAGATCGATCGGCACGATCATGTTGAAATGATCCTTCCTTTGTTCGCGCTCGAGTTGCAGTGAGCCGATGCCGATCAGTTCGCCGCTGGCCGAGATGAGTGCGGTCCCGCCCCAGTTCGGATGTGACGGCGTCGTGAAAATGGCATCGTCGAGCAGATACTCCCAATAACCGGCGAAGGGCTGTCGAGTTTCGATGCGTCCCGCGACGGAGCGGGTGCGTCCGCCCGCGCCGCCGATGATGACCGGGTCGCCGACCTGCGCCGCATCGGATGATCCGAGCGGTAACGGATCGAGATCGATCGGGCCAAGTGCCTGGACCAGGCCGAAACCGGTTTCGGAATCGAATCCCAGCGCATGTCCCTGCACGACGCGACCGTCGCCGAGATGCAGCCAGATCGATTCCGCTTCCGTGATCAGATAACCGATGGTGAGCACCAGCCCGTCGTCAATCAGTACGCCATTGCCGGCGCGTTCGGTGCCAAGCGTCGCGGCGGTGAAGGCATCGGCGGGAACGATCGCGTGAAGGCTGACGACGGCGCCAAGAACCCGATCGAGATCAAAAGCATAGTCCTGCGGACGTGGTTGCGCGGCGGACGGAACTTTCCATTCTGTCACTGAGGGCATGACGCGGCTCCTTCTCGTACGCACGGCGTTCGTGCGTTCTGGCGGTTCGATCTGGGCGCTCCACCCTGCGTAGTCCTCAACATAGGGAAACGGCGTCTTGCGGCAAGACGGTATTGCATCGGCCGTCATCGGGAAGGTCAAATCTGCGGCTTACGCCTCGACCCTGTTGCTTCAGCGCAAACCCCCGTGCGCGAAAGTCGGTAGGCTTCAACTGCAAGCGACGGCACGCCGTGCTGTCGGTCAACAGCATTGATGCGTCGGCGGAGATCGACGGCACAATGCCGGCAGGAAGGTGAGGAAATGGCTTCTCCGTCGGATCGATCGAGCTTGAAGAACTGGCTGCCCGGTGCGGCGGGTGTGGTGATTTTGTTGGCGCTGGCAGGTTACGCCGGCGTGTCGCAAGGGCACCGCGAGCAGGTGCCAGCGGAAACGGCGGCCGTGTCCTCTTCCAGCACCTCCGAATCAGCCAAACTTGACCAGTCTGTTGCGGCCCGGCCCGCGCCGCAACAGGCCGTCAACGCTGTGTCCGCCGGGACGAAGGCAGCGCCTGTCGCCGCCAAAATGGCGCCGGCAGAGTCCAAGGCTGCGCCGGCCGCTGCGCCGAAGGTCATGACTGCCGCGCCAACCGCGCCCAAGGTCGCTGCTGCCCCGGTTGCCGCGCCTGCGACGGCCCCTCATGCGCATGGCCACGATATGTCCAAGATGGCGCAGGCGCCCGCGCCGAAGCCAGCAGCGGTCACCCAGGTTGCCGCGACCGCCGTGGAAGGCGATGTCGCCCACGGCCGTCAGGTGTTCAAGAAATGTCAGGCCTGTCACTCGATGCAGCCGGGCAAGAATATGCTTGGTCCGAGTCTGGCCGGGATCGTGGGCACCAAAGCCGGTGAGGTCGCCAACTACAGCTTCTCATCCGCGATGAAGCAGAGCGGCATCACCTGGACGCCTGAGAAGCTCGATGCCTATTTGCAGGACCCGCAGAAGGTGGTGCCGGGCAACAAGATGCCGTTTCCCGGCCTGAAGACCGATTCCGATCGTACCGATGTGATCGCCTTCATGGCTTCATCGGCGGAGGGGGCTTCCGCCGCTGGGTCCGCGCCGGCCGCGCCTGCCGCCAGCGCCGCGGCTCCGGCACCGGCCGCCAATGCCGCCGCACCGCAGACGGCCTCGGGTCAGGTCACGGCCTATCTGTCGGATGCCAAGTATACGCTGCGTTCCGGAATCGCCGAGGGCCGCATGGTGTTCCTCGGCGTCGGCGGCACCATCGACGGCAAGGTCAATCCGATTCTCACCGCCGTCGAGGGGCAGGTCGTGCAGGTCACGTTGATCAACGGCGAAGGCACTGAACACGATATTATCTTCCCCAGTCAGGATGCCCGCTCTCCGCGTGTCGTCAACAAGGGCGCCAGCACCAGCATTGTTTTCCGGGCCGGAAAGGCCGGCGATTTTGTCTATTACTGTGATGTGCCGGGTCACCGTCTCGCCGGTATGGAAGGTCAGTTCCTGGTGACGGCGACGCCATCGGCGCAGACTCTGGTGGAGGCCGATATTTCTCGGCCGCCGACCGATCTGCCGCCGCCGATCGGCAAGCGCGATCCGAAAACCGTGCGGTTGGATCTGCTCACGGTCGAGATGGAAGGTCGCCTCGCCGAAGGCACCACGTTCGGCTACTGGACCTTCAACGGCAAGGTCCCGGGTCCGTTCGTGCGCGTCCGCGTCGGCGACACCGTCGATGTGCATCTGAAGAACGCGGCGGAGAGCAACATGATCCATTCGGTCGATTTCCATGCCGCCACGGGGCCGGGCGGCGGCGCGGCCGCGTTGCAGGTCGATCCCGGCAAGGAGAAATCGATGAGCTTCAAGGCGCTGAAGCCGGGACTCTACGTCTATCACTGCGCGACGCCGATGGTGGCCGAGCACATTGCCAACGGTATGTACGGGATGATTCTGGTGGAGCCCGAAGAAGGCCTGCCGCCGGTCGATCACGAATTCTACATCATGCAGGGCGAGATCTACACCGACGCACCCTATGGTCAGCATGGCAGCCAGGAGTTCAGCGTCGAGAAGCTGCTTGCCGAGAAGCCGGAATACTTTGTCTTCAACGGCTCGGTGGGCGCCATCACCAAGCTGCACCCGCTGCACGCCAAGGTCGGCGAGACGGTGCGGCTCTACTTCGGCGTCGGCGGCCCGAACTTCACCTCGTCGTTCCACGTCATCGGCGAGATCTTCGACAAGGTCTACAATCTCGGCGGAGTGATTTCGCCGCCGCTCGAAGGCATTCAGACCGTCACGGTGCCGCCGGGCGGCGCGGTGATCACCGAGTTCAAGCTCGACGTGCCGGGCGGTTACACCATCGTTGATCACGCGCTGTCGCGCGCCGAGCGTGGTCTTGCCGGAATGCTGGTGGTGGAGGGAACGCCCAATCCGGATATCTATAATGGCGTCGTCGAGCCGGGGATGGGGCACTGAGCAAGACGGATAGTCTCTGACGTGAGAAAGCCGGCCGCGATGACGCTCGCGCCCGGCTTTCTATTTCATTCTGCCGTTTGTCGATGACACGCCTGATTACGCGCCGTCAACGGTCAGGCGGGCTTGCCGTAATCGTAGAAGCCCTTGCCGGTCTTGCGGCCGAGATGTCCAGCGGCGACCATTTCCTTGAGCAGCGGGGCCGCGCGGTATTTCGGGTCGTTGAAGCCGTCGTAGAACACCTCCATCACCGACAGCATGGTGTCGAGGCCGATCATGTCGGCCAGCGCCAGCGGTCCGATCGGATGATTGCAGCCGAGCTTCATGCCGGCGTCGATGTCCTCGGCGCTGGCGATACCCTCCTGCAGCGCGAAGATCGCTTCGTTGATCATCGGGCACAGGATTCGGTTGACGGCGAAGCCCGGGCTGTTCTTCGCGGTGATCGGCACCTTGCCGACACGCTTGGCGAAGTCGACAGCCTTGGCGTGGGTGTCGTCGGAGGTCTGCAGGCCGCGGATCAGTTCCAGCAGCGCCATCAGCGGCACCGGATTGAAGAAATGCATGCCAATGAAGCGATCGGGGCGGTCAGTCGCCGCCGCGAGTTTCGTAATCGAGATCGAGGAAGTGTTGGTGGCGATCACCGCCTGCGGGCGCAGTGAGGCGCAGAGATCCTTGAGGATCTTGACCTTGAGGTCTTCGTTCTCGGTGGCGGCCTCGATCACCAGATCGCACGTCGCGAGTTTGGCCTTGTCGGTGGTGCCGACGATACGCTTGAGTGCGGCATCGCGATCGGCGTCGCTCATCTTCTGTTTGTTGACGAGGCGCTCCAGGCTCTTTTCGATCACCGAGGTGCCGCGCGTAACCGCGGCGTCTGAGATGTCAGTCATGACGACATTCAGTCCGGCCGCCGCACAGATCTGTGCGATGCCGTTGCCCATGGTGCCGGTGCCGATGATGCCAACGGTTTCGATCATGTTCGTCCACTGCTCCTGTTTTGGGGCGTTGTTTGATTCCGTCGGCATGATTACCAGAGCGGACCGGTCAGGGCAAAAGCAGATGAATCAGCAGCCGCGATGCCAGGCGCGTGCATGTGGAAGAGCAGAGCGTGCGTTGGTGGCCTGACCGGCGGCTCAGCGGATCGGTGGTGCGTACTGAATGCCGCCCTCGCTCCAGAGGTGATTGAGCCCGCGCGGAATACCGAGTTTCGAACCGGTGCCGACGTTGCGATCATAGGATTCGGCATAGTTGCCGACATGCCGGACAATGCGCGTTGCCCAATCCTTGGTCAGGCCGATCTGTTCACCGTAGGCGCCCTCGCTGCCGACCAGACGTTTGACGTCCGGTTTCTGTGACTTGAGTGCCTCGTCGATATTCTTCGAAGAGATGCCGAGCTCCTCCGCGTTGAGCATGGCGAAGTGCGACCATTTCACGATCTCCAGCCATTGGCTGTCGCCCTGCTTCACCGCGGGGCCGAGCGGCTCCTTGGAAATCACGTCCGGCAGGATGACATGATCGTTCGGGGCCGAGAGTTGCAGCCTTTCAGCATAAAGCTGCGAGATGTCGCTGGTGAAGACGTCGCAGGCGCCGGTATCGTAGGCCTTCAGCGTTTCGGCCGCGCTCGAGAACACCATCTCCTGGAATTTCATGTTGTTGGTGCGGAAGTAATCGCCCAGATTGATCTGCGTCGTGGTGCCGGACTGAACACAGACCTTGCTGTTGTCGAGCGCCAGCGCGGAATCTTTTCCGGCGCTCTTGCGGATCATGAAGCCCTGACCATCGTAGTAGTTCACGGCCGCGAAGCTGAGGTTGAACTCCGCCTCGCGCGACATCGTCCAGGTCGAATTGCGCGACAGCAGATCGATCTCGCCGGATTGCAATGCCTTGAAGCGTTGCTCGGCGTTGAGCGGGACGTACTTCACCTTGCCCGCGTCGCCGAACACGGCGGCGGCCACGGCACGGCAGAGATCGACGTCGAGGCCGGACCATGCGCCCTTGTCGTCGGCATTGGAGAATCCCGGCAGCCCGGTGGAGACGCCGCAGATCAGGTTGCCCCGATCCTTGACGGTCTTGAGCATCTGCGCGTCAGCTTCATCGAAAGAACCAAAGGCAACCGTGGCGGCGAGGACGGCGACGGCGCTGCGCGCCAGAGACAGACCGGAATTCAGCATGATGATGTCTCGCTCATGACAAAGGGGTGACAGGCAGGGATCGACGGCGAATCACAGCGATGGCCGCTGCTTGACGACGACTTTGGTGCCGACCGGAACGCGTTCATAGAGGTCGATGATGTCGGCATTGACCATGCCGAAGCAGCCCGATGACACGGCCTTGCCGATGGTGTCGGGCTGGTTGGTGCCGTGAATGCGATAGACCGTAGCGCCGAGATACATGGCGCGCGCGCCCATCGGGTTGCCGGGGCCGCCGGCCATGAAGCGCGGCAGATAGGGCTGGCGCTGGATCATTTCCGGTGGCGGCGTCCAGTCAGGCCATTCGGCCTTGCGGGTGATTTTCAAAAGGCCTTGCCACTGAAATCCTTCGCGCCCGACACGGACGCCATAGCGCATGGCTCGGCCATTGCCTTGCACCAGATAGAGGAAGCGTTCGGAGGTATGGACGATGATGGTGCCGGGCGGCTCGGTGGTGCGATAGAGCACCATCTGCCGCTGAAACTGCGGCGGCAATTGCACCGACTCGTCCGGCACGCGTCCCGGCTCATCGCCGATGGTCATATCCTCGTTCTGACTGAAGCCCTGCGATGCCGGCAGAACGATGAAGATGACGGCCAGCAATGGCATCCACAGCAAGCGTCGAAAGCGAAGCATCGGCGATCCTTGTGTCGAGAGCGCGAAACGTCGGACAATTTCGCGATAGTGGCTATCAAACCGTACCCCAACAGGGATGGCAAGCCGGCGCAGGATAGCGAATCAATGGTTATCGGATGGCTTCGAATTGGCCTGATTTGATGTCGCGGCCGGTCAATGCGGTGCGATCCAGAGTCGCAGACCGTAGGCCATCAGGGTTACGGCGCCGACGCCGCCGAGCCACAACGCCACGAACCACAGCAGGCGCTGCGGCAGCGATGACCTCTCGTGCTGCGTTGCCATCAATGGTAGCCGCTCTGCGGATCGACCTTGCCGCGAAAGACCCAATAGGCCCAGCCGGTGTAGATCAGGATGATCGGGACCAGGATCGCGACGCCGACCAGCATGAATATCTGGCTGTTCTCCGGCGCCGCCGCCTGCCAGATAGTGATGCTGCGCGGCACGATGTAGGGATACATGCTGATGCCGAGCCCGGCATAAGACAGTCCGAACAGCAAGAGCGAGAGAATAAAAGGCCTGTAGTCCTGGCGTCGCGCCAGACTTTGCAACAGGAGCGCGGTGACGGCCGCAACCGCGATCGGGACCGGTGCGGTGAACAGCAGGTTCGGCCAGGTGAACCAGCGCCGGGCATATTCGACGTCGAGGAACGGCGTTGCGAGGCTGACGGCGCCGATTGCCCCGAGCATCGCGAACAGGAGCCACCAGCTCAGGTGATAGGCCTTCTCGCGCAGATCGTCGGTGGTTTTCATCACCAGCCATGTCGCGCCGAGAAGACTATAGCCGATCACGACGGCGATGCCCGTCAGAATGCTGAACGGCGTCAGCCAGTCCCACCAGCCGCCGGCATAGGCGCGGTTCGCCACTTGCACGCCTTGCAGGATAGCGCCCAGCGCGATGCCCTGCGCCAGCGCCGCGACCAGCGAGCCGCCGGCGAAGGCGAGATCCCAGCGGTTCCGTTCGCGCTTTGAACGCCAGCGGAATTCGAAGGCGACGCCGCGAAACACCAGGCCGAGCAGCATCGCGATGATTGGCGTATACAGGGCCGGCATCAGCACGGCATACGCCAGCGGAAAGGCCGCGAACAGGCCGCCGCCGCCGAGCACGAGCCAGGTCTCGTTGCCGTCCCACACCGGCGCGACGCTGTTCATCATCACATCGCGATCCTGCTTTTTCGGAAACAGCGGGAACAGGATGCCAAGGCCGAGATCGAAGCCATCCATCACCACGTAAACGAACACCGCGAAGGCGATGATGAAAGCCCAGATGGTTGCGATGGTAGAAGCCTGGTCCATGACGCTCACCGTTGTGCGAGGTTGGCCGCGCCGGAAGCTGGCGTGATCCCGGCGGCGTGCGTCGGCTGATCGCCGCTTGGGCCTTTCTCATCGCTGTGTGGTGGTTGGGCCATCAAACGCAGGATGTAGACGATGCCGGCGCTGAACAGCAGAAAGTAGACGATGACGAAGGCGATCAAAGATGAAGCGACCGCTGGTGCCGCGAGAGGAGAAACCGAATCGGTGGTGCGCAGCAGGCCATAGACCGTGAACGGCTGCCGCCCCACCTCGGTGGTGAACCAGCCCGCCAGCACCGCGATGAAGCCGGACGGCCCCATGGCCATCGCAAAATAGTGCAGTGGCCGGTAGTCGTAGATCCTGCCGCGCCAGCGCAGCCACAGGCTCAGCAAGCCGAGGCCCATCATCAGGAAGCCGAGCCCCACCATGATGCGGAACGTCCAGAACACCACCGGCACCGGTGGCCAGTTTTCACGGGGAATCGTATCGAGGCCCGCCAGCGGCGCGTCGAGCGAATGCTTGAGGATCAGCGACGATAGTTTCGGAATCTGGATCGCATAGTCGACCCTTGCATTTTTTTGGTCGGGCAATCCGAACAGCAGGAGCGGCGCGCCGTCGGGATGGCTCTGGTAGTGGCCTTCCATCGCCATCACCTTGGCTGGCTGGTGCTCCAGTGTGTTGAGGCCATGCTGGTCGCCGGCGAGAATCTGGATCGGCGCCACGATGGTTGCCATCCACATCGCCATCGAGAACATCACTCGCGCACCTTCCCGCTTCGGGTCGCGCAGCAAGTGAAACGCGCCGACCCCGCCGACCACGAACGCCGTGGTGAGATAGGCGGCCAGCACCATGTGAACGAGGCGATAGGGGAACGACGGGTTGAAGATCACCTTCCACCAGTCGGCGGCGATGAATTGTCCGGCATCGTTGACGGCGTAGCCGGCCGGCGTCTGCATCCACGAATTGGCTGAGAGAATCCAGAATGCGGAGATCAGCGTGCCGATCGCGACCATCAAGGTCGCGATGAAGTGCAGTCGCGGTCCGACCTTCTTGAGGCCGAACAACATGACGCCGAGAAACCCGGCCTCGAGGAAAAACGCGGTCAGCACCTCGTAAGCCATCAAAGGCCCTAGAACGGGACCGGTCTTGTCGGAGAACGTCGCCCAGTTAGTGCCGAACTGGTATGACATCACCACGCCGGACACCACACCCATGCCGAAGGCGATGGCGAAAATTTTCAGCCAATAATTGAACAAATTGAGGAAGACGTCGCGGCCGGTCCACAGCCAGAGTGCTTCGAGCACAGCGAGATAGCTGGCAAGTCCGATCGAGAAGGCCGGAAACACGATATGAAACGACATCGTGAAGGCAAACTGCGCGCGCGCAAGAACGACCGCGTCAAGGCCATCGAACATCACACTGGTCTCCTGCGAAACAACGATGAGAAGCTAGCACATGCAGCTCACATGGAAAGCCGCGATACGGCCAGCATTGCGCGTTCGCAGCGTAAGGAGCGTGTACGAGGCGACGTTGCGACTGCGCAAGTTTCGCGGTTTCACATTCCAGACAATTGAACCCGGCGACGGATATCCCGGCCGGGCGAGCGAGGGTGATAGGCCTTTCGAGCGAGCCTTCGCGTCGGGATATGCGCCAGACAGCAATGGAACCCGCTTCGACTCATCAGAGGCGAAGCGGCTCCTTCGGTGCTGGCGAGGGAGCTAGCCCTCGTTGGAAAGAATGCAGATGTCGGAAAGGCGTTGATTGGCGCAGTCGACCACCTGCTGACGGATCGACGATGTGTCGTCGCCGCGATCCGCACGCGCGGGTGCGTCCTGCAGGCCGAGCGTGATCAAGGTGCAAGCCGCGCCGAGCGGAACAATGAAGAAGCGGAATGACATTCTCTGCATGATCCGGCTCCGTCGACGGTCTTGTTGCTGTCGTTATGCGGCCAGCGTATCGACGCCGCAGGTCCTGAGAAGTTCGCCGAGTTGCTTGCGGGCGTAGAACATGCGGGTCTTCACGGTTGCTTGCGGAATCCCGATGATCTTGCCAGCCTCCTCCACGGACTTCTCATGATAGTAGACGAGGTCGATGATCTCGCGATGCGCGGGCGAAAGCTTGGCGATGCAGGCGCGCAGGATGGCGCTGGTCTTGGTGCGTTCGAGCGCTGCTTCCGGTGTGTCGGCGTGATCGGCGATTTCCAGAACGCCGTCCTGGTCAAGGTCTTCATGCGAGCGCTGGCGCAGCGCGGTCAGCGATTTGAAGCGGGCGATCGACAAGAGCCAGGTCGACACCTGAGCCCGGCCCTCAAACTGGCCGGCGGTGCGCCAGACGTCGAGGAACACCTGGCTGACGAGGTCTTCCGCCGTGGTCGTGTCACGCACCATGCGCAGGATGAAACGATACACCCGCACCCGATGGCGTGCATAAAGAATATGCATTGCGGGCTTGCTGCCCTCGGCAATGCTCTCGATCAGCATTTCGTCCGACGTCGCTTGAGCGGCAATGATGCCTTGCTGGGCTGCGGCATTGATGGCGATGATGTTCTGCATGACCGGCTCCCTCGTCGCTTGTGCGGCGTTGTTGCGGGAATTCTTAACCGGCCGTTGTTTCAGGACATCTGCTTACCAAGGCAAAAACGGTTTCGTCGTGAAAAGAATTGTTTCGTGGGAAGCGCATCTGACGAAACAATCGGGTTAAATTTTATGTCGCACTGCAACAAAATGACGCGGGTCAGGATTTGTCGCCGGACGGGCTGAACAGGTATCCCCCACCGCGGATGGTGCGGATCACCGACGGTTTTGCGGGGTCCGGTTCGATCTTGCGGCGAATTCGCATGATCCGCAGGTCGACGGCGCGGTCGAACGCTTCCGCGTCGCGGGCGTTGGCGAGCTCTAGCAGTCGTTCCCGCGACAGCACCCGTTTGGGATTGGCCGCGAACACTTTCAAAAGGCCGAATTCCGAGGCCGTCAGCGGGTGTTCGTTGCCCTCGTCGTCGCGCAGCGCCTGCGCTTCGAGATCGAGCCACCGCGTGCCAAATCGCACGAGATGGTCCGTGCTCGGCTTCTCCGGGGCCGCTGACGTTGCCTCCGTGGTTGCTTTCCCCGCAGTGGTGCGTCGCAACACGGAGCGGATTCGGGCCATCAGCTCCCGCAGTTCGCAGGGTTTGGCGACATAATCGTCGGCGCCGAGTTCCAGTCCGACCACGCGATCGATCGGGCTGGCGGTGGCCGTCAGCATGATCACGGGCACGTTGGTCCGGGCCTTGAGGTCGCGGATAATCGACAGGCCGTCTTCCTCGGGCATGTTCAGATCGAGCACGACGAGATCGGGCTGGCCGGCGGCAATGACTTCACGCAGGCTCTTGCCGCCGTCGCAGAGCGTCACGGTGAAGCCGTGCATTCGCAGATAGTCACCGACCATCTCGCGGGCGGGGGCTTCGTCGTCGACAATGATGATGTGCTGGCTTTGGCTCATGTCACGCTGCGGCTGTCACCGG
>CAUJJN010000084.1 GCA_963204905.1 Pseudomonadota bacterium
TCGCGAGACCGCCGATCCCGATCGCGGCTACGCGCTTGCCGCCCTCACCGGCGCGCTGTCGTTCAAGCACGCCAAGGCCGGATTGATCCGCGAACTGATCGCTTCGCGCGTCGATCCCGACCTGTTCGCGCTGTCTTATGATTACGTTGGCGACCTGTCCGAGACGGTCGCGCTGATGTGGCCGAAAACATCATCTTCGTCTCCGATCAAAGAGCCACCCACCCCCGACCCCTCCCAACCAATCGCTGCGCTCGCGGAGGCAGGGGAGAAAATTGCGGCAATACCGTCCGCTCCCCTCCCCCCGCCCTTGCGGGGAGGGGGGCCGCTTCCAGACGCAGGACAAGGCCACAACAACCCACCGCCGCCGTCGCTCACCGAGGTCGTCACCACGCTCGCGACACTCGGCAAAGCCGCATTGCCCATGCAGCTTGCGCGCTGGCTTGACGAACTCGACGAGACCGGACGCTGGGCGTTGCTGAAACTCGTCACCGGCGCGATGCGCATCGGCGTCTCGGCGCGGCTGGCGAAAACCGCAGCGGCCGCGCTCGGCAACAAGGACCCGCACGACGTCGAACTCATCTGGCCGGGCCTGGCGCCACCTTATCCCGACTTGTTCGCGTGGCTGGAGGGACGCGGCGACAAGCCCGTCAACCGCGATGCCGCGCCGTTCCGCCCGGTGATGCTGGCGCATGCCATTGAGACGGACGACTTTGCCGGGCTCGACGCGCACGATTTTATCGCCGAGTGGAAATGGGACGGCATCCGCGTGCAGGCGGTCGGCGGCCGCGACGATGACGGGAACGCCATCGCGCGGCTCTATTCACGCACTGGCGAGGACATATCGAAAAGCTTTCCCGACCTGCTGCCCTCGCTGCGTCTCCCCGGCGCGATCGACGGTGAATTGCTGGTGCTGCGCGAAGGCCGCGTACAATCGTTCAACGTCTTGCAGCAGCGCCTCAACCGCAAAAGCGTGACACCGAAGCTGGCGAAGGAATTTCCGATTCACCTGCGCGCCTATGATCTGCTCGCGGACAACAAGACAGATCTGCGTCCGCTCCCCTTCGTGGAGCGGCGCGCGCGGCTGGAAGCATTCGTCACAACCCTCAACGACCCGCGCGTCGACCTTTCGCCGGTGGTGCCATTCAACGACTGGAGCACCATCACCGCGGCCCGCGCCGATCCCGCGGCCTTTGGCGCCGGCGACGATGCCGAGGCCGTCGAGGGCGTGATGCTGAAGCGACGCGACGCGCCCTATCTGCCCGGCCGACCCAAGGGGCAATGGTGGAAATGGAAGCGCGATCCGCACATCATCGACGCCGTGCTGATGTATGCGCAACGCGGCCACGGCAAGCGCTCGTCCTACTATTCAGATTACACCTTCGGCGTCTGGACCGAAGACGGCGACGGCGAGCGACTGGTGCCGGTGGGGAAAGCCTATTTCGGCTTCACCGATGAGGAACTGCTGCAAATCGACCGCTTCGTCCGCCGCAACACCACGGAGAAATTCGGCCCGGTCCGCCACGTCGTGCACGAGCCGGATCAGGGACTGGTCCTGGAAGTGGCCTTCGAGGGACTGCAGCGCTCGACGCGCCACAAATCCGGCGTCGCCATGCGTTTCCCCCGTATCAGCCGGTTGCGCTGGGACAAGCCGCCGCGTGACGCCGACCGGCTGGAAACGCTGGAACGGGTGCTGAAAGCCGATGAAACACACTGAAGGGGATTATCGGCCACCTTCTTCATGCGTCATCATGGCGAGACAAGATGATAAGGCGTGGATGGCCGGGACAAGCCGGGCCATAACGAACGGAGACCGGAGAACAAGACGCCCATTGACGCCACCGCATTGGTTCCCCATGTGCGAGGCGCTATAATTGTGGGAATCGATCCCACCGGAGACCCAAGATGCCCAACGAAACCCGAGAGCTGCCGGCGCGTAACGATGGCCTGTATCGCTTTCTCGGCGGCTCGCCGCTCGCCGTCGCGTTTCGGCTGGCCATGCTGTCGATCCTGGTCGGCGTCGTACTGGCAGCGATCGGCTTCGATCCGTGGAATATCGTCCATTCGATCCGCCTGCTGTTCATTCGCATCTGGGATCTCGGCTTCGACGCCATCAATGGCCTGTGGCGCTACTTCCTGCTCGGCGCCGTCATCGTGATCCCGATCTGGCTGATCGCGCGTCTCGTCAACGCGCCGCGCGGTCGCTAAGCAGCGACTGCATTCAATGCCATTCGCTGATCAGGCCGCACGACAGGTCGACAGTCGTCGCGTGTTCGTCATCGCCGGCCCGGCGATGCTCGCCAACCTCACCACGCCGCTGCTCGGCGTCATCTCCACCGGCGCGATCGGCCAACTCGGCGACGCCGCGTCGTTGGGCAGCGTCGCGCTGGCCTCGGTGGCATTCGACTGCGTGTTCTGGTTATTCGGCTTCCTCCGCATGGCGACTGTGGCCTTCACTGCGCAGGCGCTGGGCGCGGACGATCGCATCGAAGTCCGCGCAGTGCTGATCCGCGCGCTTCTGCTTGCCGCTCTGATCGGCGCGCTTCTGATCGCATTGCGCGTGCCGCTGGCGTCGTTGATCTTTTCTGCGATGGGCGGCAGCGAGGCAGTCACCGCCGCCGCGACCAGTTACTTCCATATCCGGCTGTGGTCGGCGGCCTTCATGCTGGGCAACTACGTCATCCTCGGCTGGCTGGTGGGGCAGGCGCGCACCGGCATCGCGCTGGCGACCCAGATCGGCATCAATCTCATCAACATGGCGCTGACCGTCCTCCTCGTATTGGTGCTGCACTGGGGCATCGCGGGCGCGGCGATCGCCACGGTGATCGCTGAAACCACCGGATTTGCCGGCGGCCTCGTTGTCGCGCGTGTCCTGCTCGGCCCGAATTATCGCGTTGCCCGCGCGCAATTGTTCGATCGCGCCCGCTGGCTGCGAATGCTGGCAGTCAATCGCGATATCATGATCCGCACCGCCGCCTTGATTGGCGCATTCCTGTTCTTCACGGCGCAGGGCGCCCGCGCCGGCGACCAGGTGCTCGCCGCCAACGCGGTGCTCTACAATTTCCTGATGATCGGCTCGTTCTTCCTCGATGGACTGGCGAACGCCGCCGAGCAACTCTGCGGCCAGAGTTTCGGCGCCCGCGACCGCGCGCAATTCTCCCGATCGGTGCGGCTGGTGCTGGCATGGAGCGTCAGCTTCGGCGTCGCGGTGTCGCTGATCTTCATCGCCGCCGGCGACCACCTGATCGATATCATCACCACCAGCCCTGACGTACGGCGCGCGGCGCGCGAGTTCCTGTTGCTGGCAGCGCTGGCGCCGGCCTGCGGCGTGCTGGCCTATTGCTTCGACGGCGTCTTCATCGGCGCATCATGGGCGCGCGACATGCGCAACCTTATGGTGATGGCTTTTGCCATCTACCTCGCCGTCTGGTACGCGCTGACGCCGTGGGGGAATGCCGGCTTGTGGACCGCGTTTCTCGCCTTCCTGCTCGCACGCGGTCTGCTGCAGGCCATGCGTTACCCCGCACTGGTGCGCGCAACCTTCAAACCGGCCAATCTTCCGCGGTGATGGCGGCCGCGTCGGCGCCCACGATTTCCGAAAGCGAATCACGCCCGGTGCGCAACAGCGTCGCCACCAGATCGCTCTTGATGCTATCGATCAGGCTGAGACCTTTATAGATCAGCGCCGAATAGAGTTGGATCAGGCTGGCGCCAGCGCGGATTTTCGTCAGCGCCGCGCCGCCGCCATCGATACCGCCGACACCGATCAGCGGGAACGCACCTTCGGCGCGCACGTAGGTCTCCGCCACCATGCGGGTCGAGAGCCGGAACAGCGGACGGCCGGACAGACCGCCCTGTTCTTTCGCACGCACGCTTTCGCGCAGCGTCTCGGGCCGCGCCAGCGTGGTGTTGCCGACGATCATGCCGTCGACACGGCGCGAGCGCGCGATATGCACCACGTCGTCGAGTTCGCCGAGCGACAGATCCGGCGCGATCTTCAGCAACACCGGCGTGTCGCCGGCGCTTTGTCGCACGCGATCGCGCGCGTCGGTCACCCGCGCCAGCAGATCATCGAGGGTTTCCGCCTGTTGCAGGTTGCGTAACCCCGGCGTGTTGGGGGACGACACGTTGATCGTGAAATAGCTCGCCACCGGCGCGAAGGTTTCGATCAGCTGCACATAATCCTCGGTGCGATCCGGCGAATCCTTGTTGGCACCGAGATTGACGCCGACGATGCCAGGCTGCTGCGCGCGACCGGCAAGCCGCCGCAGCACCACTTCGGCGCCGTCGTTGTTGAAGCCCATGCGGTTGATCACCGCCTCGTCGCGCTCGAGACGAAACAGCCGGGGGCGCGGATTGCCGCCTTGCGGTCGCGGCGTTACCGAACCGATCTCGACGAAACCGAAGCCGAGGCGCAGCAAGGCGTCCGGCACCTCGGCGCTCTTGTCGAAACCGGCGGCGAGGCCGATCGGGTTGCGGAAATTCAATCCGAACGCTCGCACCGCCAGCTTGGGATCATCGGCGCGTGATCGCATCGGCGGCAGAAGGCGCAGGCCGGAAATCGCCATGCGATGCGCGTCCTCTGGGTCGAACAGACGCAGCAGCGGCAGCGAGAAAGTATCGAAAGCGCGCATCACGAGGACAGCTCCGGAATGTCATGGCCGCCATCGGCGCGCGACGGCAGATCGTACACCGCGGTGACCGCGCCGAGATCGAGGGCTTCATAGAGGTGCGGAAACAGGTCGTCCTTGCGCGATGGCTCCCACCGCAAGGCATCACCGAGCGCATCGGCATCGACCGCGATCAGGAACAGTCCGACCTGGCCGGCGAAATGCTTGCGCGCGGTCTCCGCCACCTGGGCGGCGGTGGAGAAATGAATGAAACCATCGCGTTTGTCGTCGGGGCTGCCGTCATAAACGCCCTGACGCTCGGCCTCGCGCCATGCCGAAGCGGGACAAATCTTGTAGATGGTACGCACCCGGCCCGGTCCCTTTTATCCTTGAATTTGCTTGAAAATCTTGTCCTGCCCCGCTTCCGCGGACACTATCGCAGACCGTATCGACAGCCCCACCGCACCGCAAGTGCGGGCCGCGCGCAACATCCATTTGCAGAGAATCCGCAAAAGAGGTAATAATTCCTACGAGCGGGCCAACTTTTCCGCTTCGCCGAACTTCCCCGATGCAGCAGACGGACCCACGATGCTGACCCATCATCAAATCTGGACCGCACTGGACCGCCTCGCGGAACATGCTGGCCTGTCGCCTTCGGGGCTTGCCAAACGCGCCGGGCTGGACCCGACGACCTTCAACAAATCGAAGCGTGTGACCAATGACGGCCGTGAACGCTGGCCCTCAACGGAATCGGTCGCCAAGGCTCTGGCCGCCACCAACACCGCCATCGATACCTTCGTCCAACTGATCGAGGATACCGCGCGCGCGACGCCGTCGGTGCCACTGCTCGGCTTCGCGGAAGCCGGTTCCGGCGGCTACTTCGATGATGGCGGTTTTCCGGTGGGCAAGGGCTGGGACGAGGTCGGGCTCCCATCCATCAGCGACAAGCATGCCTACGCACTGGAAATCTCGGGCGACTCGATGAAACCGGCGTATCGCGACGGCGATGTCATCATCGTCTCTCCTGGCACGCCGATCCGGCGCGGCGACCGCGTGGTGGTGAAAACCCGCGACGGCGAGGTGATGGTGAAGGAGCTGAAGCGGCGCACCGCCAAAACGCTCGAGCTGCAATCGCTGAATCCGGCGCATCCTCATCGCACGCTGTCGCCCGACGATGTGGAATGGATCGCGCGCATCGTCTGGGCGAGCCAGTAAAAGCCCTTGGGGTTTGATCCACCTGCGTCATCGCCGGGCTTATCCCGGTCATCCGCGGCTCGGCTTGTTACGGAATTACGCGATGGACCGACTCACGAAAATCGAACATCTATTTTGCAAACGCATTCTGCAGAAGCAAAGCGACCTCAAAAAATTCATAGGTCACAATGAAATCAATGAAGCTAGTTTTGATCCGGCTGTTTGGTTTCATTTCTTAATCGGGATCAAGGACGTTCTAGGTAATATAAATAACGACGTCGCATTCATTGCGACATTGCTTATCAAACAGTATCTCAATGATCGATTCTCAATCATAGATTTCGACGCCGGCTCAAAAGCGCAAGGTGCACCTGGGATCGATATTGAGGCAAAAACGCCTGCTGGCAAAACCATCATAGGCGAGCTGAAAACAACTAGACCATACCAACCCGGTTTCGGTGCTGCTCAGCGAACAAGCATTTTGAAAGATATGACTCGGCTGGAAGCAACTGCTGCCGATTTCAAATTCATGTTCGTCACTGATAACGACGCGTTCGCGATCCTCACAAGCGGACGGTTTAAGGCTGACTTCAAGACCGTTGAGGTCATCAATCTCATTGCTTCGCAAGCATAACCGTGGATGGCCGGGACAAGCCCGGCCATGACGACAACTCAGACATACTATCGGCCATAGGATTGCCGACCTCCACTTACGATTGACCGTTGCCACGAACGGCTTCAAAGGTTACAGCCGGAGTTAATGGGTCCCTCTCACAGCGGATTTTCCAGACATGATTGCCGGACTGCCGATGACCGAGGTGGCATGGCTCGCCGCTGCTCTGCTGTTCGCGGGTGGCTGCACTGGCTTTCTGGCCGGCCTTTTCGGCGTCGGCGGCGGGGCCGTCCTGGTTCCTGCGCTTTATGAATTGTTTCGCATCGTCGGCGTTCCTGACGAGGCACGAATGCCGTTGTGCGTGGGCACGTCGCTCGCCATCATCATCCCCACCTCGATCCGCTCTTACTACGCCCACCGCGCGACCAGCGCGGTCGACACCAGCGTGCTGCGCAATTGGGCGGTACCGGTGGTGGTCGGCGTCGTGTTCGGCAGCCTCATTGCGCGCTACGCCCCGGCGGAACTGTTCAAAATCGTCTTCGTGGCGATTGCGGGCATATCGGCTATCCGCCTGCTGTTCGGGCGGGACAGTTGGCGATTCGCTGACGACATGCCGCAAGGCCTGTTTCTGCGCGCCTATGGCGTGGCGATCGGCGTGCTGTCGACGCTGATGGGCATCGGCGGCGGCCAGCTTTCCAACCTGTTCATGACATTCTACGGTCGCCCGATCCATCAGGCGATCGCAACATCGTCGGGGCTTGGGGTCCTGATCTCGATCCCGGGCGCCATCGGCTACATCTATGCGGGCTGGCCGGCGGCGGCGGCCAATCCGGACGTCATGGCATTGCAGTTTCCGTTCGCGCTCGGCTACGTGTCGCTGATCGCCACCATCATCGTGGCGCCGACCAGCGTGCTGACGGCGCCACTGGGCGTCAAGCTTGCGCACGCGCTGCCGAAACGCGCGCTCGAAATCGCATTCGGGATCTTCCTGCTCCTGGTCTGCTCGCGCTTCTTTGTCAGCTTGTTCTGACGGCACCGCGCACGCGAACAGAAGGCCCTCGGCTCAGGCGCTTCGCGCCAGCGCGCCGTCGATCATCGTCACCGCGTTGTTGACGCCGTAGACCGCCACGAAAGAACCGAAGCGCGGGCCTTTCTCCTGCCCGAGCAGCACCTGATAGAGCATGTTGAACCACTCCAGCGACACGCCGGGGCGGCCATCCTTGCCGGCCTTCTTGTGATCGAGGAACGGCTCGCGGCGGCCGATCTCGTAGACCACGTTCTGGATGTCCTCGGCGCTGGCACCTTCCGGCAATTGCGACAGTGCGTCGCGCAAATCATTCAACGCGGCACGTTCGCCGTCATTCGGCGCGCGGAACTGCTTCGTGGGCGCAACGAAATCACGATAGTAGTTGATAGCGTAGCCGACCAGCGCATCGAGCGCGGGATGGGTTTGCGGCGTGACGCCGGGACGATAGCGCCCGATGAAGCCCCACAGCGTCTCGGCGTTCTCCGCATTCGACGACGACACCAGCGTCAGCAGCAACTGGAACGTCACCGGCATGTCGGCCTTCGGCGGGTTGCCCGCATGAACGTGCCAGACCGGATTGCTCAGGCGCTGTTTCACGTCCTGCCGCGCGTAACCGTCGAGAAACTGCTGGTAGTCGTCGACGTTGCGCGGAATCACGTCGAAGTAGAGCCGCTTCGCCGCCTTGGGCTCGCGATACATGAACAGCGACAGCGATTCCGGCGAGGCGTAGCGCAGCCACTCGTCGATGGTGAGCCCGTTGCCCTTCGACTTGGAAATCTTCTGGCCCTTGTCGTCGAGGAACAGTTCGTAGTTGAAGCCGGCCGGCGGCGTGCCGCCGAGTGCCGCGCAGATCTTGCCCGACAGCTTCACGGAATCGATCAGGTCCTTGCCGGCCATCTCATAGTCGACGCCGAGCGCCGTCCAGCGCATCGCCCAGTCCGGCTTCCATTGCAGCTTACAGTGGCCGCCGGTGACCGGAACGGTGACGCGTTCGTTGGTTTCCGGATCGTCGTAGGACACGGTGCCGGCCTTGACGTCATGGGCCACGATTGGCACCTGCAACACCACGCCGGTGCGCGGACAGATCGGCAGGAATGGCGAGTAGCTGGCGGCGCGCTCCTCGCGCAGGCTGGGCAGCATGATCGCCATCACCTTGTCGATCTTCTCCAGCATCTTCAGCAGTGTCGCGTCGAAGCGGCCGGACTTGTAGTACTGCGTCGAACTCGCGAACTCGTAATCGAATCCGAAGGTGTCGAGGAAGGCGCGCAGCCGGGCGTTGTTATGCTCGCCGAAGCTCGGATGAGTGCCGAACGGGTCACGGACTTGCGTCAACGGCTTGCCGATATCCTGCGCCAGCATCTCCTTGTTCGGCACGTTGTCGGGCACCTTGCGCAGGCCGTCCATGTCGTCGGAGAACGCCAGCAGCCGCGTCTTGATCTTGTCCTCGGTCAGCACGCGGAAGGCGTGACGCACCATGGTGGTGCGCGCCACCTCGCCGAAGGTACCGATATGCGGCAGACCCGACGGACCATAGCCGGTCTCGAACAACACCTCGTCCTTGGGCGTCGTCTTCAGTCGCGTCACGA
This sequence comes from Pseudomonadota bacterium, assembly GCA_963204905.1. Taxonomy (GTDB): domain Bacteria; phylum Pseudomonadota; class Alphaproteobacteria; order Rhizobiales; family Xanthobacteraceae; genus 62-47. The sequence goes on from CAUJJN010000084.1 coordinate 9,028, forward strand.
TCTGCTTCGCCTGTTCGAACGGCCAGGCGTTGGATTGTTCGGCAAGCGCGCGCAGATCGGACGCGGTCATTTCATTCGACATTCAATTGCTCCACGCGACACGAGGCATCGGGCCTCATGCGCGACCTTCGATCGTGTCATAGCGTTTTCAAGCGAAGTGGATTCCGGTTCGCGTGAAGAAAACGCGTCAAAACAAAAACCTAAAGTCTCTCACCGTTTTTCTGAAGCGGTGAGAAACTCTAGAACGGATTGACGGAAAAATACCTCAGCCACAGATCGGTATAGCGGCCTTTTTCCCAAATGCGAAACAACGCCCAGTTCAGCGCCTGACGCAACACATCGTTGCCTTTCTTGACAGCGATACCGACGCCTTCGCCAAAGTAACGGCTTTCGATGAACGGGCCGCCGCTGAAGGCACAGCAGTTCTCGGAATCGGTGCCATTGATCCAGAACGCCAGCGAGATGGCGTCGCCGAAGATCAACTCCACCTCGCCCTGTTTCAATGCCTGCCGGAGCGCTTCGTCGTTCGGGTAGGTGTGCAGTTCGGCGCCGGTGAACATCACCTTCAAATAGGCTTCGTGGGAAGAGCCTGCGATCACGCCCACTTTCTTGCCGTCGAGGGTCTCCGGACGCACCTCGGCCGACACCGCGTCCCGCCGCGTCACGAACCGCGCCGGAGTGCGGTAGTACAGATCGCTGAAATCCACCCGCTTGCGCAATTCCGGCGTCACCCCGAGCGACGCGATGATGGCGTCGCCACGATTGCTGGCGATGGCGTCGAGCAGCGTATCGAACCGCCGCATCTGGATGGTGCAAGGGACCTTGATCTCGTCGCAGATCAAACGCGCCAGATCGACGTTGAAGCCAGCCGGATTGCCGTCGGGTCCGGTGAAGTTGAACGGCGGATAATCGGTTTCGGTCATAAAGCGGATCACAGTCAGGCGCGACAGATCCGGGCGATCCGGCCGCCTGCGCGGGTCCCAGAACCCCGGCACCGCCTGCGACACGGCCGGAGATACTGATGCGTTCTGTGCCAGCGCGACACTCGCCGGACCTCCGACAGCGATCACAAGGCCAAGCAGCCCACTCAGCATGGCCACGCCGGCCCAGCCGCCCAGACCGCGCGGAACCATGAATCCGTTGAAGCGTCGCTCTATCTGTGGTTGCATTGTATGGGACTTCCGCGTCGGGCGAACTTATAGACCATCCCGCGACAGACGCGAGTGCCGTTTGCGGTGGGGGCGTCGCGTGGCCGCTGGGGACCATGTCGGGCGCGCTGGCGCGGAACCAGCGTTGCCGCCAAGACATCGAGGCGGGGGGTCATTCCCCCTGCGCCGACTGCCGGATTTCCTTGCGCGCATGTACGGCGTACAGCCAAACAACCATCGGGACCGGTCTCTGGACCTCGAACCTGGGCCAGCGCCAGAACTCGATTGCCTGCGGGATTATTTCGCTCCCGATCTGTTGCAGGCCGCCGACCTTCGCAGCCGGCTGATCGGCGTCGGCGCCGATCGGGTCCTGATCCAGTGGGGCGTGCTCGACGAGGCCGGCTACCTGTTTCATCTGGCGGCTCATACCGGGGTGCTTGTCGACACGCCATCCGATACCTTGCGCAGCGACATTCCATTGCACAGCGAGCATCTCCCGCGCATTCCCCAACATGGTCTGCTGCCCTTGCGCCGGGATGGTGAATATCTGCTCGGCATCGCACCGCGCAGTCTGACGGCGCGGTGGCTCAGTCGTTTCGCCCTCACATCGCCCGGGGTGATCAAGCGGCTTCGGCTCTTGCCGACGGCTCAGTTCAATCAGGCTCTGCTGGTCCGGGCGCACGCCTCGCTGGCCTATGCGGCATCCGAGGGACTCAGTCAGCGTTTTCCGGGACTGACCGCCGCACCCTCCGCCGCACGGGAGCGTCCGCGATGGCGCTTCGGAATGCGCCATATCTGCTTCGTCGCCGCGCTTGCCGGCCTGTTCGTGCTCCCTTGGCTGACTGTTGTCCATATCGTGAGCAGTTTGCTTGCCCTCTGGTTTCTGGCGTTCAGCATCATACGGTTGGTGGGGGCAATGATCCCGCAGCCGCCGGCTCCTGCGTCCCTGCCTCCCCAGGACAACGAGTTGCCTGTCTACACCGTCATCGCCGCGCTCTACGACGAGATCACCTCGGTCGGGCAACTGCTTCAGGCCATCAGTGCGCTGGACTACCCCAAGGAAAAGCTCGACGTCATCCTTGTGATCGAACCGGACGATCATGGCACCCGCGCCGCCATCGCACGTTGGGGGCCGCCGCCGACGTTTCAGATATTGGTCGCGCCGGCCACCCTGCCGCGCACCAAACCGAAAGCGCTCAACTGGGCGCTGCCGTTCGCGCGCGGCAGCTTCGTGACGATCTATGATGCCGAGGATATTCCCGAGCGGGACCAGCTTCGCGCAGCCCTTGAGGCTTTCCGCTGGCACGGCGAAAGGACCGTGTGCGCGCAGGCAAGCCTTTGCATCAACAATCCGGACGATAGCTGGCTGTCCTGCATGTTCGCGGCCGAATACGCCGGACAATTCGATGTATTCCTGCCCGGCCTGGCGGTGCTTGGCCTCCCGCTGCCGCTCGGTGGTTCGTCAAACCATTTCCGAACCGCCGCGCTGCGTGAAATCGGCGGATGGGATGCCTACAATGTGACTGAGGATGCCGATCTCGGCTTTCGTCTGGCCCGCGCCGGTTATCGCGCTGTCACATTCGCCTCGACGACGTTCGAGGAAGCGCCGGCCCGATTCGGCGACTGGCTGCCCCAGCGCTCGCGGTGGATGAAGGGCTGGATGCAAACTTGGGGCGTACATATGCGCGCACCGCGCAGACTGTGGCGCGAGGCAGGCATCAAAGGCATCCTTTCGCTCAACGTTCTGCTGGGGGGCAATGTCCTGACGGCACTCGCCACCCCGATCCTGCTGCTCGAACTTGCGATTTATCTGGGCCTGCACACCGCCACCGATCAAGCGATCAGGCTGTTCACCGGGCCTTTGATGGGATTGCATCTTGCAGCGATATTCGCCGGCTATGCCTCCACCGTCATCGTCGGCCTGATGGGATTGTCCCGGCGCGGGCAGTTGCACCGCAGTTGGGTGCTGGTCCTCACCCCGGTCTATTGGGCGCTGCTATCGGTGGCCGCGTGGCGCGCACTGCACCAACTCTTCACGGACCCCCATCGTTGGGAAAAAACCGAACATGGCCAGATGGCTCCCCGGCGACAAGCCGCCGCGCGCCGTCGGCGCATGCCGTATCTGGCGCGCGTCTGGGCATTCGTCGCCTCGACGCCGCGACGCAACACGCGCTTCACAGATAACGCTTGAGATCGGCGGCGGCGGCTTCAGGCGTCTGCTTCAGGTTGAAGGGGGCGACGAAAGCACCCTTCTTGTCCATCAGATAGATCAGCGCGGTGTGATCCATGGTGTAATCGTCGCCGTCCTTCGCCGGCACCTTCTTGGCGTAGACGCGGAATTCGGTCAGCACCTTGCCGATCATCGCGGGATCGCCGGTCAGTCCCTTCAAATGCGGATCGAAGCTTGAGAGATAATCTTTCATTACCGCAGCGTTGTCCCGCTCCGGATCCACTGAAATGAAGTAGGCGTTGACGCGATCAGCATCCTTGCCCATCGCCCGCAGAACCTCCGACATCTCGAATAGCGACGTCGGGCAAACATCAGGGCAATGCGTATAGCCGAAGAAGATGATGGTCGGTCGGCCCTGCAGGCTTTTCTCGGTGACCGTCCCGCCAGACTGATCCGTCAGTTGAAAGGCGCCGCCGATTGGGGCGGGCTTGGCCACGCCACCCAGTCCCCCCGCCAGCCAAAGCACCACCATCAGACCGACCGCGAGGCTTCCGGCAAAAGCGGCCAAAATCACCAGCGGTCGAGTCGCACGATCGGTCATCGGAATTCCCTTACCCAAACAATCCGGACATCGATGCCGGACCTATCGGCGTTGATTGGGGACCAGACGCCCGCCGATCAACAGGCTCCTGATAGAGGCTGGGGTGCGACGGGGCAAGCGCTGCGGGCCACCGACCGTTCACGTCATGCTGAACATGCTGAATCGGAGACTCAAGCCGGCTCAGCGGTAACTCGCCTCGGCATTCAGATAGCAGGGGCGATACATGTTCTCGAGCTGGGCACCGCGCAGGAAAATCATATGCCGGGTCAACCCGCCACGCCGTGCGATCCAGCGCTGGACCCGCGTCGGATACATCGCGTAGAGCATCCGCGTCGCCTCGCGATTGGTGACGGCGCGGCCGTTGGACCCGATATCCCATGCCGCATGGAAACCAAGCGCCGCGCGCGAGGTCACGCAAATCCGGCTGGCCGGCACCGCGCCGAGGATGATGGTGCAAGCCGAGGCGCAGAGCCCATCGATCACCACCTGCTCCCCGGAACTGCGCAGCGATTGATATTTATCGACGTAGGTTCCGATGCGGCCGCCCCGGTCCTCCGCGATCCGCACCGCTGCATGACTGGTCGCGATCCCCGCGAGCAGAACAACGGCCGCGAGCAGCCCCGTTGCGATCTTCATGTGCCGGCCCCAAGCGTCGAAGCGATTGTGATCTTTGTCGCCAACCTTCGTGACCACCACCGTGTTGCGAGACATGATTTTTGTCCAGACGCGAACGCGGTTACGCACCAAATTCAATTCCGGTGTTGCGCGCAAGATGCAGTCTCATCACCCGCGCGAGGCCGAGCGTCACCCAATTTCGTAAACAGTCAGTGACGCGACAGCGATTGACCGCACAGGATGCAACAGCTTTGATCGCGCGGCGGAGGGAACCGAACGATGACCATGGATGCGGACATAATCGTCGTCGGCGCAGGACTGGCGGGGCTGGTGGCGGCGACCGAGATCGCCGATGCCGGCAAGCGCGTCATCGTGGTGGATCAGGAAGGCGAGCAAAGCCTCGGCGGCCAGGCATTCTGGTCGTTCGGCGGCCTGTTCC
>CAUJJN010000085.1 GCA_963204905.1 Pseudomonadota bacterium
CGACCAGTTGCCCTATGGCGATGGAGAGCACCAGTTGCGGCAATCCGCGAAACCGCGTGATCAATGCGCCGGAGATGATGCCCATGACGGTGCCGGCGACGATGCCAACGCCGAGCAGCAGGATCGGCTCGCGGATGCCGCCAATGCAGGCATTGCCGACGGCGTAGGCGCTGACGCCGAACAGCGCGGCGTGGCCGAGCGTCGCGACACCGCAATAGCCGGTGACGAGATCGAGCGACAGCACCAAGAGCGTGATGCCGATCAGCCGCGTCAGGAACGCGAGGTCGTCGGGAAACAGCAGGTAACCGAGCAGGCCCAGCGCCGCGATGCAGACGACGCCTATGAGTTCGGCGGCGAACGGAAAGGCGCGGTCGGAGGTCTTCGCCAGTGAGGACAGACTGCTCATGTCAATGCGCCCGCCCGAACAGTCCGCGAGGGAACAGGAACGCGATGACGATCACCGCGAGATAGAAGAAGAACTCGCCGTATTCCGGCGCGAGATATTTTCCGGTGGTGTCGGCAAGGCCGAGCAGCAGCGAGGCCGCGAGCGCGCCGGCGATCGAACCCGCGCCGCCGACCGAAACCACGACAAGGAACGTCACCATGTAGCGCAGCGCGTAGAACGGCTCGATCGGCAGCAATTCCGCGCCGACCACGCCGCCGAACGCGCCGAGCCCGACCGCGAGCGCAAACGTCGCCGCGTAAATCCATTCGGTGCGGATGCCGAGCGAATCCGCCATGTCGCTGTTGTCGACCGAGGCGCGCAGCCGGATGCCAAATTCGGTCTTGTCGATCAGCAACCACAGCGCCAGCGCGGTGACGACGCCGCAGGCAATGACGAAGACGCGATGGGTCGGGATCATGCGGAAACCGATGTCGAGCGGGCCGCTCAGCGCATTCGGCAGCGGGATCGCTTTCAAGGTCGGCCCGAAGATGAAGTTCGACAGGCCGATGATGACGAAGGTGATGCCGATGGTGAGCAGCACCTGGATCAGCGGGTCCGATTTACGGTAGATGCGACGATACAGCAGGACTTCCAGCGGAATCGAAATCAGGATCGTGCCGATCACGGCGACCGCGATGGCGAGCGCGTAGCTGGCTCCGAAATCGCGCATCGCATACGAGGCGAGATAGCCGCCGATCATCGCGAACGCGCCGTGCGCCAGATTCACCACCCGCATCAGGCCCATCATGATCGACAGGCCGATGGAGATGATGAACAGCACCATGCCGTAGGAAATGCCGTCGAGGCCGATGCTCAGGATCGTCTGCATGGTCTCATTCCGTGCGCGAAGCCGCCATCGACCGAATACGGCGAACGATGGCGGGCCGCAACAATGAAGAACACCGTACTGCGCAGGGATCGATAACCAAAGGATACTCCGCTCTATCGTCATGCCCGCGCTTGTCGCGGGTATCCACGTCTTTATCGAGACTCGACGAAAGGAAGACGTGGATGGCCGGGACAAGCCCGGCCATGACGGTGGAGAGGCTGGTCGTCAATGATCTCCCGCCTTCGCGGGAATGACACACAGGTCAGCCTTACTTGCTGCTCAACGCCCAGTCCGGCTGCGCCTCGAAGGTCTGGATTTCCTTGTTGACGAGCTTGCCGTCGACCTTCTCGACCGTGCGCAGATAGACGTTCTGGCGGATGTGCCGGGTGTCCGGATCGATCGACACCGGGCCGCGCGGGCTCACCCACTTCATGCCCTTCACCGCCTCGACCGCCTTGGCCGGATCGCGCTGGCCGTTGGTCGCCTCGATCATTTTATAAATGACGCGCGCGCCGTCATAGGCCGCCACCGAGGTCATGGTGATTTCGTCGAGCTTGCCGCCGTCCTTCTGAAGCTGCGCCAGGAACTTCTTGTTCTCCGGCGAGTCGTGCGACACCGCGTAGTGATAGGTCGAGAGGATGCCGATGCCGGCATCGCCGATGGTCGGCAGGTCCGGCTCTGTGACCACGTCGCCGGTCGACATCAGCTTGACGCCCGCCACCTTGAGGCCGTTGTCGATATAGGCCTTGACGAAGCCCAGCGTCGGCGGGCCCGCCGGCAGGAACGTGAAGATGGTGTCGGCGCCTGAATCCTTGATCCGCTGCATGATCGGGCCGAAATCGGTGGTGTTGAGCGGCATCCGGATGGCTTCCACCACCTGACCGCCCTCGCCCTCGAAGGTCTTCTTGAACGCGGCTTCGGCGTCGATGCCCGGACCGTAGTCGCTCACCGCGATGGCGACCTTCTTGGCGCCGTTGGTCTTGGCGACCTTCGCGGCCGGCACCGTGTTCTGCCACATCGTGAACGAGGTGCGCACGATATACGGACTCTTCTGCACGATGGCGGAGGTGGCGGCGTTCATCACCACCAGCGGCGTCTTGGACTCGTCCAGCAGTGGCGCGATGGCCATCGCATCCGGCGTGAAGTAGACACCGGCGAGATACTGTACCTTGTCCTTGACCAGCAGTTCCTGCGCCAGCGCCTTCGACTTCGCCGGGTTCGGCGATTCCTCGTCGCGATAGATGAACTCGACGGTGTGATTGCCGACCTTGTTGCCGTTCTCGGCGACCCAGGCATCGATGCCCATCTTGAAATTCTTGCCGAACAGCGCGTAGGGACCGGACATCGTTCCGATCACGCCGACCTTGATCACATCGGCGGACGCGCCGCCCGTCATCAGGCCGATGGCAGCGGCCGCCGACAGCAATGCTGCTGATTTTTTCATCGCTTTCCCTCTCTTTGTTCTTGTGTCGTCGTCGTTATGGCACGCCACGGATCGTTTGTGTGAGTCCGCGTGCATCAAAACATCTCGAAGTATTCACGCTGCTCCCATTCCGTCACCTCGGCCTGGAAGCGATCGATCTCGGCATTCTTGATAAAAACGTAGTAGTCCACAAGCTCCGCGCCCATGGTCTCGCGAAAGAACGGATCGTCCCGCAACGCGAAAACGGCTTCGCGCAGCGACTTCGGCAGCAACGGGGCCTTGGTCTCGTAAGGTGTATCGGCATCGGGACCGGGATCGAGCTTGCGATCGACACCGTCGAGGCCCGACAGAATCTGCGAGGCCATGTAAAGATACGGATTGGCGGCAGGCTCGCCGACGCGATTTTCCAGCCGCGTCGCCGGATCGTTCGGCCCGCCCAGCACGCGCAGCATCACGCCGCGATTGTCGCGGCCCCAGATCGCGCGATCCGGCGCCAGCGAATAGGAGCGGTAACGCTTGTAGCCGTTGATGGTCGGCGTGGTGAACACCGTGGCGGCGCGGGCGTGATCGAGCAGTCCGGCGAGATAGTGCCTGCCGAGCGGCGACAGCGGCTCGCCGTCCGCCTTCGACATGAAGACGTTCTCGCCGGTCTTGGTGGACACCAGCGATTGATGCAGATGCCAGCCCGACGACATCACGTTGGGAATGCGCGGGCGGCACATGAACGTCGCATGGCAGCCGTGGCGGCGCGCGATCTGCTTCACCGCGCTGCGGAACAGCACCATCGTATCCGCCGGCGCGAGACCGACGGTGGGCTGAAACACGAACTCGCACTGGCTCGGGCCGTATTCGACCTCCATCGAGCGCAGCGGCAGGCCGAGCGCCATGACGTCGCGCCGCAGCACTTCCAGCACCGGCTCCATCATGTCGTAGCGCTGTTCGGTGAGATACTGATAGCCGTGCGACAGCAGCGTCACTTCCGGCGGCTCGCCCGGCTGTCCCGCATGGTACGGCTGCATCTTCGGATCGGCGAGACGAAAGATGTGAAACTCGACCTCGAGCCCGGCCATGAACTCGTAACCGCGCGCGGCGAGCTTTTCCAGCACCTTGCGATAGAAGCCGCGCGTCGCGAACGGCACCGGGCGGCCGTCGCTGAAATAAAGGTCGCACATCACCCATCCGGTGGCGGGCGCCCACGGCAGCACGCGAAAGGTGGTGGGATCTGGCACCATCAGCACGTCGGCGGCGCCCTGCATCTCGGCCATGCCGAAACCGCCGCCGGCGGTGAACACAGGAAACACCGTCCGGTGCGAGGTGTCCTTGGCCAGCATCGTGGTGGTGATGGAGCAGCCGCTTTCCAGTGAGTGGACCGCCTCGCCGGCGATCAGCGTCTTGCCGCGCAGGATGCCGTGCTGATCCGGGAACGACAGCCGGATGGTTTGGAGTTGCTGCTCCTCGACCATCCGCGCCAGACGGGTCGCGGCCTCGTGCTGCTCATCGGACCAGAGGCCGTGCTTCCTGACGAAACTCAACGCTATATCCTTCACTGAAATCGCGCGGCGCGACGGCTATTCGGCGGCCGCGAGATGCGGCGCTTTTTTCACGATGTCCGACGGCACCGCCGCCGCCCACGGCGCGCCGCGCCGCCGCTTCACGTCGACCTCCATCCAGTACATCTCCCAGCCGCGCGTGGGCCCGATGCCGTCCATGGTGGCCGGGCCCTGAATGCTGCGCGCATTCGCGGCGTCGAGGAACATGAACGGTTTGCCGCCCGATGTCACCTTCTCGATCTCCTGCCGCAGCAGGCGGCGATACTGGATGATGGCCTTGTCGGACTGGCCGAGGTGCTCCTTGGTGCGATCCTGAATCGCGCCCATCGACTCCACCGCCCACTGGTCGTGCACGTTGATGTCGGCGCCCCTGCCGGAATAGGTCTCGGTCGCCTGCTCGTGCGGATCGAAGCCGTAGTCGTTCGACTTGTTCTTGCGCGAGACGTAGTCCGGCAGTTCGTAGAGTTCGAGGCGCTGGTCGCGCATCTTCTGCTTGTCCACCGGCGCGCCGTAGCTGGTGAAGATCGCGTACCAGTAGCAATGCGTGTCATCCACCGGCACATGCCACTGGGTGATAGTCATCTCCGTGCTCATCGGGATGACGAAGGCGTGCGGAAACAACTGGTTGGTGACGCGCACATGGGTGCGCTCGTCGTCGATCTCGCGCAGCGCGATCAGCCGCAGGCCGTATTCGGTCTGCTCGACATTGATGATCGGGCGGTCGTATTCGCGCAGCACCTTGGTCATCGGCATTTCGCTGTCGGAGGACGCGCCGCGGAACTGCTTGCCGTAAGCGGCGGCCGGATCTTC
>CAUJJN010000086.1 GCA_963204905.1 Pseudomonadota bacterium
CCAGCGCCGCGCGGGTCAACATTCCGGCCTTGCCGTCGATCTTGTCGCGATACATGCCGAGCTTCGTCAGATGCCGCTGCATCGCTTCGACGTCACGGCTGCGCAACTGCGTCGAGGCCGACCACCTGGTCGCGAACGGCAGGCCATCCAGCATCCGGTCACTGAGATGGCCGACGAACAGCACATACAGATCCGAGAAATTGTATTCCTTGATGACGAAGTAATTCTTCGTCGTGAGGAACGCCGGGCCATAATTGCCTTCCGGCTGCAACAGGGAAGCCGGCTGCGCCTGCTCCGTCGCGCTCAGTTTTTCGCCACGCACCGGCACGAACCCGGCGCGCAACCATTCGCCGATCGGACGCGTCACCTCAGGCGTACCTTGCGTGCAATCAGCATTGCGCGGCGCCTGCACCTCATAAGCCCAGCGCACGCCGGGCTGCCAACCCTTGTTCACGAGTTGCTGCGCGGCGGAAGCCAGCGCGTCCGGGATCGAGGTCCAGATGTTGACGCGGCCGTCGCCGTCGAAATCGACGCCGTGCTTGTAGAGTTCGGACGGCAGGAATTGCGTCAGTCCCGTCGCGCCCGCCCATGACGAGCGGAAATCCTTGCGCGCCACGACACCGTCACTGAGCAGTTTCAACGCCAGAATGAACTCCTCGCGAAACTGCTCCTTGCGGCGACCGACATAGGCCTGCGTCGCCACCACGCGCAGCGCATCGTAAGGCAGGCGATAGCGGCCGTAGTCGGTCTCGCGACCCCAGATCGCGAGGATCACCGAGCCGGGCACGCCGAACCGCTTTTCGATCGCCGCCAGTGTCGCGCGATGCTGTTGCATCAGCTTGCGGCCCTCGCCCGCCAGCCGCGCGATGGTGGTTTCCCTCACGTAGTCCGCCGGCACCTGGACGAACTCGGCCTGCGACGGCGCGCCGGTGGCGGGGCGCCCCGGCAGCAGCAGGTCGGGCAGCTTGTAGTCGGGTTCAAGCCCGCGGATATGCGCGTCGAACGCCGCGCGGGTGACGCCGGCCTTCTGCGCATCCGGCCAGACCGAAGCGACAAAACGCGTGAACCCGGCGTCGGCGGCCCGCGCCACCGTCGCGCCTGCGGACACCAGCACCAGCGTGGCGATCAGTGCGACCACGGCGCGTTGCCAGCGCCGGGCTGCCACGGCAGGCCGGCCCCGCGCCTTCAATGCCCTGCCTTCGCGTGCTTGGCGTGGGCGTTGGCCGTCACCTCGTTGGACAGGCGATCGACGTAAGCGATGCCGATGGCGGAGACGATGAACACGAGATGGATGATGGTCTGCCACATCACGCCGGTTTCGGTGTAGTTGGTCTTGGCCGTTCCGAGCCCACCGGCCTCGATGAAGGTGCGCAGCAGGTGGATCGAGGAGATGCCGATGATGGCCATCGCCAGTTTGATCTTCAGAACGCTGGCGTTGACATGGCTGAGCCATTCCGGCTCGTCGGGGTGGCCCTCCAGATTGAGCCGCGACACGAACGTCTCGTAACCGCCGACAATCACCATTACCAGAAGGTTGGAGATCATCACCACGTCGATCAGGCTCAGCACCACCAGCATGATCTGCTGCTCGCTGAAATCGAAGGTATGCCCGGTCAGATGCCACAGTTCCTTGAGGAACAGGATGGTGTAGACAGCCTGCGCCACGATCAGCCCGACATAGAGCGGCAGTTGCAGCCAGCGCGAACTGAAGATCAGCAGCGGAATCGGCCGCAGGCGGGCACCCTTCGGCGGTAGCGGTGTTTCGGGGGTCATCGACATGCGGGAATGATCTCTGATTCAGATGAACGACTGGAGCAATGGCGGCTGACGCAATTACGGCGTCACTGGATTTTGACTGATTCGTGTTGCACTGGCGCGATGTGCACGGTCGTCCGCCGCGAAAATTCAGCGCACGGCGACAATGAAAATACGCGGGAACCGGAGCAGCACCTTGCCGTCAGCCTGCGGCAGATAGGCGGCGGCGATTCGGGCGGTGTATTCGGCCAGGTAGAGCTTGCGTTCGGGGCCCTGGAGCGGGTCGAGGAACGGACGCAATCCCGTCCCCTTCACCCATTCGACGATGGCATTGGCGTCGTCGAGGACATGATTGTAAATCGTGTGCCAGATCTCGAGGCGCGTACAGAGCGGCTGCAGGGCATCGTAGTAATCGCGCGGCCGGGGCAGCGCGTCGCGCATCCGCGCCGCACTTGCGAGCGGCTCTCGGAACGGCTCCTCATGCGCCACATCGCGCATCAGGATGTGGGACGGCTCGTCGAGGTTGTCCGGCATCTGCACCGCCAGCGCGCCGCCCGGCGACAGTTTGCCGACCAGCCGCTTGAGGTGCTTGAGATGATCCGGCACCCACTGGAACACGGCGTTGGCGAACAGCACATCCGTCTCCGCCGGCGGTACCCAGTGCGCGACGTTGGCTTCGATGAAGGTCTGGTTCGGCAGCCGCTGGCGCGCCTGCTTCAGCATGTCGGCGGAGGTATCGATGCCGGTCACCGCCGCGTCCGGCCATCGTTCGACCAGAAGCTCGGTCGAGTTGCCGGGCCCGCAGCCGATATCGACCACGCTGCGCGCCTGTTGAAGCGGCACCTGCGCCAGCAGATCGCGCGCCGGGCGCGTCCGCTCATCCTCGAACTTCAGATATTGCTCGGCGCTCCAGTCGGCCATGCATCGACCCCGTCTGCTTGCAGGCTCAACGCCTTAACGGAAACGCGGACGGACTGCAAATCGGTGTTTATGTTCATGTGATTGATCCCGGCGGCGTTGTCAGGTTCAAATCGGACGGTGGCAGCCGCCGCAAAAGCGCGGACAAGCACGACGTCAGCCCGGCGGAAGCTGAAAGCCTGTTCCTCAACGATCCGTTGATTGTTGTCGAAGACGAAAAGCACCGCGGAAGCGAGCAGCGCTTCAATGCGTTGGGACAAACAACCCAAGGTCGCCTGCTGCACGTCACGTTCACGCTGAGGCGGAATGGAACCTTGATCCGCGTGATTTCAGCGCGGGATAAGAACCGAAACGCGGGATATGAACCGAAAGGAGCGGAAGGTCCACGAGCAAGCTTAAGCCCATTCCCACCTTCAAGAGTGAAGCCGAGGAGCGGAAGTTCTGGGAGACGCACGACTCCACGGACTATCTCGACTGGAGCACGGCGCAGCGCGTGCTGCTTTCCGAATCTCAAGCCTTCCACAACGACAGTTTCGCTGCGACTGCCGGTTAAATTATCATCGTCATTGCGAGCGAAGCAAAGCAATCCAGAAAGCCACGAAGTAAGGGCTGGATTGCTTCGTCGGCCATGCCTCCCCGCAATGACGTCAATATAATCTTACTTAAGCGCCATTCACCGCGTCAGCTTCTTGTACTTCACCCGGTGCGGGATGATGCTGTCCTGGCCAAGGCGGCGCATCTTGTCCTTTTCGTAGTCCTGGAAGTTGCCCTCGAACCATTCGACGTGGCTGTCGCCCTCGAAAGCGAGGATGTGCGTGGCGATGCGGTCGAGGAACCAGCGGTCATGGCTGATGACCACGGCGCAGCCGGCGAAATCCTCCAGCGCTTCTTCCAGCGCGCGCAGCGTATCGACGTCGAGATCGTTGGTCGGTTCGTCGAGCAGCAGCACGTTGGCGCCGGAGCGCAGCATCTTGGCGAGATGCACCCGGTTGCGTTCACCGCCCGATAGCGCGCCGACCTTCTTCTGCTGGTCCGCGCCCTTGAAGTTGAATGCGGAGCAATAGCCACGCGAATTCACTTCCTTCTTACCAAGCAGGATCTGATCGGTGCCGCCGGAGATTTCCTCCCACACCGTCTTGTTGCCTTCGAGCGCGTCGCGCGACTGATCGACGTAGCCGAGATGCACCGTCTCGCCGACGGTGATCGAGCCGGCGTCGGGCTTCTCCTGCCCGGTGATCATGCGGAACAGCGTGGTCTTGCCGGCGCCGTTCGGGCCGATGACACCGACGATGCCGCCCGGCGGCAATTTGAAGGTGAGGTTGTCAATCAGAAGCCGATCGCCGAACGACTTCGACAGCCCGTCGAAATCGACGACGTTGGCGCCGAGGCGCTCCGCCACGGGAATGATGATCTGGGCGGTCTGGGTCTGCTTCTCGCTGGCCTTGGCCAGCAGTTCGTCGTAGCGCTGGTAGCGCGCCTTGGATTTCGCCTGCCGCGCCTTGGGCGACGAGGCGATCCACTCCTGCTCGCGCGCCAGCGTCTTCTGGTGGGCGGCGTCCTCGCGGCCTTCCTGCTCGAGGCGCTTCTGTTTCTGAACGAGCCACGACGAGTAGTTGCCTTCGTAAGGGATGCCGCGGCCGCGATCGAGTTCGAGGATCCAGCTGGTGACGTTGTCGAGGAAGTAGCGGTCGTGGGTCACGATCAGGATCGCGCCGGGATAGTTCCGCAGATGGCCTTCCAGCCACGAGACGCTTTCCGCGTCGAGATGGTTGGTCGGTTCGTCCAGCAGCAGCAGGTCCGGCTGGTCGAGCAGCAATTTGCACAGCGCGACGCGGCGGCGCTCGCCGCCGGAGAGTTTGGTGACG
>CAUJJN010000087.1 GCA_963204905.1 Pseudomonadota bacterium
GACACCAGCACGACGCGGGCGCGGTAGGCCTTTTGCACGATATCGTCAAAACCGTCATGAATCTCGGCGTAGACCGATTCCGATGGGACGAACATCAAAGCGGTGTCCTGGGTCTCGCCGGGAATAAGATACTTTTCCGCGATGTCGGTGATATGTTTGGTGACATCCTGCCGCAGCCGCTGCGCGGCGGATTTCTTCTCATCATCCATGCGCGCGTCGTGCAGGGCGGTGATCGCCTCCAGCGGAAACTTGGCGTCGATGCACATCGGCCGCCCGTCCGGCAGGAACACCACGCAGTCCGGTCGCTTGCCGGTCGAGAGCGTGTGCTGGAAGGCATAGGAATCCGCCGGCAATCCGTCGCGGACGATAGCTTCCATGCGCGCCTGGCCGAATGCGCCCCGCGATTGCTTGTTGGCCAGCACGTCGCGCAGCGTCGTGACCTGAACCGTCAGATCGGCAAGATTCTGATGGGCGTTGTCGATGATGCCGAGCCGCTCGTGCAGCGCGCGAAGGCTGTCCATGGTGTGGCGCGTGGTCTGTTCCATCGATTGCCCGACCCGCTGTGTCACCGAGTCGAGACGCTCATTGACGGTTCGCGCCATCTCGGCCTGCCGCCCCGCGAGCGCCTGTCCCATGGCATCGACGCGGCCCGAAGCCTGATTCTGGATCTGCAGCAATTCGCTGAGGCGTTCTTCCAGTTCGTCGGCGCGGATCGCCTGCGCCATGGCGCTCGCGGCGCGAAGGCGACCGGCGCGGGCAATGACGACGATGATCGTGAGCAACAGCAGCACCACGACAGCGGCAAGCGCGACCAGCGCCGTTCCGGCATCAACGCTCCATCCGCCGATAGTGAAAAGGGGTCCGCGCATGACGCCAGCCTAGCCGATTCGGGGAACGATAAGAACGAAGATAGAACATAAGGCGTGAATGACGGGTTTCTTTTGATGGTTAAAGAACGCTAAGATAGCGCCGCGCGGTCTCCTTACCTGGCTGCCTGGTGGATTGACCGCGGCCATGACGCGGCTTACATCGCCGGCATGGCCATTCGTGAAATCATCATCCTGCCGGACACGCAGTTGCGGCTCGTCTCCAAGCCGATCGAGAAGGTCTCGTCGGACATTCGCAAGCTTGCCGACGACATGTTGGAAACCATGTACGACGCGCCGGGCATCGGCCTCGCGGCGATCCAGATCGCCGAGCCGCTTCGCCTCGTCACCATGGATATCTCCAAGCGCGAGAAGGATGAGGACGGCGAGACCAAGCCGAACCCGCGCGTTTTTATCAATCCGGAAATCGTCGCCACTTCGGAGGAGCTTTCGGTCTACGAAGAGGGTTGCCTGTCGATTCCGGAGTATTACGAGGAAGTTGAGCGTCCGGCGCGTGTGCGGGTGCGCTATCTCGATCTCGACGGCAAGGTGCGCGAGGAAGACGCCGAAGGGCTTTATGCGACCTGCATCCAGCACGAGATAGATCATCTCAACGGCGTGCTGTTCGTCGATTATCTATCGAAGCTGAAGCGCGATCGCGTCATGAAGAAATTCACCAAGGCGGCGCGACTCGCGGCAAAGTAGCTGTCGCATGAATTTTGATCGGGTCCAGCAGGCGGGCGACGCATTTGAAAAACGATAGCGTTGCCGTGCGGCCTGACCTGCTCTCTCCCCCCTTGTGGGGGAAAGGTGGAGAGAGGAGTCTAACAAGCGAGAACGCTCGCGGCTCACTCCCCTTCCTAACCCTCCTCCACAAGGGGAGTGGGAACGCGACGAAACAGCTATCGGGTGGCCGATGTCGCTTCGCTTGATTTTCATGGGGACGCCCGACTTCGCGGTGCCGACGTTGCTGGAACTGGCGGCGCACGGCCATGAGATTGTCGCGGTCTATACGCGCGAGCCGAAACCCGCCAAACGCGGCATGAAGGTACAAGAGACGCCGGTCGCGCTCGCGGCGAAACAGCTCGGCATTCCGGTGCTGACGCCGACCACGCTGAAGACGCCGGAGGCCCTTGCGGAATTCGAATCCCATCAGGCCGATGCCGCGGTGGTGGTGGCCTATGGCATGATCCTGCCGCGGGCCATTCTCGATGCGCCTGCGCTCGGCTGCTTCAACCTGCATGGGTCGCTGTTGCCGCGCTGGCGCGGCGCCGCGCCGATCAACCGTGCGATCATGTCAGGCGATGGCGAAAGCGGCGTGATGGTAATGAAGATGGACGCCGGCCTCGACACCGGTGACGTGGCCATGGCGGAACGGCTGCCGATCACGGACGCGATGACCGCCGCTGATCTGCACGATGCGCTGGCGCCTCTCGGCGCCGACCTGATGGTGCGGGCGATGGGTGCGCTGGAGCGGGGTGGATTGCAGCTCGCGAAGCAAAGCGAACACGGCGTCACCTACGCCGCCAAGATCGACAAGGCAGAGGCGCAGATCGACTGGCACAAGCCCGCGCACGACGTGCTGCGGCAAATCCATGGCCTGTCGCCGTTTCCCGGGGCCTGGACCGAAGCGCCGCTCGAAGGCGACACCATGCGGTTGAAAATCCTGCGTTGTGAAATGGCGAAGGGCTCTGGCGAACCGGGCGCGTTGCTTGACGACCGGCTCACGGTTGCGTGCGGCGAGGGGGCGATCCGTCTCGTCGATGTGCAGCGCGCCGGCAAGGCGCCGATGAAGGCCGCCGATTTCCTGCGCGGTACGCCGCTCAAGCCGCCGCTGCGGTTTGCCTGATGCCGCGATACAGACTCATCATCGAGTATGACGGCGGGCCGTTCTGCGGTTGGCAAATCCAGGAGAACCAGCGCTCGATTCAAGGGGCGTTGGAAGACGCGGTCGCCGCGATCAATGGCGCGCGGGTGCGTGTTCATGGCGCGGGCCGCACCGATGCCGGTGTCCATGCGCTGGCGCAGGTCGCGCATGTCGATATTGACAAGACGCTCCCGTCCGGCCGTTTCCGTGACGGGCTGAACGCTCATCTTCGGCCCCTTCCGATCGGCGTCCTTGCGGCGGATGTGGTCCCGGAGACGTTCGAGGCGCGCTTCTCTGCGATCCGTCGGCATTATCGCTATCGTATCGTGAATCGCCGCGGCAATCTCGCGCTTGAGATCGGCAAGGCGTGGCGGGTGCCGCGTCCGCTCGATGCGGATGCGATGCATGCGGCTGCGCAACGCCTGCTTGGCAAGCACGATTTCACCACTTTTCGCGATACCGAATGTCAGGCGAAGTCACCTGAGAAGACGCTCGATCAACTCGATGTCGCGCGCTACGGTGATGACGTCGAGATCGTCACGTCGGCGCGCTCGTTCCTGCACAGTCAGGTCCGCTCGATGGTCGGATCGCTGGTGTGGGTCGGCGAAGGACGTTGGAGCGCCGAAGATTTGCGCGGTGCGCTTGATGCACGGGACCGCCGCGCCTGCGGTCCGGTAGCGCCACCGGACGGCCTCTATCTCGTGCGGGTCGATTACGAATGAGGCTTCATCCATATGCTTTGACACGTTTTCAAGCGACGCGATCTCCCTTCGCTTGAAAACGCTATAGCCGCTTCATCGCATTCCAGAACAGATCCTGCCCATCGGCGACGTTAGCGGTCCAGTGTTCGGCGGCGAAGTCGTTGGCGTCGTCGGTGATGAACTTGAAGGCGCGCCACGGAATGCTGTGGCGCTGGCAGACATGGGCGATGGCGTACAGTTCCATGTCGACGATATCGACGCCCTTCTCAACAAGCCACGGATCGGCGGTGGTGACGAAACTATCACCGGTGCCGCAGATCACGCCGTCCTGTCCGGACGACAGGCGATCAAACTCCGGGCCGAAGGGTGTGCGACCGCGCGGCGCCAGCGGCTCCGCGATCATGTCGCGCTGGATGACGTGCGCGACTTCGACCATTCCGCGTAAACCCTCGTTGATTTTGCCGGCGGTACCGTAATTAATGACCAGCGTCGGCCGCAGCACCAGTAGCGCCAGCGTCGCCGCGCTCGCCGCGTTGACCTTGCCGACGCCGGTGTAGATCACTTCGACGCCTTCTGGAGCGCGGGCCTTCGTGAGTTCATCGTCGATGGCGGTGAGAACGAGGATCTTGCTGCTCATGCGAAATAGCGGTCCAGGATGCCGCGATAGATGTGTGTCAACTTCTCAAGATCGCTGACCGGCGTGCGCTCGTCGATCTGATGCATTGTCTGGCCGACAAGGCCGAACTCGATTACTGGGCAGTAATGCGTGATGAACCGCGCATC
>CAUJJN010000088.1 GCA_963204905.1 Pseudomonadota bacterium
GCAAGGTCCGCTTCCTGATCGGCAGTTCCGAGACGATGGGCACCGGCGTCAATGCGCAACTGAGGCTCAAGGCGCTCCACCATCTCGACGTGCCCTGGCTCCCGTCGCAGATCGAGCAACGCGAGGGTCGCATCGTCCGTCAGGGCAACCAGCACGACGAGGTCGATATCTTCGCTTACGCTACCGAAGGTTCGCTCGACGCCACCATGTGGCAGAACAACGAGCGCAAGGCCCGCTTCATCGCCGCGGCGCTCTCCGGTGATACCTCCGTGCGGCGTCTCGAAGATCTCGGTGAGGGCCAGGCCAACCAGTTCGCCATAGCCAAGGCCATCGCGTCCGGCGATCAGCGCTTGATGCAGAAGGCTGGGCTTGAAGCCGATATCGCCCGGCTGGAGCGTCTGCGCGCGGCGCATATCGATGATCAGCACGCCGTTCGCTGGCAACTTCGCGACGCCGAGCGCGATATCGAGTTCTGCACGCGGCGGATTGGGGAGATCGGCCAGGATATCGGGATGCTCGTTCCGACCACCGGCGAGGCATTCACCATGACCGTGGCCGGTAAGGTCTACACTGAGCGCAAGGAGGCAGGCCGCGCGCTCATGAAGGAGATTCTGACCTTGGTGCAGCTTCAGCAGGAGGGCGAGAGCATCATCGGCTCTGTCGGGGGGTTCGATCTCGAATATGACGGCCAGCGCTTCGGCAAGGAAGGCTACCGTTATACCACCATGCTGACGCGCACGGGCGCCGATTCCGAAATCGAACTTGCCATGACGGTCACGCCGCTCGGAGCGATTTCGCGACTCGAACACTCGCTCGACGATTTCGAGGGCGAACGCGAGCGGTATCGCCAGCGTCTCGCTGATGCCCGCCGCAGGCTCGCATCGTACCAGTCGAGGGACAATGGTGCCGAGTTTGCCTTCGCCGGCGAACTGGCCGA
The DNA here is from genome assembly GCA_963204905.1 of Pseudomonadota bacterium. GTDB lineage: Bacteria > Pseudomonadota > Alphaproteobacteria > Rhizobiales > Xanthobacteraceae > 62-47. Next base: position 938 of record CAUJJN010000088.1, read on the forward strand.
CAAGCGGCGGCAGCTTGGCAAGATAGAGGCGGCCCTGTCGGCGGATGTGGAAACATCTGCTGAACCTTTGCAGGATGCCGCATAGTCGATTCACCCCCCTCAGTCCCTCCGTGAAATGGCCGAGTGGCAGATATCCGGCTCTCGCATGTCGCAGCGGGGATGTTCTTTGAGAGGAGGAGGAGGGAAAAAGAAAAAGGAGGATGAGGAATCCGCTCGCAGATCGGTCGGACCGCTGACGCTTGCGCTCAACCGCGCCGGCTCGCGATCCCGGCCGCGTCGGCCTTCGCAAGGCTGTTAGCCCCGCTTGTCCTGCCGGGCAGGGATGCTCGGCCGCAGTTGCACCGGTCCGTCCGCTCCGCGGGCCAGGGGGTGTCTTCGGGAAGAAGACGAAGAAGGACGCAGCGATTGGCTGTGTCCGGCAACCCCGTGAGGAGCATTTCCATGGAACTGAAGTTTGTCGATCCGCGCGCGCTGAAGGGAAACCCCGACAAGGCGCGTCGTTCCAAGTCCAGTCCGCAGGCTGACGCATTGCTGCTGGCGACGATCCGCGCCGTCGGTATCGTGCAGCCGCCTGTCGTTGCACCGGAATCCGATGGTGGCAACGGCTTCGTCATCGATGCCGGCCATCGCCGCGTCAAGCAGGCCATCGCCGCAGGCCTTGAAGAGATCGCCGTGCTGGTGATCGAGCGTGCCGAGGATGGCGGCGCAATGCGCTCGCTCGCAGAAACGCTGGCGCATGAGCAGCTCAATCCCGTCGATCAGTGGCGGGCGATCGAGCGCCTGGTCGCGCTCGGCTGGACCGAGGAAGCGATCGCTGTCGCCTTGGCCTTGCCGGTTCGCCAGATCCGCAAGCTGCGTCTGCTCGCCAATGTCCTACCGGCGATGCTCGACCAGATGGCCAAAGGCGACATGCCCAATGAGAGCCAGCTGCGCACCATCGCGTCGGCCTCGCTCGACGACCAGAAGGAGGTCTGGAAGAAGCATAAGCCCTCGAAGGCCGACCCGCAGGTCTCCTGGTGGAGTGTCGCGCAAGGCCTACAGAAGACCCGCATGTATGCCCGCGATGCGAGCTTCGGCGAGGATCTCGCCCAGGCCTACGGCATTGCCTGGGTCGAGGACCTGTTTGCACCGGCCGATCAGGACAGCCGCTACACGACCGACGTCGAGGCATTCCTGGGCGCGCAGCAGGAGTGGATGACGCAGAACCTGCCCAAGAAGGGGGTCATCACCGAGACCAACAACTGGGGCCAGCCGGAACTGCCGAAGAAGGCGGAGCGCGTCTATGGCAAGCCGGGCAAGTCCGACCATACGGCCCTGTACCTAGACCGCGAGGGGAAGGTTCAGACGGTGCACTTCCGCATGGCGGAGGCGAAGAAGCCGAAGAAGGGCGAACAGCCGGCGGGCGAGGGTGACGATACTGCGATCGTCGTGAAGACCCGCCCCGATGTCACCCGCAAGGGCATCGAAATGATCGGTGATCTGCGCACCGATGCTCTGCATGAAGCGCTGTCGCGGGCTCCGATCGAGGACGACACGTTGATGGCGTTGTTGGTCCTGGCGTTCGCGGGACAGAACGTGACGGTGGCGTCCGGCACGCGCGACATCTCCTACTACGGGGCGGCCGGCCTTGGCGAACATGCCGCGCGCCTGTTCGACGAGGAGGGCAAGCTCGACTTCGACATGGAAACGCTTCGGGTTGCCGTGCGCTCGCTGCTGATCGACGTCTTGTCGTGCAGGGAAAACCGTTCGGACAGTGGCATCGTTTCCCGCGTTGCTGGCGATGTGATCGGCGCCGACGGCTTCCTGCCGAACATGGGCACGGAGGAGTTCCTCTCCTGCCTGTCGCGACCGGCGCTGGAGGCGTCGTGCGCCGACACGTCGGTTCTTCCCCGGCAGAAGATCAAGGACACCCGCGCGGCCCTGGTCGAGCACTTCAAGGAAGGTCGCTTCGTCCATCCGTCGGCGCTGTTCGGTCCCGACCAGACCAAGCTCGCGTCGTGGCTGAAGAAAAACGAGCGCGTCGAGCAGCCTGAAGATGACGGCACGCCGGAAGGCGAGGACGAGCTCGACGGCGATGCGGTCGTCGAGCCGGCGCATGACTATGTCGATGAAGATCAGGCTGCGGCCGACCAGGACCTCACCGACGAGCAGCGCGAGGCCTACAAGGTGGCCGCCGAGTAAGCGTCACACCCTCTCTTCCGAACGACCATCCCGCCGCCGGTGCATCACCGGCGGCGGTTCTGTTTTCCACTCAACACCACGGAGAAACCATGTCCGCTCAGTTGATCTACGACCTCGTGCCCCTGGGCTCGACCCTGACATATTCCGACCGCTCCCCGCGCCCGCCGGAACGCCACCGCAAGAAGCTTGCCGCCTGGGAGACCCGCAACTCGGGCGGTCGCCTGATCCGCAAACAGGCCGGAGTACGTGTCGGCAACATTACGATCCCTGCCTCCATCACCCTCCACGAGGGGGACTATGGCAGCCAGGGGACGATTGTCCTGCGCGTCCACCGGACGTTTTCGGTGAACAGCGACCTCAAGTTCGCGGTCAAGGAACGGCCCGCGATCGGCTCGGTTCTCGTCCTCGATCGGGCCGGCGACGATGCCGAGCTTGTCCATCTTGCCGCCGATCGCACCGCCGCCGCGGAATGGCTGACCCGCCACGGTTATCCAAATGCCGTGCTGCAGGAAATCACGGCCGATACGGAAGCGGCGGACAGTGTCGAGGGGAGGGCAGCGGCATGAGCGCACCTGCTTTCGAAACCGATGTCATCGAAGCCCCCGGTTTTCCGTGGGTTTCTTTTGGCAAAAGTGCAGATGGCCTGCCCGTTGCACTCGTCGACGAGCACGCCTTCGCCATGGCCCCCGCCCGAGACGGGCGCCATTTCCTTGTAACCGGGTGGCGTATCCGGCGGCCCATGGCCGACTGGACGCGGAGCGACTTCTACGGTCATGGCGGCGACCTTGCCGATGAGAACGCCTTCCGGACAAAGGTTCTGGAAAACGCCGAACACCAGCGCGAGAAGATCGCCCTCGGCCGACGCGAGGAGCGATCCACGGCGAGTACACCATGGGGTCCGTCACAGGGGGCGACCGTGTATGCTGACGGCATTGTCTTCCACTCGACGGCTGGCCATGGCGGCTTCCTTCTTTCGCCCGACCGCAACCGCAAGGTTCATCCGTCGATCCGCGTCGCCGGCGGGGCCTATGAGGAGGATGAGGCCTGGGCGATCGTCGCCTTCAGCTTTCCGCATTTGTTCACCGCTTTCGAGCGCCGGGCTGCGGAAAAGACGATGAAGGACAGCTTCCCGGATGCGTGGGAGGCGATCACCGGCAATGTGCTTGGTGCGGGTGAATCCTGGACGAAGGACGAACGTGCATTCTTCGCGCAGCACCGCGACGACTGGATCGTCATCTGGGCGATCATCTGCGACCACCAACCCGGCTTCACCGAAGTAATCGCCACCCCCGGCGGTAAACGCGGGCCGGGTAGCGAGGAACGCCGGTTCCTCGTTCCTTCGGTTGAATATCGTGTCGGCCGCTTCGGCTTCGTCATCGATCCGGAGCGACACGCCGTCTATGGCGGGCCTTCGAGCTTTGTCGGCTGGCAGGGGAGACCAGCGTAATGGTCGCGCGAGGTCGCCGAGCGCGGCTCTTTCGCATGGAGGAAGCTCGCCGGCAAATCCAGCGTCAGCTGGACATGATCGACCGGCAGATCACGCGGCGCATGGCAGCGCTGATCCCGCAACTGCATCCGCGCCAGACCACGTATCGGCGCGGGAAGTCACCAGACCCTGGCGCATTCCTCGAACGGTATCGTGCCAATCTGGCTGCGATCACGGCGGAACGTCAGCCGGAAATCGACGCCTTGACCCGTAAACTGGCACGCCAGGAAAGCACTATCACGGCATTGCGGGCGCAGCTCGACCCGGAAGAACTGTGTGCGTGACGCGGATGTCGTTCTCGCCGCGGTACGACATTCATTCGTGGCGATGATGCTGGTTACAACCATGGTGACCAGATCGCTCCCGGCAAATCGTGGATGACCTTCGGCAGCGCGGCTGGCCATGAAACACCATGGCGGTGCGGGTCGACCGGGCGCTTACCGGTCTGCATGCCGGTGTCACAGACCATCCCTCGCCGCTCTTCCCGGCGGGTTTGTTGCGGTCTGAACCAGCGGCTGGCCCCTTCAAGGCCGCTATCGCGCCGCGGAGCGGCCGGAACCCCGCCGATCTCGGCAAGGCCGGCCCGCGTCCCGCGCAGGGACCAGTGAAGAACTGGCCCCGGCTTGTCCGCAAGCCGGCCTCGCTCGCCTGGCAGGGTCCGGACCCTGAAGCGTCCAGCTTCCGCTGGTTCCTTTCGACCGCACCCGCAGGAAAGACCGGCCGAGGGCCGGATCACCTGAAGGGCATCGCTAGAAAGGTAAGCTCAATGTCCAGTTCAACCCGCTCCCCCAAGTCCAAGGCCCGCATCGTCCCGCTCCGCAAGGGCACGACCCTCGAAATGGTCCGGCTTTGCTGCCCTGACGGCAACCAGGCCGCGCTCATCTCCGAAAGTTTCGGCCTTCCGGTCCTCGACAGCGACGGCATCCGCGACTTCCACCAGCGCAGCCTGATCGAAGGCGCCGATACCCTCTCCGAGGGGCTTTCCGACAAGGCGATGCAGATTCACCTGCAGCGGATCGTCGGCTCCTATGTCGGCTCCGCCTACGGGGCAGGTCAGTTCTACTCCAAGGCCGTCACCGAGGCGAAAGACGCCACGGCCAAGCTCGCCAACGACATCCGCGACGAGGATCTGGACGGACCGGTCGGTTTCGACAGCAACGCCCAGCGCAAGCGCGAATTCGCGGCCGACATGGGGCTTCAGTCCCACGCCCTGCGCATGGCCGCCGAGGGTGCCGTCGCCGCTTACGAGCATATCGTCGGCGAGACCTGGAAGCCCTACGAGCGTCAGGTCGAAAATCCCGGCCAGACCGTCAGCCGGCAGGCGGCCGACCTCCAGATGGCGGCGCTCGGCTAGCCAATCCCGGGCGGAGCTTCGGCTCCGCCCTCATCTTCCCATCGAGGCTGGTGTCCTTGCGGACACCGGCCTTTTCGCATGTGCGTCGCCAAGGAAACCCGACAAATGAAAACGATCCTGCAGGCCGCGCCAGTCGCGGCCGTCACGAATGTTGGTCCTGCTTCGGTCCTCGGCCCGCGAAACGGCTGCGCCGTCCTTCACTGACGTTGCGGCCCGCAACCGACATCTATCCTTTTTCCGAT
>CAUJJN010000089.1 GCA_963204905.1 Pseudomonadota bacterium
CGCCTTCGCCGACGATGCGGCCGGCTTCGAGCAGATAGCCGCGGTCGGCGATCGAGAGGCTGGCGCGCACGTTCTGCTCGACGATCAAAAGGCTGACGCCGCTGCCGCGGACCTGCGCCAGCACCTCGAACAACTCACTCACGAGTATCGGCGCAAGCCCGAGGCTCGGCTCGTCCAGCATCAACAGGCGTGGCGACGACATCAATGCGCGGCCGATCGCCACCATCTGCTGCTCGCCGCCGGACATGGTGGCGACGGTCTGGCGTTGCCGTTCGCGCAGGCGCGGGAAGATGTCGAACACCCGCGCGAGATTCGCTGCGGCGTTCGCGCGGGCCCGCTGGGCGTAGGCGCCGAGCCGCAGGTTCTCGATCACGGACAACTCGGCGAAGATGCCGCGCCCTTCCGGCACCAGCGCGATGCCGGCTTCCAGCACCCGATGCGCGGGCACGGTTATCAGCACGCGGCCGTCGAGTGTGACCGCGCCGCCCGGCTCCAGCGCGACGAGGCCGGCGATGGCGCGCAGAAGCGACGACTTGCCCGCGCCGTTGGCGCCGAGGATGACGACGGTCTCGCCGTCCGCGACCGACAGCGAGACGTCGTGCAGCGCCGCGTGCTTGCCGTAACGCACCGAGAGACTACGCGCCTCAAGCATGATCGGCTCCGAGATAGGCGCGGATGACCTCCGGATCGCGCAGCACGTCGGCGGTCGGCCCGTCGGCGATCTTGGCTCCGGCGGTCATCACGATGCAGCGCCCGCACAGCGCGCGCACCGCCTCCATCACATGCTCGACCAATATGATGGTGACGCCGCGCGCGCGCAGCGCGGCGATCAGGTCGATGCCGACGTGCAGTTCGGTGGGGTTGAGGCCGGCGAGCCATTCGTCGAGCAGCAGCAACCGTGGATCGGCGGCCAGCGCGCGCGCCAGCTCCATCCGCTTCTGGTCGATGTAGGTGAGGTTTTCGGCGCGCTCCTCGCCGCGTCCGCCCAGCCCGACCGTCGCCAGCAGGTCGTGTGCGGCGGCGTCGGCCTCCGCGCCCCACAGCGGCTCGCGGCGGAACGCCAGCGCGGTGACGATATTCCCGGCGACGCTCAGCGACGGCAGGATGCGCACGAGCTGGAACGTGCGCGCGATGCCGCTGCGGGCGATGCGGTGCGCGGGCCAGCCCGAAATGGTCCGGCCGTCGAGCCGGATGGCGCCGCCGCTCGGCTTCAGGCTGCCGGAGATCATGTTGAGCACGGTGGTCTTGCCGGAGCCGTTCGGGCCGAGCAGGCCGACGACCTCGCCGCGCGCCACGGTGAACGACACGCCGTTGACGGCGACGAGCCCGCCGAAGCGGCGCGTCAGCCCGGCGATGTCGAGCAATGCCGTCATGAGCGTGCCTCGCTCCGGGTGCGGCGCGCCTTGCTCCAGACCTGTTCGAGGAACGACAGCACGCCCTTCGGTAGCGCGAACACGATCAGGATGAACAACAGGCCGAGCAAGATGGAATAGTGGTTGGGGAAATTCGCCGACAGCCATTCGAACAGCAGGAACAGCGGCACTGCGCCGAGCAGCGGGCCCCACAACCGCGTCGCGCCGCCGAGCAGCGCCATGATCAACACCAGAAACGAGACCGTGGGGTTGAAGACGATGGCCGGCTCCACATAGGTCCATCGCGGCGCCTGGATCGCGCCCACCAGGGTCATGATCACCGCGCTGGCGGCGAACAGCGTCAGCTTGGTGCGCGCGATGTCGATACCGACATGAGACGCCACCACCTCGTCGTCGCCGATCACCTTCAGCGCCAGTCCCGTGCGCGAGCGGCCGATCCACCAGCGCAACAGCATGGTGATCACGCCGAGCGCCAGCAGTTGCCAGTAGATCTGCTCCGGCGTGATGCCGAGGAAGATGTAGCGGCCCAGCGTTCCGGTGACGTTGATCTCGTAAAAGGTGACGAGCTGGCGGATCAGCTCCGCCAGACCGAACGTGAAGATCACAAAATAGACGCCGGACAATCGCAGCGTCGACAGGCCGACCACCAGTGCCACCGCAAGCCCGATGCCGGCTGCGACCAGCAACACCAGCGGATAGGGCAGCGCCTCGTTGAGAACCGCGACGCAGTAGGCGCCGATCCCGACGAACGCCACCGTCGCCAGCGAGACGTAGCCGGTCGGCCCCGAGAACAGCGCCCATGCGGTGGCGAGCGTGACATAGCCGGCAAGGCCCATCATCAGGCCGAGCTCGTAGGCGTCGAGGAAAAATGGCGCGGCGGCAAGCGCCGTGACCAGCGCGATCAGCCCGGCGGCGGTGGCGATCGTTCTCATCGCCGCGCCTTTCCGAACAGGCCGGACGGCCGCCACAGCAGGATGCAGAGGAAGATCAGGTAGACGGCGGCGAGCGTCAGGCCGGGGCTGACATAGGTTGCGACGAAGGTTTCGACGAGCCCGAGAATCAGCCCGGCGCTGAGCGCGCCGAGCAGGTTGCCGACGCCGCCCATGATGACGACGATCAGCGCCTTCATGGTGAACACCACACCGGTGGTGGCGGTGAAGGTCTGGTACATCGAGATGACGACGCCGCCACAGGCGGCCAGCGCGCCGCCGAGCGCGAAGGCAACCCGCACCGCGCGGTCGGCGTCGATGCCGACCAGCGGCGCGGATGACGGCGCCACCGCGACGGCGCGCAACGCGGTGCCCCACAGCGTGCGGGTCAGTAGGAGATAGAGCCCGCCGCCGATGGTGAGCGCCAGCACCAACGCCAGCAGCCGATTGGCGGCGACGCTGGCGCCGAGAATGTCGACGCCGAAATTCATGTAGGAGTAGCTGATGTAATTGCCGCCGAACATCACCAGCATCACGCCCTGAATGACGAACAGCAGGCCGAAAGTGGCGAGGATGGAATCGATCTCCAGCGCCATCGCCGTCTTCGAACGCGCCACCAGCGGCCGCAGCATCACGCCGTAGATCACGTAGCTGAAGGCGAAGCCGAGCGGCGCGGCGAGAACGAGACTGACGAGCGGGCTGATGTTGAACGAGCCGCTCAGCGCATAAGCGAGAAACGACGCGGCGATGATCGTCTCGCCGTAGGCGAGATTCATGATGCGGGAGATGCCGTATTGCAGGGTGAGACCCATCGCCACCAGGGCGTAGGTCCCACCGAGCACAAGGCCCGCGATCAGGGTGGTGACGAACATCGCGCGCGTCGTCGCGTGGCGTTACTTCGCCTGCCAGACAGGCTTCGGCAGCACCGGCTTCGCCGCGCCCGGCCGGTCGACCGGCGCGATGGCGACGAACTGGCCGTTCTGCCACTGGCCGCCGAACCACAGCGTGCGAAGCTGGTTGTCTTCCATCCTGGTGTCGCCGAGCACGGTCTTGAACGTGCCGGTGGACAGTTCCTTGGACACCGCCTCGCGGTCGAGGCCCTTGCGCTTGATCGCCTCCTGCAGCATTTGCAGGCTGGCGTAGGTGATCACGCTGCCCCACAGGTCCGGCGCCTTGCCGGTGACTTCCTCGTGGCGCTTGCGATAGGCGATGTTGGCCTCGTTCTTCGGATCGATGCCCCCGAGGCTCATGATGCCTTCGGCGTTCGGGCCGTTGTTCTTGCCGTAGACCGGGAAGCCGGTGCCGACGCCGAGATACATCACCTTGGGATTGAACTTCGCCACCTGCGCCTGCTGGGTGATGGCGAAGGTTTCCGGCGGATAGGAGAACGCGACGAAGGTGTCGGCGCCGCCCTTGGCGGCTTCGTTGATCATCGGCGTGAAGTCGGTGGTGCCGGCCGGATAGGTCACGTCGTAGATGACCTCGAGCCCGGCGTTCTTGAACGACGGCCGCGCGGCGGTGACGAGATCGATGCCGAAGCCGTCGGCGACCGAGATCATCGCGACCTTGCCGTTGATGGTGCCCGCCGCCTTGGCCTGCTTCAGCACGCCGGCCAGCGCCTCGGTGTAGTCATGGCCGCCGCCGAGCATCCAGTAGCTCTTCTTCCAGCGCTTGACGAATTGCGGCGCCTTGTCGGTGACCGCCGACACGGCGAGCTGCGGATAGCCGAAGCGATCGAACAGCGGCGCGACGGCGAGATTGAAGCCGGTGCCCCA
>CAUJJN010000090.1 GCA_963204905.1 Pseudomonadota bacterium
CATCGGCGCCGACCGGCTTGCCGGTGCGTGGATCGAGAATGCCGGTCGCGGCAGGCGCCACGATCGGACCGGACGATTGCGCGTGGGTCGGACTCAATCCCATTCGAGCGCGCCTTTCTTCCATTCGTAGATAAAGCCGATGGTGAGGACGGCCAGAAACACCATCATCGACCAGAACCCGACCAGGCCGAGCTTCCCGAACGCGACCGCCCACGGAAATAGGAAGGCGACTTCCAGGTCGAAGATGATGAACAGGATCGCCACCAGATAGAACCGCACGTCAAACTTCATGCGCGCGTCGTCGAACGCGTTGAAGCCGCACTCATAGGCAGACAGTTTTTCCGGATCAGGCTGCTGAAAAGCAACGATAAACGGCGCGATCAACAACACCAGCCCGATCACGGCGGCAATGCCGATAAACACCACCAACGGCAGATAGTCTTGCAAGATGCCGGTCATCGGCGATCCTTGATTTTGGGGCGATATGGCCAACAGATTCGGCCACCTTGGAATTATTCTGAGGCTTTAGCGCAGTGCACCAAGAGTGGCAAGACAACCTGTGTTGACAGTTCCCTGCCATGCGGAATGTCTAGCCTGCGATGCCTGGAGAGCAGATCTCCCACATCGTGGCGGTCAGCGGGCCGCCTGCAAGATTGTTCATGAGCGCCAGGCCATCCCGCGGCGTTACGCATAATCCCGCATCCGCAATGCGCGACCGCCGCGATCGGCTCGCCGTACGTCCTGGGACAGACCGCTGCTCAATTCTCTGGCAGACGTCGCCTGCGTGACCCACAAAACCACCTTGAATAGGATTAATTTCATATCGCGGGCATGACGAGAGAGCTGATGTCTCCAGACTTTATAATAATTATGGCGACGACGACCTGCCGGACGGCGGGATATCGCCCTACAGCGCCGAGACCAAGACCATCTTCGAAGCGCGGCGGCTGCCAGGCCGATCGTTCGGCCATCCATGCGTGCGCGTTTCTGCGCTATTTTCCGATCCATGGAACGAAGTGCGTCTCCGCCAGCAGCACCAGACGGTTGAGCAGATAGCCCGTGGCTGCGAGGCAGATCACAGCGGCATACATTGCCTCGGGCTTCAGCGCGTATTGCATCTGGATGATGTAATAGCCAAGCCCGGAGGACCCGGCGATCATTTCAGCGATGACTGTCACAACCAACGCGATACCGGTCGCGGTGCGCATTCCGGCCGCGATCATCGGCAGCGATGCGGGCAGCACGACGCTCAGCAAAGTCTTTCGCCCAGATACGCGAAAGGTGCGCGCCGTTTGCAGGAGCACATCGTCAACGGCGCTGATCCCGCCGAGCGTGTTGAGAAACACCGGGAAGAAGCATGCCAGCGAGATCACAAATATCTTCAACGCGTTGTCGACGCCGAGAAACAGGATAAGCGGCGGCACGATCGCCGGCGCGGGAATCGGGCGCAACACCTCGATGACCGGTTTGAGAATATAGCGCGCCCACCGATTGGTGCCGAGCAGAAGGCCAAGCGCAACGCCGCAAGCGCACCCGATGACGTAGCCGGACAACGCCCGCATCAGGGTCGCCGCCATCAATTGCAGCAGTTCGCCGCTCGCCAGACCTTGGTACAACGCGACAAACACCCGCGATACCGGCGGCCAGCTTGGGCTGAGAACCCAGCCGAGCCGCGCCGAAAGCTCCCATAACGCCAGCAGAGCGAGAACGAGCAACACGCCGTTCAGTCGCCGCGTGTCGGGAAACCACGAACGCGCTTTGCCCGCCGCCGGAAAAGCCGGCGACGGAGCGGCGCGCGATGAGGTGGGGCGGGCCGTCACAGCGCCGTTTTGGCGACCAGCGCGTTGACGTCGATCGGCCCCTTCAAGAGCTTGTTCTCGATCATCAGCTTCATGGTCTTCTCGATTTGCGGCGGATCGACCTTCATCGGCGACGGCGACATCTCGATCTTGCTCAACAGATCAACATTGATCCGCGTGAACCCGGAAACGATTTCGAGCAGTTCCGGCTTTCCGCGATTGGCGTTGTACCATTCGATACCGCGCCGCAGCGCACGGACGAACTTCTCCGCGGTCTCGGGATGCTCCTTCAAAAATTTCGAAGTTGTCAGATACTGGCCGACATCGACGCCAAGCTGGACCGCGCTGTAGGGATGCGCAATGGGGGCGAACTCCGGCTTCGCCGTCGCCAGCGCGACGTAGGGAATCACCATATAACCGGCATCGACCTGCTTCTGACGTAGCGCATCTTCCATCTGGGGATGCGGAATTTCCTTGTAAGTCACCTTGTCCGGATCGCCGCCCGTCGCCTTGATCCAGGCGCGCGCGTATAGCCAGATCACGTTGTTGCGCGTGTTGACGCCGACGGTCTTGCCTTCGAGATCCTTGCCGGTCTTGATACCGCTATCGGCGCGCACCACCAGCGCCGAAGTGTCGTTCTCGACTTTCTCGATCTTTGTGCCCGGCGCGACCACGCGGATGTCGATACCCTGCTGCGCCGCCAGTAGCATCGAGACTACGTTGCCGTAGACGATATCGAAGCTGCCCGCCACCAATCCGGGAATCCCCGTGGCCCCGCCGGCCGACGGAGAAGTATCGATCGCGATGCCTTCCTCGGCGAAGTATCCCTGCTTGATCGCCGAGAACAACGGCGTCACGTCGTTGATCGGAATGATGCTGACACGCAGCTTGATCGGTTCCGCCGACTGCGCCGGCGACGTCACTCCCATGACCCCGGCGACGGTCGCCGCCATAAGCCCACACGCCAGCCCGATCGTTCGCAAATTTCTCATCGTGTCACCCTCCTGTTATCGTGTCTCACTGCCCGCGCCAGGGCACCATCCGTTGTTCGATCTTGTCAAACAGCAGGCTGAGGCCTGCGCCGAAGGCCGCCAGCACCGCGATCCAGGCGTACATCTGCTGCGTCTGAAACGCGCGTTGCGTATCAAGAATGACGAAGCCGAGACCATCGAGGCCGGCGAGCATTTCCGCGAGAATGGTCAGAACGATCGCCAGACTGAGCGCGACCTTCATCCCGGTGAGGATCGCCGGCATCGCGCCCGGCAGAACGACGGACCACACGGTTCGCCAACGGCTGCAACGGAAGGTTCGCGCGGTTTCGAGCAGCACGGGATCGATGCCCCGCACGCCCTGGTAGGTGTTGATCAACACCGGGAACACCGCGGCGAACGCGATGATCGTCACCATCGTCGCCATACCGATGCCGAGAAACAGGAACAATGCGGGGACCAACGCCGATTTCGGAATTGGCCGCAGCAATTCCACCAGCGGCTCCAGCAATCCATCCGCGAACGGACTGCATCCCATCCACAACCCGATCCCGATCCCGAGAATGCAAGCGGTGGCGTAGCCGATCACGAACAGACCGACGGTGTGAAGCAGCGGCCGCAACAGATCCCCATCGACGATGAGGTCACGCAACGCCAGCGCGATCGCCGATGGGGGCGGCAACAGCACGCGATTGACAAGGCCATGGCGTGCGGCGAATTCCCAGACCGCCACCAGCGTCATCAGCGAGACAATTCCGATCGTGCGCGACAGAGCCCGCTCGGACGGAATCCACCCCGCGATGCCCCGCTCAGACATGCGGCGCTCCATGCCCCACCTTGTTGAGCAGTGCCGACATCAGGTGATGCCGCAGCTCGAGAAAGCGGCCATTCTCACGCGTCGCGATCTGATCGCGCGGACGCGGCAGATCCACCGCGACGATCTCCGAGATATGCGACGGCCTCGCGCTCAGAACCGCGACGCGATCAGCGAGAAACACCGCCTCGTCGACATCGTGCGTGACGAGAATCGCGGTGAAGCCGTGTTCTTGCCAGAGCTCAAGCACCAGCGATTGCAGCTCCATCCGCGTCAGCGCATCCACGGCGCTGAACGGCTCGTCCAGCAGCAATACGTCTGGTTTGGCGGCCAGCGCGCGGGCTATCGCCACGCGTTGCTGCATGCCGCCGGACAATTGCCACGGATAGTGACCCTCGAAGCCCGCGAGTCCCACTTGCCGCAAATACGTGCGGCACCGCTCGCGCAGCTCGGCTCGCTGCGAGCGCGGCGCGCCCTCCAGCGGAAACATGACGTTATCAAGCACAGTGCGCCAAGCGAACAGCGACTTCGAATACTGCTGGAACAGATAGACGAAGCGATCCGGCGGACCGACGACAGGCCGCCCTCCCTCCTCGACCTGTCCCGCGCTTGGCGGCATCAAGCCGGCAGCGATGCGTAACAATGTCGATTTGCCGCAACCGGAGGGACCGACGATAGCAAGAAATTCACGGGACGCGACGTCGAGGGAAATGCCGTCCAGCGCGAGCAAACCCTCGCCCTGTCCGGGTTCACCAAACGTCTTGCTGACGTGATCGAGCGACAAACGAACGCTCATCCGACACCTCTCCCCGTGGACCACGCCCGATGGACCGTTACGACTATCCGCGCCCGCCACGCTCGAAGACTGTGCGGCCGGCCACCATCGTCCGCAGCGCGACGATGTTCTTCAGGTCCTCCTCCGCAACGGCGAGCGGATCGCCCGATAGGATGGCAAGATCAGCCAACTTGCCGACTTCGATCGACCCGCTCTTCTCTTCCGAGAACGAATACCGCGCGGCCGCACTGGTATAGAGCCGCAGCGCCTCCTCGCGGCTCACGCGTTGATCCGCGCCATAGACATCGCCATTAATGTCCTTCCGCGTCACCATGATGTACATGTTGATGAAAGGGTTCAGCGTGTTGATCGGATAGTCGGTGCCTTGCGCGACGGCATCCAGACCCATGTGATCAATCATCCAGCGGAGCGGAATCGCCCGCGAGGCCGTATCCTTCCCAAGATAACGCGCAATGGTCGCGGCCTTGTCCCACAGGAATACGCTCTGGGTGTCGACGCGCACGCCGAGCGCCTTCGCCCGCTTCATCTGATCGGGCTGCATCAGGCTGCCGTGGATGACGATGAAGCGGCGATCACGGATGGACTTCTCGCGATCGGCATATTCGTAGGCATCGAGAATTTTGTCGACAGCGGCATCACCCACCGCGTGCGCTCCGACACGCCATCCATAGCGATTGGCGATCGCCACAAGCTCATTGAGTCGAGCCTGTTCGACGACAACGGTGCCGTGATAGCCGGGCTGATCGGGATAGCTCTCGCGCATGTCGGCGGTGCGCAGCGTCATGCCGCCGTCGATTTGCATTTTCAGCCCCGAGTAGCTCAGCCAGTCGTCGCCGAAATCGGACACCGTACCCATCAACCCAAGGAACGAGCGCCATTCCTCGATCGACAATGTCGGATTGAGGCCTCCGGTCGGCGCGAACATCGCGCTGATGCGCAGCGTCGCCTCACCACGCCGCGCGATGATCTGATGCGTCCGCATGTCCACGGGATCGACCCGCGCGCTGATGGCGCTGGTGATGCCGAAGCTGTTGAAATAAGCCATCGCATCGCGGATCTGCTGAACACGGACATCCTGCGACCACGGTGGCAACAGCGTGTCGACCATATCCTCGGCGGCTTCCTCCAACACGCCGTTGGGCTCACCGGTGTCCTTGTCGCGGTGGATTTCGCCCCCCTGGGGATTGGGCGTATCGCGGTCGATACCCGCGAGTTTGAGCGCAAGACTGTTGGTCAGCGTGAAATGACCGACCGGCAGGCACACCGGATGGTTCGGCGCCACCTCGTCGAGTTCCCAGCGATTGAGAAAACGCTTCTCCTGGAGTTGCGCGATGGGATGCCACATCCGGCCGCGGATCCATTCGCCGGGCGCGGTGCGCGAGGCCATGTCCTTCACCCGCGCCAATGCCTCGGCAACCGTGGTGACGCCGTCGAACGATACCGTATACTTGAACAGTCCGGCCGCCTCGACATGCGCATGGGTATCGATCAGGCCCGGCACCACGGTTCGCCCCGCCGCGTCGATGACGTTGGTGCGTGGGCCGACATAGGCATTGATCTCGGCGTTGCTGCCCACGGCCATGAAACGGCCATCGCGGATCGCAACCGCCTCGACGATCGAAAACGCGGGATCCACCGTGAGAACTTGCCCGTTCAGGACGACGGTGTCGGCCTGAGCCCAGAGTGCGGGGTTGTTCGTTGACTTGCTCATCTTGCTTCTTGCTCGCTAACCGGACGTCGGACGAAACGAAATCTGCCGGCAACGCCTCGCCGCATGTGATCCGTTGCGGAAAACAAACGGACCGTTCCCACGGCGGACCTTCGCTCCATGCACGTCGCGCGCCAATTCCACGCATGGCAACCATGCGGCATGCGCGATATCGTGTTGCCGGATGGCGCACATGATGCGCGGGATCGCGGCGACCCGATGCGCGACCGCCATCGTTCCGCATCCACCGCAAAACACGACATCCTCATCCGCATCCCCCAGATCGCCGCGCACCGAATTGTTGCGGCGTCAAAAATTTGTAAATATTGCATTTTTATATATAACGAAGACTATTGTATGATAACGCAGATTGTCAAACGCGACAGAGCGGAGCTCACGCGAGATCTGTCGACAAAAAATATCGTCGGCCCGCAGGACACGGAGATGATCGTGAACGTTCAACTCGGCCAACGGTCCCGGCGCGTGGACGGAGTGCGGCCGCCCCTCGGCTCCGGTGCCTTGCTTCGCGGCGAAACATGATGATGGTGCGAAGCCAATTGCGCCGGAACGTCACGTAGGCTGGCGATGTTTTGCGCGTGCTGCCGCATTCCTGGTCAACGATCCGGTTTTCTGGTCGATGGGCTGATTGCGCCACCGCTCGACGCCACGGCCGCGATGGCGCGTCGGGCGGCATACAAACGGCGCAGCATGTTTAGCTCGGCGCCCGCCACGCATCCCGAACCGAGCGAATTCGTCATTCGAAACGCCAGCGTGCTGACGCTGGATCCTGGCCTTGGCGATCTCCCCGTCGCGGATATTCATGTCCGCGACGGCTTGATCACCAATCTCGGCCGTGATCTGCAAATCGACGTGACGCACGAGATCAATGGACGCGACGCTATCGCGGTGCCGGGCTTCATCGCGGAGCATCGTCATCTTTGCAGCGACATGCTCGGGCTGCACAGCAGCCTGCCCGACCTCTCCGGTGCCACAGCGGCGGATGTCTATTGCGCCGTCAGGCTGGCGCTGCTGGAGGCGCTCGCGGCCGGGTTCACCACGATCAACCATTGCGGTTATGATCTCGGCGGTGAACACGCCGAGATGGCCATCGTTGCGCAGATCGACAGCGGCATGCGTGGACGTTTCAGTTATCCGCTCGACGGACCGACCGCCGACCATCGCGCCGATCAGGAGGCGATCGCACGTCTCGGCGGCGACTGGTTCTCAACTCACGGCGATCATCTGCTCGAGCTCGGCGTGGCCGCCGACGATATGCCCACCGGCCTCGACGAGGTGACCGCGACGTTGCCCGCAACAATCGGGCATCTCACAACCCCGCCCGCAGCGATGACGCCGGCGGAACGTACGCGCGAAGCCGCGCGTCGCCTCGGGCTTGATTACGGCATCGGCACGCTGTCGCCGGGCAAATGCGCCGACATCGTGCTGATTGCCGCCGGCCGCGGTGAAACGGACGAGCGCACGCGATTGCACCGAGCTCACGCGACCGTCAGCGATGCGACGGCATCCGACATCCTGTTTGTCGCCATCGACGGCCGCATCCGCAAACAAAACGGCATTCTCGTCGATCCCAACGAAGGTTTGATTCGCCGCGAAGGCCGAGAAGCGATCGCGCGACTGCGTGAGGAAGCCGGATCGGTCTCAGCTCACGCCTCCGCCGTCGGCAGCCTGTGATAATTCATCCGTCGAACTGGAGATCGGCCTCATGCTGAGGATCGGAGATGCAGAGGTTGTCGCCGTCGAAGAGAGCGTTCAACCGAGTTTCGTGCCCAAGATGCTGTTTCCGGATTCCGATCCCGAGACGCTGGCGCGACACATGCACTGGATGGCGCCGCTTCACTACGACATTCCGGAAGGCAAGTTCCGCACATCGGTCCGGAGTTTTCTTGTGAAAACCGGCCGGCACACCGTTCTGATCGACACTTGCGGCGGCAACCACAAGAACCGGCCGTATTTCCCGCGCTTCCACCAGCGCGAACATCCGTGGCTGGCGCGACTGGCCGCGGCGGGCGTGACACCCGAACAGGTTGACTTCGTGATGTGCACGCATCTGCACGCCGATCATGTCGGCTGGCACACGATGCTGGAGAATGGCCGCTGGCTTCCGACTTTTCCCAATGCCAGATATGTCATGCATCGCGCCGAACTCGATCGCTGGAACCCGGCGCTCCCGGGCCACCGGATTTCTCCGCACAACGAATTCACCTGGGACGACTCCATCCTGCCGGTGATCGAATCGGGTCAGGCGCTGGCAGTCGACGACGGCTACGAACTGGATAACGCCCTGACGCTGGTGCTCGCACCCGGGCACACTTTCTCACATTGCGCCATCCACCTTCACTCGCGGGGACGTCGCGCAATCTTCTCGGGCGACGTCATGCATGTGCCGTTGCAGGTCTACCACCCGCAATGGGGCACAAGCCTCGACGACGATCCGGGGCTCGGCGTGCGCTCGCGATTGCACCTGCTGGAAAGTTGCGCCGAATCCCGCACGTTGCTGTTGCCGACCCATTTCGTTCCGGAGAACGGGTGCTTCATCGTCCGCGGTGGATCGGGTTTCAGCATCCAATGGAACGATGATACCGACTGAGGTGACCTCATGACCGCGAATGCCATCGCCACCCGCCGCCTGCTTCAGGGAACGGCGCCGGTCACGCTGATCACCAACGCAACACTCAAATTCGCCGGCGGCTTGATAACGGAGATCGAAGCCGGCGGCGATGCCGCGACCTCGGGCGCGGTTCCCGACACGTTGATCGTTCCCGCTCTCGCCAACGCTCACGATCACGGGCGCGGCCTCAAGACCCTTGCCTATGGCGCGTTCGACACCGCCGTCGAGGCGTGGGTGCCAGCGACCTACACCATTCCGCCGCTCGATCCGTATCCCGTCGCGGCGTTGGCGTTCGCCCGAATGGCGCGCGCCGGCATCACCTCGATCGTGCATTGTCATCTGTCGGCGGGTCTCGCGACGCTGCCGTCCGCCGCCGAAGCCGTCGGCCGCGCCGCCCGCGACGTCGGCGTGCGCATCGCTTTCGTCGTTCCGCTGCGTGATCGCCATCGTCTCGGTTATGGGCCTGACGAGGGCATTCTGGCACAGTTCGATGCCGATGACGCGCGCGCCATCGCCGAACGATGGCTGAAACCGATCCCGCCGATCGCCGAGCAACTCGACATGGTCGAAAGGATCGCCGCGCTCATCGAGAGCCCGAACGTCAGCGTCCAGTATGGTCCGGTCGGGATGGAATGGTGTTCCGACGATCTGCTGCGCGAGGTCGCGACGCGCGCGGCACACCATCGCCGCCGCATCCATATGCATCTGCTGGAATCGAAATATCAGCGCGAGTGGACCGACCGGCACTATCCGGACGGTCCGGTTCGGCGCCTTGAGACACTCGGCCTGCTGTCGGACAGGCTCACCGTCGCGCACGGCACCTGGCTCCGACCCGAGGAAAGCGCGTTGCTGGCCCGGCATAACGTCACCGTCTCCATCAACACCAGTTCGAACCTGCGGCTGCGATCGGGCATCGCGCCGCTACCGGCGATCAGAGATGCGCGATTGCGCTTCGCGATCGGCCTCGACGCCCTCGCGCTGGACGACGATGACGATATTCTGCGCGAACTCCGCCTCACGCATCTGCTGCATGGTGGCACTGGCTTCGACCGCGAGATCAATTGCGAGGAGGTCTTCAGCGCCGGTTCTGCCGCAGGTGCGTGCGCGGTATGCGGATCGGGCGCCGTCGGCCACCTTGCACCCGGCGCCGCCGCCGACTTTATCGTGATCGATTACGCAGCGCTGGCCCCGGATTTGCATTCATCTCTTGACGACCCGTTCCAAACGTTCTTCAGGCGCGCGCAACAGAGGCACATCGAGAGCGTCTATTGCAACGGGCGGCGGATCGTCCACCGCGGCCGGGTTCTCGGCCTCGACGAAGATGCGTTGCAGCGTCAGCTCGCGGCCCAGTTCGCGAGCGCGGTGCCTGAAATTACAGCACTGAAGTCGTTACTTGAGCGATTTCAGCAGGGATTGGAGCGCTTCTACCGGGCAGGCGGTCATTTGCGCTGATCCGCGACAAACAAGTTGCTGACAAATTCAGTTTCGCCGCACAGCTGGTTTGACAATCAAGCAATCGCTAAATAAAATATATAATTATTTATAAAATCAAGCGGCCGAAATTGATTTCGGACCGATATCCTCGCAGAAATGAGGACGTCATGACGGGTGCGGAAACTGATTCCCAGCGCCGACAGGCCGAGACCATCGTCATCGGCAATGTCCTGGTACTGGATCACGCGAACACCACAGCGGAAGCCCTGGCTGTGGCTGATGGCCGCATCGTCGCCATGGGGCGGCGCGACGATGTCATGCAGCGACGCGGCCATGCGACGCGAGTTCATGATTTCGGTCAACGAACCATCATTCCCGGCTTCAACGACACCCACGCGCATTCCGACGGTTTGGGGTTGAAGACGCTGCGGCCCTCACTCGAGGACGCCCGCAGCATCGCAGACATCCAGAAGCGCATCTCCGAACTGGTCCATCAAACGCCGCGCGGCGAATGGATCGTGACCATGCCGATCGGCGCGCCGCCATTCTACTGGGACGCCGACAAGACGCTGACCGAAGGCCGCTACCCAAACCGTCATGAACTCGATCAGGTCGCGCCGGATCATCCAGTGTGCATCGCCAGTCCCAGCGGTTATTGGGGCGAACCGCCCTGCTACACCGTTCTCAACAGTCTGGCCCTCAAACTCAACGGCATCGATCGCAACACCGTCCCGCGGGCGCCGGGCCTCGAGATTCTGAAGGACGGCGACGGCGAACCGACCGGTGTCATCGTCGAACGCAACTATCTCCGCATGGTCGAACCGGATCTGCTCCCGGCGGTGCCGCGTTTCACCCTCGAGGATCGCATCAAGGGACTAAGACAATCGCTCCCCATGTTCCTCGACAAGGGAACAACCAGCGTCTACGAGGGCCATGGCTGTTCGCCGGACGTGATCGCCGCCTTTCGCGAATTGCGCGAACGCGATGAACTGACGCTACGGGCCGGCCTCGTGCTGAGCCCTGCATGGCTCGCCAGCTCTGACGCGGAATATGCGATGCGGAACTGGCTGTCGTGGGCGCGCGGCAGCGGCCTCGGCGACGACACGCTGCGCATCTCCGGAATTTTCGTCGGATACGGTGGCAATCCCAGATTCACCGAGGTCGCGAACAAGAACATCGGAGACACCGGCTGGAGCGGCTGTCTCGTCAACATGAACACGCCGTCGGATTACGAAGAACTCTGTATGCTCGCCGGCAAGCATGGGCTGCGGCTGCACACCCTCGCCTCCGACAAGCTGCACGAGGTGGTCCCGATCCTCGAGCGCGTGGCCAAGCACTATCCGATCGGTCAACGTCGCTGGGTGATCGAACATATCAGCAAGGCCAATCCGCGCGACATTCAGGCCATCAAGGCCCTCGGCGTCGCCGTAACGCTGATCCCGGCACATTATCTCTGGAAGGTCGGCCACACTTTCGCGGACCTTGCCGACGACGAACTCGACATGCTGTCGCCCGCGAAAGCGTTGAGCGATCTCGGCGTGCCGGTATCGGCGGCTACCGACGCGGTGCCGAACGATCCGCTGTTTTGCATGTGGACCATGCTGGCCCGGAAGGATCGACGCACCGGCAAGATCATGGGCGCACGCGGAGCCGTATCCAACGAAACCGCCCTGCGCCTGCTCACGGTGAACGGCGCATGGCTGACATTCGACGAGCACCAGAAGGGGCCGCTGTTGCCCGGCTACTTCGCCGATCTTGCGGTGCTCTCTGGAAATCCGCTGACGGCCAGCGCCGAAGGCCTCCTCGACATCAACTGCGTGGCCACCATGGTTGGCGGCCACTGGCGACATGGCGCACCTGACTGATCGCTGCATCGACGACCGAAACACATAAGGGGGATTTAGGCATGATGGGTATCAAGGCAACCGGCGGCCTCATCGCCGCGGCAATCGCGATGGCTTGCGCCAACGTCAGTCCGGGTTACGCAGCCGACAAGATTTTCAAGATCGGCGCCCCGTTGCCGCTGACCGGCGGTCTTTCGCCGGAAGGCCTGCGCATGAAGGCGGGCTACGACCTGTGGGCCGAGAAGCAGAACGCTGCCGGCGGCATCAAGGTCGGCAACGATTTATACAAGGTCGAGGTCATCTATTCCGACTATCAGTCCAACACGCCGCGCGCGGTGCAATCGACCGAGCTGATGATCACCGAGAACAAGGTGGATGCATTGTTCTCGCCATTCGGCTCCGGCGCCACAAAAGCGGCAAGCGCCGTCAGCGAAAAGTACGGCGTGCCGATGATCGCGGCGCAGGCCGCATCCGCCCAGGTCTACGATCAGGGCTTCAAGTATCTGTTCGGAATGTACACGCCGAACGAAACCGTGGTCGAGCCGCTGGTCGATCTTGTGCTCAAGAGCAATCCGTCCGTGAAGCGCGTTGCGCTGCTATCCCGCAACGATTTCTTCCCGCTGGCCATCGCCGGTGTGTTCGAGAAATACGCCAAGCAGAAAGGCCTCGAGATCGTATCGGAGCAGAAATTCCCGATAGGCACGGTGGATTTCAGTTCGGCGCTGACGCAGATTCGCTCCAGCAAGGCGGACTGGCTCTACGTCACCGGCTACACCAACGACATGATCGTGATCCGCAAGCAGATGCAGGAGCTCGGCGTGAAGCCGCAGTTGACGGCAATGCTCGTTGGACCGACCTCGCCGGATTTCCTCAAGAACACCGGAAAGCTGTCCGAGAACGTCGTGACCTCGGCCTGGTGGGATCCTGCGGCCGATCTCAAGAGCGATGACGTCTTCGGTTCTGCCGAAGCTTTCGCGAAGCTCTATGCCGAACGCAACAACGGCACGGCTCCGGAATACTCCGTCGCGTCGTCCGCCGCCTGCGGCGTGGTTCTCGCCCTCGCCGTCAGCAAGGCCGGCACGGTCGAGAAGGCCAAGGTGCGCGACCAGATCGCCGCGCTGGATGCCAAGACGTTCTACGGTCACATCAAGTTCGGCCCGACCGGCCAGATCATCTCGCTGAAGCCGCCGACCATGCAGATCCAGGGCGGCAAGCCGACCGTGATCGATCCGGCGGAGTACAAGCAGAGCGACATCCGCTTCGAGAAGTAAGCACCAACCGGCGGCGTCGCCGATCCTCCACCGGATCGGCGACGCCGTTCGATCGCGGATGTCCCTGCTTCTCCGCGAGACCTTTCTCGAAACCAACAGGCTCGTACGCCGATGATCTTCTTTCAGTATCTCGTCAACGGATTGATTCTGGGCGGTCTCTACGCCTGTATCGCCGCCGGATTCTCCCTGGTCTGGGGCGTGCTCAACATCATCAATCTGCTGCACGGTTCGTTCATCGTGTTTGGCGCGTTCATCGCGATCCTTTCCTACAATTGGCTCGGCATTCATCCGTTCCTGTCGGTGCTGTCGTCCGGCATCGTTCTCGGGGCACTTGGCTACGTGACGCAGCTATTCATCATCAACCGGGTGGTGGCGCAGACCGTCCTGGTGACATTGATCCTCACCTTCGGTCTCGAACTGATGATGAACAACGCGATGCTGCTCGCTTTCACCGCGGACTATCAGAAGGTGATCCTCGAAAATTCGTTCGGCGTTCTTCAACTCGGCGACATCTTCATCCCGATGGATCGCGCGGCTGCCACCGTGATCGCCTTCGCCCTGATCCTCGCGCTTTGGCTCCTGATGCGACTGACATCGATCGGCCGCGCCATCGTCGCGGTGCGTTTCGATCGCGAGGCCGCGCTGTTGATGGGCATCGACGTGAAGCGCACCTACGCCATCACCTTCGCGCTCGGCGGCGCGTTGGCGGGCGCGGCGGGCAGCCTGATGAGCATTTCGTTTCCGATTTCACCATTGTCCGGGCCGCTTTACCTCAGCAAGGCTTTCGTCATCTGCATTCTGGGCGGCGTGGGCAGCGTTCCGGGCGCGGCGATCGGCGGACTGATGTTCGGGATGCTTGAAAGTTTCGGCGCGGTGTTCTTCGGATCCGAATACGCGCTGACGCTGGCCTTCGTGGTTCTCATCGTTTTGCTGTTGTTCCGGCCGCACGGGCTTCTGGGTGTGAAAGGCTACTGATGACCAAGACCCAACTCGCTTTCGTCATTGTCGGAGCGGCCGTCATTCTGGCAATGCCGCTGATCGGCAGCAACTACACGCTGCGGCTGTCGACGATCATGCTGATGTATGCGACGCTCGCCATGGCGTGGAATTTCATCGGCGGTTTCGCCGGCTATCCGTCGTTCGGCGTCGCGGCGTTCTTCGGGCTCGGCGCCTATGCCGGCGCCGTGGTGCAATCACGCGGCATCCCCGTCGTTCTTGCGTGGGGTTTCGCCGTCATCATCGGCTCGCTGTTCGCCTATGCGCTCGGCCTCGTCCTGCTGCGTTTGCGCGGCCATGCCTTCGCCATCGCCACCCTGGTGATCGCCGAGGTGCTGCGCGAACTCACCAACGGCATGACCTCGCTGACGGGCGGCGGCATGGGCCTCAACCTTCCGTTCTTCGGCTGGGGACCGGATGCGCTGGGCCGTTTCTTCTTCTACGCGATGTTCGTGCTCGCGGCGATCACGCTGATCACGACCTACTTGGTCGCGAACAGCAGGCTCGGCTTCGGTCTGACCTGCATCAAGCAGAACGAAGATGCCGCCGACATTGTCGGCATCAACACGACCCGCTACAAGATCATCGCCTTCACGCTCTCCGGTTGCTTCGCGGCCGCAGCCGGCGCGCTCTACGCGTCCTGGACCGGCTACGTCGAACCGGCCGACGCCTATGACGTGCTGTTCTCAATCAAGCCGATCCTGATGGTGCTGATCGGCGGCATGGGAACCGTGTTCGGCCCGATGCTCGGCGCGGTCGTCTTCCTCTTGCTGGACGAGATCGTGTGGCGCAACTTCCTGCAGCTCCACACCGGCATTCTCGGACTGCTGATCGTCATCCTGATCCTCTTCCTGCCGGCCGGTGTCCTCTCCTTCGACTGGCGGACGCTGCTGAAGAAGAAGGCGGTGACGGCATGACCGGGAAATTGCTCGAACTGAGGAACGTCAGCCGTACCTTCGGCGGCGTGAAGGCGATCCGCAACGTCTCCCTCACATTGCAGTCCGGTCAGATCGTCGGTCTGATCGGCCCCAACGGCGCGGGCAAGAGCACTCTGGTGAACGTCATCACCGGCGTGCATCCGGCGACCTCTGGCGAAATCCTGCACGAGGGCGAGCCGATCCAGCATCTGAAGCCATTTCAAATTTCCGCGCGCGGCGTCGCCCGCACCTTTCAGGTGGTGCAGCCGTTCCCGCTCATGACAGTTGTTCAGAACGTGATGGCGGGAGCGATGTTCGCGGCCAACGTCCGCTCGATGGCCGAGGCGCGCGATATCGCGATGGGACATCTCGAATTCACCGGGCTTGCGCCGCAGGCTGACAAACCGGCCGACCAACTCACGCTGGCCAACCGCAAGCGGCTGGAATTGGCGAAGAGCCTGGCGATGAACCCCCATATCCTCATGCTCGACGAGGTCAATGCGGGCCTCAACACCGCCGAGATCAATCAGGCGCTCGACCTGATACGGGCGATCGCCGCCCGCGGCATCTCGATCGTTATCATCGAACATCTGCTCAAGGTGGTCACCGGCCTGTGCAGCCGCGTCGTCGTTCTTCATCACGGCGAACTGATCGCCGACGATGCCACGGCGGATGTGATCAACGATCCCCGCGTCATCGAGGCCTACCTGGGCTCACGCTTCGCCGAACGACAGATGGTACGCCATGACTAAACCGCTTCTCAACGTCAGCAATCTCACTTCCGGCTATGGCGATATCCAGGTCCTGTGGGGGATCGACTTTCACGTCGACGAGGGCGAGGCGGTCTGCCTCGTCGGATCGAACGGCGCGGGCAAGTGCACGCTGCTGCGGACCCTGTCCGGTCTTCTCTCCGCCCGAACGGGCGCTGTCGAATTTCGCGGCGGCAACATCAAGAACCATTCGCCGAAGCAGATTCTTGGCGCCGGCATCGTCCACGTTCCGGAAGGCCGCAGACTTTTCGGACCGATGAGCGTGATCGACAACCTGCTCACCGGCGCTTATCTGCGCAGTGACAAGGACAACATCCGCCGCGACCTGGAGCAGATGCTGGATCTGTTTCCGATCCTTGCCGAACGGCGGCATCAGGCAGCGGGAACGCTGTCCGGCGGCGAACAGCAGATGTGCGCCATCGCCCGTGGCATCATGGGCCGGCCGAAACTTCTGATGATCGACGAACTCTCGCTCGGACTCGCGCCGAAGGTGGTGGACAGCCTTGGCGAAGCGCTGCGGCAGATTCAGCGTCAGGGGCTCTCGATGTTGCTGGTCGAACAGGACGTCATCACCGCGTTCGAACTCACCACGCGCGGCATCGTGCTCGACTCCGGCCGCGTCAAGATTTCCGGGGCGACGCAGGATCTGGCCGAGAACCCGATGGTCCGGCAGGCCTATATGGGCCTCGTGTAAAACACCGACGGGTTGACGAAAAGCCGGGCCTGATCCCCACTCCTCCGCGCTGGCGGACGATCGAGGATCAGGCCCGGCTTCGCTTTCCCGGGGCGGACGACGCGCCGTTATGAAATTCGCGATGGCGCGCCCGGTGCGATCTCAGTCGAACATTGCCACGCAGTCGATCTCGACATTGACGCCCTTGCGATGCGGCGTGCCGCCGACGCAGGTGCGGGTGACGCGGTCGTTCTCGAAGTAGGTTCGGAACACTTCGTTGAAACGCGGGAAGTCGGCCACATCGCGCAGGATCACGCGCATGTTGACAACATTGGCCAGTGTCGCTCCGCCGGCATCGAGAACGCTCAAGAGGTTGTCGAGCGTGCGGCGCGTCTGCACCTCGATGTCGCCCTCCACGACGGTTTTGGTGGCGGGATCGAGCGGTCCCTGTCCGGAAACGAACAGCATGTTACCGAAACGGATCGCCTGGGCGATCGGCGGCGGCTTCTGCAAATCGGTGAATCCGGTGGTCGGCGCATTTGCCGAAGTGACGAACTGCTTGGGCACCTGAGGCCTCCGTAAGATCAATATCAAGGGATGAGGGAGTTCGGCCGTCACGACCCGGAATGCCGCGCGCCGGTCGCGCGCAGGCGTGCTTGAATCCGGATCGCGCGGCGGCGGCGAAACCGCGCGCGAAGCGCCGGGGTTCAGTCCTTCTTCGGCGTCTGCGCCATCGCGTTAGGCATCACCGTGCCGCACTTCTTGCAGGTCCGTGCATCTTCGTTCTCGAAGAACCGCGCATAGGCCTTCGATACCGGATCAGCGCGATAGTCGCTGACCACGAAGGTTTCCTCGTGCAGGAAGTTGCCGCAGCTCTGGCAATACCAATGGAATTTGTCGATCTCGCCGGCATGACGCTGGCGCTCGACGATCAGGGCGAAGGCATCCGGCGGGAAACGCGGCGAGTGCGGCACGCCCGGCGGCATCCAGTTGGTGTGCCCTTCGGGAATGACAGCGATCTCTTCCTTTCCCTCGGGGGTGCGATAGTGCAGGTTCATCGTCCCGCGGATCATGTAAGTGACTTCGTCGCTGTCGTTGATGTGAAACTCGCTGCGATATTCCCGGCCGCGCGCCACGAAAGCGAGCGAGCCGGGCTCCTGCCACAACACCTTCACCCGCTGACCGCTGGCCGCGAGTTCGTCGGCGATTTCCTGAAGCTTGAGAACCGGAAGTGGTTGCATGATAACCTCCTGGGCGATGTAACTCGGTGTGTTGCGTCTCAGGCCTTCTTGAACGATGCGGCGAGCGCGTCGGCATGTTTGGTCAGGAGACCGATATCGGTTCCCACCGCGACGAAGCGATATCCCCAGTCAACATAGCGGCGCGCGTCCGCTTCGGCACCCGTGAGAATGCCGGATGCCTTGCCGCAGGCGGCGATGCGCCGCCCCGCATCCTCGATGGCACGCTGCACCGCCGGATGCAGCGGATTTCCGATATGTCCCATCGACGCGCTGAGATCCGACGGTCCGACGAAGATGCCGTCGACACCATCGACCGCGGCGATTGCCTCGATCTGGTCGATCGCTGTCATGGTTTCCACCTGCACCAGCACGCAGATCTCGCGTGAGGCGTCCTTCAGATAGGACGCGGCCCGGCCGAACCGGGCGGCGCGGCCGCCCGTGGTGATGCCTCGTACGCCCTCCGGTGGATAGCGGCAGGCCGCAACGGCACGCGCCGCCTCCTCCGCATTCTGCACGAACGGAATCAGCAAGGTCTGTGCGCCGACATCGAGCAGCCGCTTGATCAGCACGGTGTCGTTCCAGGCCGGCCGCACCACGGCCGCGGCGGTGCCGCGCGCCATGGCCTGAAGTTGCCCGAGAATGGTCGGCAGTTCGTTCGGTGCATGCTCGGTGTCCAGCAGCATCCAGTCGAAGCCGGCGTCACCGAGGATATCCGCGCTCAGATTGCTGCACAGGCTGCACCACAATCCGATCTGCAACTCTTGTCCGAGCAGGCGGCGCTTGAATACGTTCTCCGGCGTCTTCATCGTATTACTCAGACGAACTGCACGGCGACGGAGCCGAGCGGGCCGAAGTCGGCATGCAGGGTATCCCCCTTGTCGGCCCACACCGGCCGGGTGAACGAGCCGGACAGCATGACATGACCCGGCTCCAGCACGGTGCCGAAGCGGCCGACCTTGTTGGCGAGCCAGGCGATGCCCATCGCCGGATGGCCGAGCACACCGGCCGCGATCCCGGTCTCCTCGATTTCGGAGTTGCGATAAAACACCGCGCCGACCCAACGCAGATCAACGTCGTGCGGCCTTACCGGACGCCCGCCCAGCACGATGCCCGCGGCAGCGCCGTTATCCGCGACGGTGTCGAAGATCTTGCGCGGATTTTGCACGCGCGCATCGATGATCTCG
>CAUJJN010000091.1 GCA_963204905.1 Pseudomonadota bacterium
GAGCTGACAACGCCGGGCAACGGCGGGCGGCGGGGCATCGAACGGACGGCAGGATGACGCACGGTTTGTGGCGTTGATTTGCGTTGCCGGAGTTAGTTGCGATGCGTGCGAAGCAGAGTGTCCTTGGCCTCATTGACCCGAGCCGCCAGGTACGTCGACCCCCCCTGGTCGGGATGCAGTTTCTTCATCAAGGCGCGGTGGGCGCGGCCGATGTCGTCACGACTCGCACCCGGTTGCAGGCCAAGGATCTGGTAAGCCTCCTCGTCCGACATTTTGCCGCTCGACGTCGCGCGGCGCTCCCCCGCTGCCGCGTCGCCCTGCGCGTGCTGACGCCAGGCGGGAAAGCGGCGGTCAAGATAACCTTCAAGTAGCGCGCAGCTCTCGGCGTCGAAGCGCGGCATCATCGCCGCCAGCTCCGGCAGATCAAAATCGTCGAGCGAGCGCCCGGCATCTGGCCCGGCGATGATGTTGCCGCTCAGCGCGCCGCTGTCGTGATCGAGCAGCATTTCGAGGAAGTGAGAGCGCACGCGCGAACGCTGCCCGCCGCTGGGCTTGCCCGAGCCGCCGAACATGCCGCCGAAATTCGGCAGGCGCGATCCGAACGGCGACCAGCCCAGCAGTCCCGCTCCGAACACGCCGAGCGGGATCGCAACCGCAAGTTCGCCCCTGAGGCCGATGAAACCCGCGACCGCGAGCGCGACGACACCACCGACGATCTTGATGGCGCGCGCCAGCATCGCCGGATTGGCCGAGCGAAACATCTGCAACAGCGTATAGAGGACAAAGACGGCAACAGCGCCGGCGATCAGAGTGGCCATTCAGGTTCTTTCCGCCGAACGATCGGCATCGCCGCAGCGATCGCGACGTGACGATAGTGTCGCCTCATCGCATCTGTCCCAGCAATCTCGCCGCGCCGCTCGCGGTGCGCGCGAGGCGCAGCAACGCCTCGCGTCCGCCCGCTGCATAAGCGGCCGCCGCGCGCAGCAACTCG
Source organism: Pseudomonadota bacterium (assembly GCA_963204905.1). Lineage (GTDB taxonomy): Bacteria > Pseudomonadota > Alphaproteobacteria > Rhizobiales > Xanthobacteraceae > 62-47. Next base: position 992 of record CAUJJN010000091.1, read on the forward strand.
CGCAACTGCGCCGCTGCTCCAGGATCGAAACGACACCACGCGCCGCCTGTCAGCCGCGCGATCTCGCGAAACGCCTGCTCGGCGACGGGATCGTCGCCTTCCTGAAACATAAACACCGGGACTTTCAATAGACCGAGTTCGCCGGCCTTGCCGCAGAGGTCATCGACATTTTCCTCCATCGCATCGCCGACGAAAACGACGGCGCGCACGCCAGACTCGACCGCCTGGCCACGCACGTCGCCGAGCACCCGGCCGAGCTGGGTGTGACCACCCCGGCAATGGATTCTGCGCATCAACGTGGCGAGTTTTGTCGCGTCAGAAATCCAGTTGCTGGCGCGGCATTCGGATGCACCGCGATAATACACCAGCCGGATATCGAGATTGCCGATCGCCGCCGCTTCACTGAACATATCGGCCTGCAGATCACAGGCCATGTCCCAGGTCGGCTGCCGGCTCATGGTGGCGTCAAGCGCAAACACCAGACGCGCCCGCGCGCCCGGCGCCAGCGGCGACACCGCGCGCGCCTTCGCGACAAAAGCTGCGATATCAGCGGAGGTCGACACGGTCCGCGGCACGGACGCAGCTTCGCGCAGCGCCGCAACACCGGAGTTTTTCGATTTCGCGCGTTCGTCGGTCATCGGGTCCCACAAGCCACTACAGGACTATGTAGACTCGATCCGAACGAGGTCAATGCAACGGCACGGCCGCGGGAGCCGGCCCAAGCGGCGGCACGATCTGCGCGACCGGCCCCGGATTGGCGATCTTCGGCTTCCGGGTGTCGACCGGCGCCAGCACGCTGTCATCGTCGAGATACTTGTCGAGCATCCCTTCGATCTTCTGCTTCACCGAATCCGGCCCGCGATCGCTCATCTCGTTGTGCTGCGCGCCGGTATTGATCACCGTGATGCCGGACTGATCGCAGGTCTCACCATCCGGGATGACGCCGGGATCGGGCTTGAACACCGAATCCTCCGAACGGAAGGACAGGATCTTGAACTTGCCATCGGTCATGAACGGCACGCGGAGATTGTCCAGCGTCACCACCTTGCGCACCTGCTCCGGATGCAGCTTGGCGAAGTACACCGCGATATCGCCGCCATTGGAATGGCCGACCATGGTCAGATGATCGTAATCGGCGCTGGGGTACATGGCCTTCAGCTTGTTGACCACGAACTCGATGTTCTGCACGCCGCGCTCGTAGACCGGGAGACGCCCGACGTAAGGCTCGCCGATCTTGGTCACCAACGGCGGATCGCTGGACAGATCATGCTGGATGCTCACCACCATGTAGCCCCGTGCCGCGAACACATTCGCGAGGAAGGAGTACTCTGTGAACTTCACGGTGTTGCCGTGATTGAGAATGGCCACCGGCAACTGCAGCAGCCCGGCACGCGCCTGCATCGCCTTGTCACGGCGCACGGCGATATCGGCATCGATCGGGCGATCGCGCGTCTGGTCGAAGAGCGTCAGGGTTTCATGTCGAATCAACCACTTGCTGCCGCTGAGATAAGCGGCTGCCACCAGGATCAACAGTGAGACAACGACGATAACCGCGCGTTTCATGATCTTCCCTGCGAACGCTGAGCGCCCGAACTCTTCTTGCTCCAGCATTCTCATCTGCGCTGGTATCGAGAATATATGTCACAACCTTGCGACGAAAAGGGCAAATTGTCCGCATCCAGAGCCCAACCGTTGGGCAAAGATCGGCGAGGCAATCAACCTCTTTCCCAAGATATTGATAATACTGCCTTATCTTAACATTTTAACGCCTCATAACGGGGATTGTTCCCCGTTTTCTCCCCGCCTCCGGTTCCGTCCGCGACGCCGAATCGGCAATCATCCGCTCAAAACCGGACGTCGCGCCACGGGATTCCCGCCGCCGGACATCGCTGGGTCGGACGCCACGCCTCATTGCGGGTTCGTCTCCCACCATTTCGTCCGAGTCGGTTCGATGGACTCGGCCGGCGTCTTGGTGAATAACGCCCGCCGATCATGCCGCGCTGCACCTACGCCGGGATGGTCCGTTCCGCAGCCAACGTCGAGCCCGCTCCATGCCCCGCGATCCCATCGTTGCCCGTAGCCTTCCGGCGTTGCGCGAGGCGCTGAACGTCTTTCGCGCCGCGAACGACAGCGTCGCCCTGGTCCCCACCATGGGGGCCCTTCATGAGGGCCACCTCGGCCTGGTGCGGGAGGCACGCCGCCGCTGCAAGCGGGTGGCGGTGTCGGTGTTCGTCAACCCCACGCAATTCGCACCGCACGAGGATTTCGATTCCTACCCGCGCACATGGGACACCGATCTCGCCAAACTCGCGACGGAGAATGTCGACCTGGTCTGGAATCCCGGGGTCAAAACCATGTATCCGGACGGCTTCGCCTCGCGGATCGTGACCGAGGGTCCGGCCACCGTCGATCTCGAGGACCGCTTTCGGCCGCACTTCTTCGGCGGTGTCGCCACGGTGGTCGGCAAGCTGTTCATCCAATGCCGGCCGGATGTCGCAGTGTTCGGCGAGAAGGACTATCAGCAGCTTCGCGTGGTGACGCAGATGGCGCGCGACCTCGATCTCGGCGTCGAGGTCGCCGGCCTCGCCACGGTGCGCGAGAGCGACGGTCTGGCAATGTCCTCGCGCAACGTCTACCTCTCGCCGCAGGAGCGCGCGATCGCGCCGCTGCTTCATCGCACCATGCAGGAGACCGCCGAGGCGCTTCGCGCGGGTGGCGACATGGCGACCACGCTGGCGGCCGGCGCAGGCCGGATCAGCGCGGCGGGCTTCGCGCTCGACTATTTTGAGGCGCGACACGCCGAGACCCTGCAACCGATCGCGTCGCTGAAAGACGGGCCGGTGCGGCTTCTGGTGGCCGCCAAGATCGGTACGACGCGGCTGATCGACAACATCGGCGTGTAAAACGGGATTGAATCGTCATTGCGAGCGACGCGCAGCAATCCATTTTTTCTAGGGTGGATTGCTCGGTCGCCAACGCTCCTCGCGGATCGTCACGCTACGGGTTACAACAGGCCCAGTTCGCGCAACTCGCGGCGCAGTTCTTCCGGCATTTCGACAAGGCCGGTACCGGCGCGGGTGAGATCAGGCGGCGCGTCGTTGAACGGCAGATAGCGCCAGCCCTGAAACGCGCGCATCGGGCGCGGCACCACCGCGATCACTTTGGGCTGCATCACCAGCCGGCAGCGGCCGATGCCATCCTTGTCACGAAACGGCTCGATGCCGATCAGCTTTTCGCGCGCGGCGATCTCGCCGCGGATAACCCAGTAGAGCGATCCGCCATCGAGCAGTTCCGCGTCGCGCTTCGGCGTCATCCGCGTGATGTGCAGGTGGCGAGGCGTCTGTTTCAGCTTCTTGGCCTGCTGCGCGCGCTCGGCGACACGCGCCTTTAGATCCTTCACGGACTCACAGCCGACGGCGAGTTTGACGAGGTGGAGCGGCATCAGGTTTCAAGCTTGCGACTGCGACGACAGCCTCTCTTAGATAAAAGCGCGACGTCATTCAACGCCGCGCACCGCATCGCGGCCTTGCTGTCCACCGCACGGCGCGAGGAACCACGACGCGCCATCAATCGCCGCTCGCCTCCGCGACGCGTCGGATCCTGGCGATTTCGCGAATGGTCAGATGCTGGTCGCGCGTCACCAGCCAGCCGGCCTTCTCCCACGGTGTCAGGATGCGGCTCGCCGAATGCAGGGTGGTGCCGCAGATGTCGGCGATATCCTTGCGACGCAGGGGCAGATCAATTGTCGTGCCGTCGGCGGTGGCGCGCCCCGCGCGGGACGATAGCCGCAGCAACGTGTAAGCGATCCGCTGCTCGACCCGCAGCGTGGCGAGTTCGCGCATCCGCTCCTGCGCTTCCTGCAAGCGGCGACCAATGATGCGAATGAAATTGATCGCCACCTGTGAATGCCGGCTCATCAATGTCGCAAGCGCGGCCTCGCTCCAGCTCACCTCGACGCAATCGCACAAGGTTTCCGCGTCGGCGGGATAGCGGTGATCGGTGAACAGGGCCACCGTTCCGAACATCTCTCCCCGGGTGATGAAGCGGACCACGACCAGCGCGCCGTCGCTCCCTGACTGGCTGATGCGGACGCTGCCCTGCAACAGCGCGTGCGCCCGCACGTCCATGTCGCCCTGATTGAAAACGCGGGTGTTGCGCGCAAGCTGGCGAATCCGCGCCGCCACCCGCGCCTCCTCGAAGGCTTGCGCGGAAAGCCCCTGCAAAAGCTCGAGGCCGGTCAGATCGTGGCAGGGGTCTGTCGGGGAGATACTCATGCGACGATCTTATCCATTCTGGCGAAATATCCCGAACGCTTTGTGCTGGCGCAACCTGGAATGATCGCACCCGGCGTAGCCTTCGCGCGCTGGTCCAATGGCCCCGCTCCGCTCACCTCAACGCTCGGCAGCCATCCATCATGAATGATGTCATTCTCGCCCGCGCCCTGCATGTCCTTGGGGTCGTGATCTGGATCGGCGGTGTCGCGATGGCGACGATGGTGGTGCTGCCGGCGGTGCGACGCGGCGACCTCGGCAGCGACCGCATGCGCAGCTTTCAGGCGATCGAGCACCGCTTCATCTGGATCGCCCGAACCTGCGTCCTCGTCGTTGGACTGACCGGACTGTACATGATCGCGCGTCTCGATGTCTGGGATCGGTTTCAGACGACGACGTTCTGGTGGATGGACGCGATGATCCTCGTATGGCTGATGTTCGCCTTCGTGCTGTTCATCGGCGAGCCCTTCATCCTGCATCGCTTCTTTCCGAAGTGGGTTCGCGAGCAGCCGGATGCCGCCTTCGCGGCGCTGCATCGGGTGCATTGGGTGCTGCTGGGGCTGAGCGTGATCACCGTTCTCGGCGCCGTCGCCGGGGTCCATGGCTGGAGCCCGTTCTAGAATTCGCGCCGCAAGGTCTTCGGCGCTTCCATCAGCGATCGCCGCTGGACGGCGCGGGCGACAATTGCACCGGCGGCGGTGGGCTGGCCGGACGTTTCGCCGCGGTTGAGGGATGTGATGCCGCCCTGGGAGCAGCTTTCGGAGCCGCCTTTGCATTGGCTTTCGCCTGCGACGCGGCCGCCGGGCGTGGCACCGGCGCGGGAGTGACTGCCGCACCCGGCGCGGGCGCGGTCGTCCCTGTCGCGGGCTCCGATGTCATGATGCTGACCGGCGGGATCGAGGCCGAGGACGGAAACTCCGCGTCGGTCGGCTTGCCGGTCGGGAGCGTGGGTAGCCCTCCGATCAATGCCGCCGCCGCGGGGCTCGCGGACGGCAGCGCCGAACCGGAATCGGCGGCGGTAGAGGCAGAGGCACCGCTCCACATCGGCGTGTAGCGCGTTACGAGAGCATCGTAGACGCGGCCTTCGATGTTGGAGACGATCTGTCGCTGGTCCGTCAACGACCGATAGGCCGGGCACATCGCGGCGGTGCAGCCATCACGCGCGACCAGAACATGGGCGACTAGGCCGTAGCGATCGCGCTCGACCGCACGACGCAACGCCTGCAACTCGGGCGTCATGACCTTGCCGGCGGCAGTGACGTCACCCAGAGCGACCAACCGATCAAGACGCGCCGCCGCGTAGGACACCGCCGCAGCAACATGATCCGGCGATCCGAACAGGACTTTCTCGCACGCCGCCTCGACGCCCTCGCCAGCAAGATCATCGACGCAGGACAGCGCCGGCATGGAGGCCGCCCCCGCAAACGATCCGCGCACGGCCGCCGATCCTCCCTCCTCGCCGCCAAGGCCACGCACCATCGCCGCGGCCGCCACAGCAATCGCCAGCAGCGTCACCACCGTCAGCGCTCCGTTGGCGACCGAACGATCGGCGCGCAACACGATGACCAGAAACACGATCGCGAAAAACACGGCCGCGACCAGCGTCAGCCACATCGGAAAGGTCGGCGATCGCCAAAGCTGATCGAGCGAGGTTGTCCAGGCCAGGTCCATGCGCGCGTTTCCCCAAGGACGATTTCAAGGACGATGTCAGAGATTATTTTCAGCAATCATTTCGGCAATGCAATCCGCCTGCCGTCAACTACCGATCTCGTGCGGTCGAAACTGCCGCAGTCCGGAGAACGCAGTCGCGTTGTGAGGCCCTGCCTCGACCGGCGTTCCCCTTGCCGCTCCGGGGTCGGGCGGCGCCGTTCTCCTGCCAACCCCGAAGCCTGCGACGCCGATACCGGCATCAGACCGTCTTCCTTCACCCTCCCGCAGCGAAAACGCCATGCGGCGGCGGCAGGATGGCAAGGCGTTACGACATCGCGAGCTGGCTTTCCTTGGCGACCCGCTCGAAGGCCTCAGTCGAACTCTTGATGCGGTACTGGCAATCGTCCCCATCCGTCGGCAGCAGGCGGATCACTTCGTAGGTCCCGCTGGCGGCCGGCCGCGCCACGTTGCTTGCCGTAAAATACACAGTCTCGCCAACAGCATACTTATGCTTCAACGCCATCTCCATTACGCACGAGAACGTCGGCCGATCCCCATGGTCCCCGGTTTCCGGGCCGACTTGAAGGTTGGCGAACTATAGCACGCCGCCTCCTCATTTGGCCAGCACAAAGGCGCGTAGAAAAGAGCTATTTTTTGCAACATTTTCAATTGGATAGGACGAAAAACAGGAACGACGGGGCGTTCGTCGATCGGAACCCGAAATTCATTTGCACACAAGCGATTCCGTCCATGCGAGTTCCAATTCAATCGATCTCCAATCGCTCGATGACGATTGTCTCGGCCAAACCGGCCGCGGTCCATTCGGCGAACGCGGGCAGCGCCATCATGGCCTCCATGTAATCCCGCACCTCCGGCGAGACATCGATGGCGTAGATGCGGAAGCGGTGCACCACCGGCGCATACATCGCGTCCGCCGCGCTGAACGCCCCGAACAGATAAGGCCCCCGCGCACCGTGGCGCGCACGGCAATCGGTCCAGATCTGCTGCACGCGATCGATATCGACGTGCGCCGCGTCCGAGAGCGGTTTGGCCCTGACGGGACGATGCAGATTCATGCCGCACTCGTTACGCAACGCCGCAAATCCGGAATGCATTTCGGCCGCAATCGACCGCGCGTGCGCCCGCGCCTCGCGCGCGTCGGGCCACAGCCGCGCTTCTGGAAAGCGTTCGGCGAGATATTCGATGATCGCAAGCGAATCCCACACCCTCAGGTCGCCATCGATCAGCGCCGGCACCTTACCGGCGGGGCTGACATCGAGAATGCGCTGCTTGTCGGCCGTTCCGGTGTAAAGCGGAATGAAAATCTCCTCGAAGGAGATGCCGCTCGCCTTCATCGCCACCCAAGGCCGCATCGACCATGACGAATAGTTCTTGTTGCCGATCACCAGTTTCAACGTCATCGCGCGATCCTTCCTCACAGCACGCGGTGTGTTAACACGGCTTGCGCGCACGTCGCCAATGCGCAATGCAGGGCGCATGTCCGCATCCGATTCGACATCACCCGCGCCGACGCTCGAAGACGCCCTGCTCGACGTCCTCGCGCGCGCCAATGGCAAGACGCTGAGCGCGCCCGAGATCGCTCATGCCGTCGCAACCGACGACGACTGGCACGCGCTGCTGATGCCGATCCGGCGCGCAGCGATCCGCCTGGCGCTGGCGGGACGGTTGATCATCTATCGCAAGGGCAAGATCGCCGATCCGAACGATTTTCGCGGCGTCTATCGGCTCGGCCTGCCGCGTCAGGATTGATCGCGGCGCGCATCGGGACGCGGTCCGGGAAGCAGTTGGTCGATCCGCCCGCTCCACCAGTAACCGATCAGGCCAGCCCATTCGTGCATCGCGGCGTCGGACCGCGCGAGGCCAGCCGACAGTCGCGGAAACGGTTCGAACGCATCGCGCCAGCCGCGCGTGCGCCAATCCACTGGATAGGCTTCTAGCTCGAAACCTGCGGCTCTGAACACGCCGATGGACCTCGGCATGTGCCAGGCTGACGTCACCAGTAACCAACGCTGACCTGGCTGCGGCTGCATCAGTTCGCGCAAATTGCGCGCATTCTCGAACGTGGTGCGCGCCGCATTCTCGATCACGATGCGGTCGCGCGCGACGCCGAATTGCTCCAGCAGCCGTCCGGCGAACGGAGCTTCGGCGACCCTGGGGGAAAACAGGTTGGCGCTGCCGCCGCTGTAGACGACGCGCGCCTTCGGGAAGCGGCGCGCCAATTCCAGCATGGCGAGAACGCGCTCGCCCGCCGAATTCAGTTCGACGCCGCCGCGCGCATCGGAGACCGCCGCTTCGATCGCCCCGCCTAGCACGATAACGCCATCAGGATCGCGACCGTCCGGTTGCCATGCCGGAAACCGCTCGGATAATCCCAGCATCAGCACATTGCCGGCGGGCGTAAAGCCGAACACCAGGAGCACGAGCACGCCGCAAACCGCCAGCGTGCGCCCGACGCGTTGCCAGCCGATCAGCCACAGCACCACGCCGGTGACGCACAATAATGCCACCCAGTTCGAGGGATAGACCAGCCATCCGAGCACTTTTGAAACTTCGAAGAACATCGGCAGCCATCACCATGTCTCACGGCCATGAGGATCGGCGGACAGCAGCATCGACGCCCGCGCCAGCCGGATCAGGCGCGACGGCCCCCAAGCGCGGCGAACGCGGTTTCGGGCGCGTGCGCGATCACCGTGAGCAATGCGCGGGCCGGGCCTCGCGGCAGGCGCTTGCCCTGCTCCCAGTTGCGAATGGTATCGACCGGCACGCCCAGACGCGCTGCGAACTCGATCTGCGTCAGTTGCGCGCGGCGGCGCAAGTCGCGAACGCCGGGGCCCCTATCGACCTCAATGGTTGGCGCATCCGCAGCCATCGCCGGCGCGAGCGGAATTTCACGGCCGTCGCGCAACTCGACGATCCGTCCATCCGCCTTCAATCGCAGCCGTTGCATCGCGCCCTCGCTTGTCCCCGGATTCTTTCGCGATGGTCGCCGATGCGCGTTAAGGCCCGATGAATGGTACCTCCCTGCCACGCGTCGATTTTTTTTCGCAGCCGCTATTCCGGCGCCCGACCCGAGACGCTATTGACCTCTCGAAGCTTCAGGCGGCGCGAATGCCGCATCCTTCCGGTGGGCGAGAATGATCCTTCAGCGGCGCACGCAACCTCTCCGCACGGCAAAGCCGGTGATGACGGCGCTGTGCGGCGCTCTCGTCGCCCTGCTCATGCAGGCCGCGGCTGCGCGCGCAGCAGACTGCCCGCGCCCGGGAACACTCGGCACCTCGCGCATCCTTGTCGTCGATCCGGCGCAGTATCCGCGCGTCGGCACCAAGAGCTTCCCGCAGACGCTGCCGCTCAATGACAAGGAGGTCGTGCTGACCTTCGACGACGGCCCGGCCGCGACCACCGCCGCGGTGCTGAAGGCGCTGCGCGACGAATGCACCCAGGCCACCTTCTTCATGGTCGGCAAAGGTGCTCAGCAGATGCCGGCGATGGCCAAGCGGGTCGCCGCCGACGGGCATACGCTCGGCCACCACACCTGGTCGCACCGCTACCTGGCGCGGATCGGTTTCGCGGCGGCCAAGGAGGAGATCGACCGCGGCATCGCCGCCGACAACGCGGCGCTCGCCGGCGTCCCGAGCCGGACGCCGACCGCGCCGTTCTTCCGCTTCCCGTATTTCGAATCGACGCCGGAATTGCTCGATTACGTCCAGTCCAAGCATTACGCGGTGTTCGGCGCGGATTTCTGGGCCAGCGACTGGGAGCCGATGACACCCGAACAGCAACTCAAACTGCTGACCGGGCGGCTGGAGGCGATCCGCAAGGGCATCCTGCTGCTGCACGATCCGCGTGCCCAGACCGCCGCAATGTTGCCCGCGTTCCTGCGCTATCTGCGCGAGCATGGCTATCGCGTGGTGCACATTGTGCCTCCCGGAACACCCGGCCGCAGAGCGGCGGGTTCCCGCGATTAAGCCGGTGTTCATCGCCAAAGGATTAGTTTGCCGCACGAAAGCGATTACTGATGTCTTCCTGCCTGATGGCCGTATGGCCTGCCATGTCCGGTGACCGTATCGGAAGCCGCGCGCTCCGCGCCGCTGCGCTCGGGCTCGGCCTGTGGGCAACGACCGGCATCGCCGCCGCGCATGCCACGACGGCCTGCCCCGGCAATCCCAACGCGCTTGGCACCTCGCGCACGCTGGTGGTCGATCCGACGGAGCATCCACGCATCGGCACAATGCAGTACCGCGAGACGCTGCCGCTCAAGGACCACGAGGTGGTTCTGACGTTCGACGACGGGCCATTACCGCCGCACAGCAATCAGGTGCTGCAAATCCTCGCCTCCGAATGCGTCAAGGCGACGTTTTTCATCATCGGGAGGATGGCGCATCAGTTTCCGGAAGGCGTGCGCAGGGTGCGCGCGGGCGGCCACACCATCGGCACGCACAGCGAAGATCACCCGCTGCATTTCAACAAGATGTCGCCAGAGCGCATCCGGCAGCAGATCGACGACGGCATCAAACACACCGCCGAAGCGTTGGGCGATCCGTCCGCCGTCGCGCCATTCTTCCGCGTCCCGGGGCTGCGCCGCGGCGAGGTGATGGAAGACTATCTGGTGTCGAAAGGCATCCAGCACTGGAGCGCGGATTTTCCCGCCGACGACTGGCTGCATATCTCGTCCGATCAGGTCTACAGCCGCGCGATCTCGCGGATCGAGGCGAAGGGACGCGGCATCCTGCTGCTGCACGACATTCAGGCGCGCACCGTCGCCGCGCTGCCGCGTATCCTGCAAACGCTGAAGGCGCGGGGCTATCGCATCGTCCATGTCGTGCCCGCCACGCCCGACCGTCCGAAGACGCCGACCGAACCGCGTGAATGGTATCTTCACCCGCCGGCGGCCAGCGTTGCCATGGCGCACTGGCCGCGCGTGCCGCAATTCCTGTTCGTGAGCACGGGGACGCTGCCGGGACCGGCGCTGTCGGATTCCGACCTCCATGGCGGCAAGCTGCCCGCTCCGGATCGATCCCGCACGACCTCCGAGCCGCTGCAAACCGCGACGCCGTTCCATGCCGCTCTCAACGCCGACAACAACCAGCTCGCGCTGCCGGTACCGGCTGAAAACATCTTCGCCAGGCCGGAGAAGTCCGCTGCCCTCAGTTACGGCGTTTCGCCGGTGGTGATGCCTGTGTCCCAGCGCCCCGCCGCATCGCGTCTTCGCGACCCGCATGGCGGCGTCCGCGCCGAGAATGGCCCACGCCTCATTCCCGGAAGCCAGCCAATCGCCCAGCCGAATCTTCTGGCGCCTTCGACCGTTATCCAGCGCTGAGAGTCCGGTTTCCGCCCCACGATGGCCCGGAAATGATCACGCGAAGGTTGGGAACACCCTGCCAGCGCCAAGCGTTCTCGCTGAAATGCCGCCCCGTCGGTGACTGTGCCGCATGATGTGAAGCTGGAGAACGAGATGCGAACCTGTCTGATCCCCGCCGCCGCACTGGTCATCATCGGCCTCGCCGCCCCTGCATCGGCTGCGGATATCGCCTACGGTCCGGGCCCGGCCGCTCCGGTCTACGAGCAAGCGGCCTCGATCCCGCTCCAGGCAGCCGTCGATATCGCCAACGGGCTCGGCATGGTGTCGGTTTCGAACACCAACATGTGGGGCAACGAGTGGCAGATCGAGGGCTATGACGTTGCCGGAAGTCACATGGAGGTCGATATCGACGCGCGCACCGGCGCGGTCGTTGATGTCGACAGATAGCCTCACAAGCAAACGGCCGTAGGGAGTTCCCTGCGGCCGTATCGACATTGATTCCAGAGATTTTCGGATTTATTCGCGCGTCTCGACCGACAGCCGCAAGATGCCTTTTTCCAGTTGATCGAACTCAGCTTGTACGGACTTAACGACGCCCTCGGTGAAACCGATTCCATCGACCGACAAATTGCGCAAACACGACACTAATAGTAACGCATCTGAAACGTGCCACTTTGCGTTCCAGCATCACGTTTCGTTCTTTTCGCTTTTTGTAGATGGCCGCCCACAACATGTTGATATGTTTTGGGCTTTTTATTGGTGCGCTCGAGAGGACTCGAACCTCCACGACTTGCATCACTGCCACCTCAAGGCAGCGCGTCTACCAATTCCGCCACGAGCGCTTTTCGAGGGTCGGAGGCTCGCTCCGATCATCTCGACGGCGCTCCTGTAACAAATCAAAGTTGAAGGGACAAGAGCCGTGCGCAGCTTACCTGCGATCAGGTGCGCGCGGCAGCATCTGCTTGACTTCCACCGCGATCCGGTTGCGATCGACCGTGACCACGCCGCTTGCGATCGGCAGGTTATTGGCCAATATCTTGACCTCATCCTGCTCGGTGGCATCGAGCTCGATGATGGCGCCACGGCTGAGACGCATCACCTGATGGATCGGCATTGACGTCGTCCCCAGAACGACCATCAGATCGACGCTGACTTTTTCAAGAGTTGGCACCGGAACCCAC
>CAUJJN010000092.1 GCA_963204905.1 Pseudomonadota bacterium
CTGGCGGCCTACGCCATCGTGCGGCTGCGCTTCAAGGGCGCGGATGTGGTGGGCGCGGCGATTTTCCTCGCCTATCTGGTTCCGCCGGCGATCCTGTTCATCCCGCTGGCGTCGGTGATCCAGGCTTACGGCCTGTTCGACTCGCCGCTCTCGCTGATCCTTGTCTATCCGACCTTGCTGATCCCGTTCTCGACCTGGCTCCTGATGGGATATTTCCGCACAATTCCGTTCGAGTTGGAGGAGTGCGCCCTGATCGACGGCGCCTCGCGCTGGCAGATTCTCGTCAAGATCGTGATCCCGCTGTCGGTGCCGGGATTGATCTCGGCCTTTATTTTCTGCTTCACGCTATGCTGGAACGAATTCATCTATGCGTTGACGTTCCTGCAATCGACGCCGAACAAGACGGTGCCGGTGGCCATCGTCAATGAGTTCGTCGACGGCGATGTGTATAAATGGGGCTCGCTGATGGCGGGCGCGCTGATCGGTTCGCTGCCGCTGGTGGTGCTCTACGCCTTCTTTGTCGAGCACTATGTCTCGGCCATGACAGGTGCGGTGAAGGAGTGATATTGCAGACCCGGGCAAAGCAATATCAAGAACGCTAGGAGTTGGGTCTTGCACATTCTCGTTCTCGGCGCGGCCGGTATGGTGGGCCGCAAATTGACCGAACGGCTGGTCCGCGACGGACGGCTCGGCAACCGTGAGATCACGCGCCTGACGTTGCAGGATGTCGTCGCGCCGCAGAACCCGGCGGGAAACACGATCCCGACAAAACTCGTTACCAGCGACTTTGCCGATCCCGGCACAGCCGCGCCGCTGGTGGCCGAGCGGCCGGACGTGATCTTCCATCTTGCCGCCATCGTCTCCGGCGAGGCCGAGGTCGAGTTCGACAAGGGTTACCGCATCAATCTCGACGGCACTCGCTATCTGATCGACGCCATCCGCGCGATCGGCGGCGGCTACAAGCCGCGGCTGGTGTTCACGTCGTCGGTCGCGGTGTTCGGTGCGCCGTTCCCCGACAAGATCGGCGACGAATTCTTCCTCACGCCTCTTACAAGCTACGGCACGCAGAAGGCGATCTGCGAGTTGCTGATTGCTGATTACACCCGCAAGGGATTTCTCGACGGCATCGGCATCCGCCTGCCGACCATCTGCGTGCGGCCCGGCAAGCCGAACAAGGCGGCATCCGGTTTCTTCTCCAACATCATCCGCGAACCGCTTTCGGGCGAGGGCGCCGTGCTGCCGGTCTCCGAGGATGTGCGTCACTGGCATGCTTCGCCGCGCTCGGCGGTCGGCTTCCTGATCCACGCCGGGACCATGGACACCGCCGCGATGGGCGCGCGGCGTAACCTGAGCATGCCGGGGCTTGCCGCGACGGTCGGCGAGCAGATCGCGGCGCTGGAACGCGTCGCCGGAAAGAACGTGACGGCGCGAATCCGCCGCGAACCGGATCCTGCGATCATCAGCATCGTCGACGGCTGGCCGCGCCAGTTCGACACCGCACGTGCGCTGAAACTTGGTTTCACCACCGCTGAGAAAACCTTCGACGATATCATCCGCATCCACATCGAGGATGAACTGGGCGGCAAATTCGTCGCCTGATGTCGTTCAAATCGACCGTGCGCCCGGCTTTCCGGGCAGCAGTGCCGTGTCCTGACGGATGGCAGAATTTCCCAAACCGGTGTGTTTTCACGGAATCGATGCGCTATAGTCGACTCAATCCGGACCCGCGGCGGTAATTCCGTATTGTGGCCGGCGGATCAATTTCGACAACGACAGGACAATCATCATGACAGCCAGTATCGTGGGATGGGCGCATACGCCGTTCGGGAAATTTGACGCCGAGACCGTTGAAAGCCTCGTCGTCCGCGTCGCCAACGAGGCGTTGGCCGACGCCGGCATTTCCGCCAGCGATGTCGATGAAATCGTGCTGGGGCATTTCAACGCCGGTTTTTCAGCGCAGGATTTCACCGCGGCGCTGGTGTTGCAGGCCGATCCGAAACTGCGTTTCAAGCCCGCGACCCGCGTGGAGAACGCGTGCGCGACGGGATCGGCGGCGGTGCATCAGGGCATCCGCGCCATCAATGCGGGGGCGGCCCGCATCGTGCTGGTGGTCGGCGTCGAGCAGATGACCCGGACACCCGGCCCGGAAATCGGCAAGAACCTGTTGCGCGCGTCCTATCTGCCGGAAGATGGCGACACCCCGGCCGGCTTCGCCGGCGTGTTCGGCAAGATCGCGCAGGCCTATTTCCAGAAGTATGGCGACCAGTCGGATGCATTGGCGATGATCGCCGCCAAGAACCACAAGAACGGCGTTGCCAATCCTTACGCGCAGATGCGCAAGGATTTCGGCTTCGAGTTCTGCCGCGCCGAAAGCGACAAGAATCCTTTTGTCGCCGGCCCGCTGAAGCGCACCGACTGTTCGCTGGTGTCGGACGGTGCCGCCGCGCTGGTGCTGACCGATAGCGAGACCGCGAAGACCATGGGCAAGGCGGTCAACGTCCGTGCCACCGCGCACGCGCAGGATTTCCTGCCGATGTCGAAGCGCGACATTCTCGAGTTCGAGGGATGCACCGTGGCGTGGCAGCGCGCGCTGCAATCCGCCGGCGTCACGCTGTCGGATCTGTCGTTCGTCGAAACCCACGACTGCTTCACCGTCGCCGAATTGATCGAATACGAGGCGATGGGCCTGACGCCGCGCGGCCAGGGCGCGCGCGCCATCAAGGAAGGCTGGACCCAGAAGGACGGCAAGCTGCCGATCAATCCGTCCGGCGGCCTCAAGGCCAAGGGCCACCCGATCGGTGCTACCGGTGTCTCGATGCATGTGCTGACCGCGATGCAACTGCTCGGGCAGGCGCCGGATGGCATGCAGATCAAGGATGCCAAGCTCGGCGGCGTTTTCAATATGGGTGGGGCGGCGGTCGCCAACTATGTCTCGTTGCTGGAGCCGGCGAAGTAAGCCGGTTCACGCGGCGGGAGGTCGATCATGAATATGGCCGAGTGGCTGGCGGCGAGCGCGCATCTGCGTCCGGATGCGCCCGCGCTGCTGACGGGGGCACGCGTCGACGCGGATTATCTCGCCTTCGCCAAACGCGCGGCGGCGGTGGGCGCACACCTCGCCAGGCAACATGGCGTTGCGCCCGGTGACCGTGTCGCGTTGTTCATGACCAACTGCACCGCCTATTTCGAATGTCTTTACGGAATCTGGTGGATCGGCGCCGCGGCGGTGCCGATCAACGCCAAGCTGCACGGTCGCGAGGCCGCGTGGATTTGTCAGAACTCCGGCGCCAAGCTGTTGTTTATCAGCGACGACACGGCGGGGCACTGGGCGGAGGCCGAGATGCCTTCGCTCGCGACGTTCTCGGTCGATGGCGACGACTATCGCCGCGCGCGCGATAGCGATGGCGCAGCCGCGCCGCTGGCACGTGATACCAATGACCTGGCGTGGCTGTTCTACACCTCCGGCACCACCGGGAGGCCGAAGGGCGTGATGCTGAGTCACGGCAATTTGCTGGCGATGTCGATGTGCTATTTCGCCGATGTCGACCAGCCGTCGTCGCAGGACGCGGCGCTCTATGCCGCGCCGATCTCGCATGGCGCCGGCCTCTACAATTTTCCCAACGTTCGCGTTGGCGCACGCCATGTCGTGCCGGAGTCCGGCGGCTTCGACGCCGACGAGGTGCTGACGCTCGGCAAGCAACTTCGCAATGTCTCGATGTTCGCGGCACCGACCATGGTGCGACGTCTGGTGGATGCCGCGAAGAAGCGCGGCGAGGACGGCGACGGGATCAAGACCATCGTTTACGGCGGCGGCCCGATGTACCTCGCTGATATTCGCGATGCCATGGCCACCATGGGGCAGCGCTTCGTTCAGATTTACGGTCAGGGTGAATCGCCGATGACCATTACCGCGCTGGGCCGCGACTGGCATGGCCGCACGGGAGACCCGCGCTATCTTGAGCGGTTGGCCTCGGTCGGCACCGCGCAGAGCGTGATGTCCGTGCGCATCACCGATAGTGACGGCAATCCGCTGCCGGCGGGAGAGGCGGGCGAGATCGAGGCGAAGGGCACGGCGGTGATGCTGGGCTACTGGAATAATCTGGATGCCAGCGCCGCCGCGCTCAAGGATGGCTGGTTGCGCACCGGCGACGTCGGCCGGCTCGACGCCGATGGTTTTCTGACGCTGTCGGATCGCTCCAAGGACGTGATCATCTCCGGCGGCACGAACATCTATCCGCGCGAGGTCGAGGAAGCGCTGCTCACCCACGCCGATGTGCGCGAGGTGTCGGCCATTGGCGTAGTTGATGCGGACTGGGGCGAGATTGTTGTCGCCTGCATGGTGCTCGAGGATGGCGCCGAGGCGGACGATAAGAAATTTGATGCGCATTGCCTTGCGTCGATCGCCCGCTTCAAGCGACCGAAGCGGTACGTCTACCTGCCGTCGCTACCGAAGAATAATTACGGCAAGGTGCTGAAAACCGCGCTGCGCGAGATGATGGCGGGAAAATAGCGGAAGACTGTATTCCGCGCGATAGAATGTTGAAACTTGCTGGTTGCGTCTCGCATCGAGCCTTTCCCGCTCGGCATGGCCGCACACGGCAAACGCGCTTGATCTCCCGGTTTTCCTGCCGTTACTACCATTCCAGCGGAGCGGAAACCGCAGTCTGGGTGGAGCAGGGAAACCATGGGGCCATTGCAGGGCATCAAAATCGTCGACATGACAACGGTGCTGATGGGGCCTTTCGCGACCCAGACGCTGGGCGACTACGGCGCTGATGTCATTAAAGTTGAATCGCTGGACGGCGATGTCACCCGCCAGATCGGCCCGACGCGACATCCCGGCATGGGACCGGTGTTTCTCAACGTCAATCGCAGCAAGCGTAGCATCTGCCTCGACCTGAAGAAGGATGCTGGCCGCGCCGTCGTGCTGCGGCTGGTCGCTGACGCGGATGTGCTTGTCTACAATGTGCGTCCGCAGGCGATGCAGCGGTTGCGGCTCGGCTACGAGGATGTCGCGGCCGTCAATCCCCGCCTGATCTATGCCGGCGTGTTCGGCTTCGGGCAGGATGGTCCCTATGCCGCGAAAGCGGCGTATGACGATCTCATCCAGGGCGGCTCGGCCCTGGCGCACCTGATGGCGCGTGGCGGTGACGGGACGCCGCGCTACGTCCCGAACGCGCTGGTGGATCGCATCGTCGGACTCAACGCGGTCGGCGCGATCCTCGCCAGTCTGGTGCATCGCGATCGCACCGGCGTCGGCCAACGTGTCGATATTCCGATGTTCGAGACCATGGCCGGCTTCGTGATGGGTGACCATCTCGGCGGCCTGACTTACGAGCCTCCGCTCGATCAGGGCGGCTACGCCCGTCACCTCTCACCGGACCGCAGGCCTTACAAGACCTCCGACGGCTACATTTGCGTTATTGTCTACAACGACAAGCAGTGGGACAAATTTCTCACCGCGACGGGGCGTGACGATCTTCGCAGCGATCCGCGCTTCGCGACCTTCGCAGGACGTTCCGCCAACATCGATCACGTCTATGCGGAACTGGCACGGATCATCGCGCTACGCTCGACCGCCGAATGGATCACGCTCTTGGATGAGGCCGATGTGCCGGCTTTGCCCATGCACGATCTCGTCAGCATTCTCAACGACCCGCATCTCGTTGCCACCGAATTTTTTCCGACGGTGGAGCACCCGAGCGAGGGGAAAATCCGCAGCATGCGCCCGGCTGCCACCTGGTCGAAAACCCAGGCGGTGCCAACGCGGCTCGCGCCGCGCCTGGGTCAGCAGAGCGAAGATGTTCTTCGCGAGCTGGGGTACTCGTCTGACGAGATCACGCAACTGATCAGCGACGGCGTTACCAATAAAGCGGTCGGCTAACCCGTAAATAAGGAGATCGCACGCGATGGACTTTGCATTCACGGCTGAACAGGAATCCATCCGCGATGCCATCGCGAAAATCTGCACCGGATTCGATGATGCCTATTGGCTGATGAAGGATCGCGAGGGCGGTTTTCCGGTCGAGTTTTTCAAGGCCATGGCGGACGCCGGCTGGCTAGGCATCTGTATTCCGGAAGCCTATGGTGGCGCCGGCCTTGGCATCACCGATGCCGCAATCATGATGCGAACGATTTCGGAATCCGGCGCGGGCATGTCAGGCGCGTCCGCGATTCACATGAACGTGTTCGGACTCAATCCGGTGGTGGTGTTCGGGACCGAGGCGCAATGCCGGCGCATGCTGCCCCCGATTGTGTCCGGGAAGGAGCGAGCCTGCTTTGCGGTGACCGAGCCGAACACCGGACTCAACACCACGCAACTCAAGACGCGCGCGATCCGGCAAGGTGACAAGTATGTCGTCAACGGCCAGAAGGTGTGGATTTCAACCGCGCAGGTGGCCGAGAAGATTCTTCTGCTCGCGCGCACCACGACACTGGAGGAGGTAAAGTCGCCGACCCACGGCCTCAGCCTGTTCTACACCGACTTCGATCGCTCGCGCATCGCGGTGCACGAGATCGAGAAGATGGGCCGCAAGGCGGTCGACTCAAACGAACTGTTTTTTGCGGATTTCGAGATTCCGGTGGACGACCGCATCGGCGAGGAAGGCCGCGGCTTCGAATACATCCTGCATGGCATGAATCCGGAGCGCATTCTGATCGCGGCTGAAGCGGTGGGACTGGGCAAGCTGGCGTTGTCGCGCGCGGCCGCATACGCCAAGAGCCGCATCGTCTTCAACCGCCCGATCGGTCAGAACCAAGCGATCCAGCATCCGTTGGCGAAGAACTGGATGGAACTGGAAGCAGCGTGGCTGATGGTGATGTCGGCAGGCTGGCAATACGACAACGGCATGTCGTGCGGACCGGCGGCGAACGCCGCGAAGTACCTCGCGGCCGAAGCGGGCTTTCAGGCCTGCGAGCAGGCGGTGATGACACATGGCGGTTTCGGCTATGCCAAGGAATTCCACGTCGAGCGCTATCTGCGGGAAGTCATGATCCCGCGCATCGCGCCGATCAGTCCGCAGCTTGTGCTCTCCTTCATCGCGGAGAAAGTGCTCGGCCTGCCGAAATCCTACTAGAAGTGTGAAGGCATGAGCTTCATCACCGGCGTCGGACTGACGGCTTTCGGCAAGCACCAAGGATTGTCGACGCTCGATTTGATGAGCGTGGCGGCGGAACAGGCCATCGCGGACGCGGGCTTGCAACGCCAGCAGATCGACGGGTTGATTTGCGGCTATTCCACGACGATGCCGCACATCATGCTGGCCACTGTATTCGCCGAGCACTTCGGCATCCAGCCCAGCTATTGTCACGCCGTTCAAGTCGGCGGCGCGACGGGAATGGCGATGACCATGCTGGCGCATTGCCTCGTCGAGGGTGGGGTTGCACGGAACGTGCTGGTGGTCGGCGGCGAGAACCGGCTGACGGGACAAACCCGGGATGCCTCGGTACAGGCGCTTGCGCAAGTTGGTCACCCCGTTTACGAAGTGCCGCTCGGCGCGACGATCCCGGCCTATTATGGACTGATCGCTTCGCGCTATATGCATGAATATGGTCTGACCGAGGAAGACCTCGCCGCGTTCGCGGTTCTTATGCGCCGCCATGCCGCCGACCATCCGGGGGCGCAGTTTCACCAGCCGATCACGGTTGCCGACGTCATGGCGTCGAAACCGGTCGCATCCCCCCTGAAGTTGCTCGACTGCTGCCCGGTGTCGGATGGCGGCGCGGCGTTTGTGGTCGCACGTGAACCGACCAATTCGTTCGGCGTGAAGGTGAGGGGGGCGCACAGGCGCATACGCATCAGCACATCAGCGCCGCGCCGGCTTTGAGCGAATTCGGCGCCGGAATCGCCATCGCCCGCGCCAAGGCCGATAGTGGCGTTGCAATCGCCGATGTGCGCTACGCCGCAGTCTACGACAGTTTCACCGTCACGCTGGCGATGCTGCTGGAAGCTCTCGGGTTGGCCGCGCGGGGTGAGGCGGCGGCGCGCGTTCGCGCCGGTTATTTTGATCGCGGCGGCACGGTGCCGCTCAACACCCATGGCGGACTGATGAGCTATGGTCATTGTGGTGTCGGTGGCGCGATGGCGCACATGGTCGAGACCCAGTTGCAGATGACCGGCCGGGCGGAGACGCGTCAGGTGAAGGACGCGTCGATCGCGTTGCTGCATGGCGATGGCGGCGTCCTGTCGTCACACGTCAGCATGTTTCTGGAGCGGGTGCGATGAGTACGCTGACAGAGGCGGAACATCGGGACTGGACCGATGGCGGCACAGCCATCGTCTATCAGCGCTGCAACGGGTGCTGCGCAATTCAATATTTTCGTCGTGCCTTCTGTCATGAATGCGGCTGCTCGGAATTGAGTTTTCTGACTGCGAAGGGCTCGGGTGTTGTCTATGCAGTATCCAACGTGACCCGCGCCCCGACGCTGGAAGCGCGGGCGCACGGGCCATATACGATCGTCCTCGTCGATGCCGACGAAGGCTTTCGCCTCATGGCGCATGGCGCCACCGACCTTGCGATCGGCGACAGGGTTACCGCAAGCTTCAGCCGCTTTGTCGATCGTCTTGTGCCCTATTTTGAAAGGACAACATCATGAGCCGTCTGAGGGCCGCGCTTGATCCCCGTTCTGTTGCCATCATCGGCGCTTCGGATAACCACAACAAGATTGGCGGCCGGCCGGTCCACTATCTCGACAAGTTCGGTTTCAAGGGCAAGATTTTCCCGATCAATCCGACGCGGTCAGATGTCCAGGGGCACAAGTGTTATCCCAGCATCGCTGATCTGCCTGAGGCGCCGGAGATGGTCATCGTCGCGGTAGCTGGCGACAACGCCATCGGCGCGGTGGAGGATTGCGCGGCGCGCGGCGTCAAGGTCGCGGTGGTGATGGCGTCTGGCTTCGGCGAGGTCGATGCGGTGGCCGGCAAAGCCAAGGAGCGTCACATGGTCGAGGTGGCGCACAGGGCCGGGATGCGCATCGTCGGACCGAACTCGCAGGGGCTCGCCAACTTCGGCACCGGCGCCATTGCCAGTTTCTCGACGATGTTCATGGATATGGATCGTGCCGAAGGTCACGTCGCGATGTTGAGCCAGAGCGGCGCTCTGTCCACTGTGCCGGTCGGGTTCCTGCGACAGAAAGGCATCGGCGTCCGTCATACGCATGCGACAGGCAACGACGCGGACGTCACCGTCGGCGAACTCGCGGTGGCGGTGGCGGAAGATCCCGAGGTCAAACTGCTGCTGCTCTATTTGGAGAGCATTCCCGACACAAAATATCTGGAAGAACTCGCAGCCGTCGCGCTTGATCGCGATCTGCCGATCGTCGCGCTGAAATCCGGCCGCACCGAAGCCGGGCGGCAGGCGGCGCAGTCACACACCGGCGCGCTCGCCAACGAGGATCGCGTCGTGGATGCGTTTTTCGAGCATCATGGCATCTGGCGCGCGCCGGACATGCGCGGACTGGTGGAAGCGACCGAACTGTATCTCAAGGGCTGGAAGCCGCGCGGTCGGCGGCTGGTGGCGATCAGCAACTCCGGTGCTGTTTGCGTGATGACGGCGGACGCGGCGACGTCGGCGGGAATGCCGATGGCCAGGCTCGCGCCAGAGACCGATAAAAAACTCAAAGGCATTCTGCCGACCTTCGCCACCACCACCAATCCGATCGATCTCACCGCCGCGCTGTTGTCCAACAGCCGCCTGTTCGGCGATATCCTGCCGGTGATCGCGGAAGATCCGGCGGCGGATGCGTTCCTGATCGGCATCCCGGTGGCTGGACCGGGCTACGATGTGCCGACCTTCGCGCGCGATGCTGCCGCCTTCGGCAAGCAGACCGGCAAGCCGCTGGTGGTTGCAGCGACGCAAAAGAGTGTCGCCGATGAATTCGCCGCCGAAGGCATCAGCGTATTTCCGACCGAGGTGGAGGGCGTTGCGGCACTCCACCAATTCTTGTCGCATCGCGAACTGATGGCGCGGACCCGTGGGCGTCGCGCGGACAAAGCAAGGCCGGTCTCGCCGGCGATCGCTTCGACCGGCGGGACGCAGATGCTGAACGAGGCTGAGAGCCTCGCTTTGTTGGCGGCGCACGGAATTCCGGTGGTGCCGCATCGGCTGTGCGGATCGCGTGCGGAAGCGATCGCGGCGTTCGAGGCGATCGGCGGGCCGGTCGTCGTCAAGGGTTGTTCCGCTGACATTGCGCACAAGTCCGAACTCGGGCTGGTGAAACTCGGCGTGGCCACGCGCGAGGCGACGGGCGATATCTACAGCGAGATGGAAGAGATCATCCGCAAGCATGGCGCGCGGTTCGATGGCGTCATCGTCGCGGCGATGGCCGGCGGGCGGCGCGAGATCATGATCGGCGCGCATCGCGATCCGGTGTTTGGGCCGGTGGTGGCGATGGGCGACGGCGGCAAGTATGTCGAGGTTTTCCGCGATACCACCCTGCTGCTGCCGCCGTTCACGCAAGCCGACGCGATCGACGCGCTGCAACGCCTGCGCTTCGCGCCGCTGTTCGCCGGCGTGCGCGGTGAGCCGCCAATGGATGTGACTGCGCTAAGCGATGCGATCGTCAAGATCGGTGCGCTGATGGCCGATCCCGCCGCCAAGATCATGAGCCTCGATCTCAATCCGGTGATGCTCGACAGCGCAGGCAAAGGTTGCGTCGTGGTTGATGCAGTGGTGTTTCGGGCGGCCTGATTATCGGCGTGACTAGCGGGTTCGCGCGGCAATGGCCACGCGGCTGCGGCTGCAGAGCAATCGCGCAACCAGGAGGGTCGGGACTAGAATCGCGACGCCCAGCATTGTCACCTGCCACTGCGACAGCGGCATGATGCCGCCGCCGGGCGTTGCGAGCGTAATGCCGCCGAGGATCAACAGAACGCGAACCGGCCATTCCAATACGCCGGTGCGGCGCAGGTCGCCGACACCGATCTGGTAGCCTTGGATGCCGCCGCAGATGAACACCGTGCCCAACGCGATCAGCGCCATCAGGCCGATGCCGACAAGGTAACTCCCTTGCAGGACCAGCGCGGGATTGAGCACGAAGAAGAACGGGATGAAGTAGATGATGGAGCCGACCCACATCGACTCCCATCCTGTTCGCATCGCCGGCGAGCCGGCGATGCCGGCCGCCGCGAACGAGGCAATCGCCACCGGTGGCGTGATCGACGAGAGCATTCCCCAATAGAAGATGAACATATGCACGGCCATCCTGTTCAGGCCGACCTTCTCCAGGGCAGGCGCGATCAGGATGGCGAGGAAGATGTAACAGGCCGTGGTGGTGAGTCCGAGCCCGAGGATCAGGCTGGTGATTGCGCACATCGCCAGCAACAGGAACGCGTTGTCACCGGCGAGACGGAGCAGGTCGTTGGCGAGACTGGAAATCACGCCGGTCATCGAGAACGCACCGATCAACAGGCCGCAGCCGGCAAGGATCGCCGCCAGTTCGACGAAGGTGCGGCCGTTGACCTCGAAGAACTTGCCGACCGTCGCCATGGTCCAGCGCGTGTCCTTTGAGAATAACTGGTTCAGCACCAGCAATAGCGCGGTGGCGTAAAACGGCGCATGGCTTTCGCGCTTGAAGTGCAGCAGCATCACGATCAAGAGCGCGATGACGAAGATGTAGTACCAGCCTTCCTTCACGGAATCCCATACGCGAGGCAGTTCCGAGCGCGGAATCCCTTCCAGGCCGTGCCGGGCGGCATAGGCATCCACCTGCAGGAACAAGCCGGTATAGTAGAGCGCGGCCGGAATGATCGCTGCCAACGCCACTTCGGCGTAGCTGACGTTGAGGAACTGCGCGATCACGAAGGCGGTGGCGCCCATCACCGGGGGCGCGAGCACCGCGCCGGTGGAGGCGCAGGCTTCGATGGCGGCGGCATAGGACGCGCGGAAGCCGCTCTTTTTCATCACCGGGATGGTCATGGTGCCGGCGGTCAAGACGTTCGAGATGATCGACCCCGACATCATGCCGAGCAGGCCGCTGGCGAAAATGCACACCTTGGCTGCACCGCCGCGGAACGTGCCGCACAGCGCGAAGGCGATATTGATGAAGAATTTTCCGGCGCCGGTCATCATCAGCGCGACGCCGAACACCAGGAAGCCGATCACAGTGTCGGCAAAGGCCTGGATTGGGATTCCGAGCAGGCTTTCTCCGGACAGCATGTGGTAGGCGGTGGCCTGCTCGGGCGTCGATTGCGTTCCGCGCAACGGCCCGAGCCAACTCGCGTCGGCGAACAGCGGATAGAGCGTGAAGGGCAGGATACAGAGCAGCAGGCTCCAGCCCCCCGTGCGCCGCAGCGCCTCCATCAGCATCGCCCACATCACGAGGCCGGCGATATAAGCGCTTGTCGGCGCGCCTCCGAACTCCCAGCCGGCTTCGGCGGCCTTGCGTATATGCGCCATC
>CAUJJN010000093.1 GCA_963204905.1 Pseudomonadota bacterium
AAGGTGACGCGCGAGTCGTTGCGCGCCAACATGGCTGTGGTGTTCCAGGACAACGTGCTCTTCAACATGTCGATCCGTGAGAATATCCGGCTCGGTAAGGAGAACGCCACCGACGAGGAAGTCGAGGCGGCGGCGCGGAAGGCGGAGATTCATCGTTTCATCAAGAGCCTGCCGCAAGGCTACGATACGATTGTCGGCGAGCGCGGCGATACGCTCTCGGGTGGGCAGCGTCAGCGGATGGCGATTGCGCGGGCCATCGTGCGGGACCCGGCTATTCTGCTGCTCGACGAGGCGACTTCCGCGCTGGATCAGACCACCGAGGCCGCGATCAATCACACGTTGCTCATGCTGGCGCGCGGCCGCACCATGATTTTCTAGACGCTTCGACTTACGTCGGTGGTGGAGATGGACGAGATTATCGTCATCAACGAAGGCAAGGCGATCGAGCGCGGCTCGCACGCCGAACTGCTGGCGGCCAATGGCTTCTATCGCAAGTTGTGGGATGATCAGGGCCACATCGCCCATGACGACGAAGACGAAGATGAGGACGA
This sequence comes from Pseudomonadota bacterium, assembly GCA_963204905.1. Lineage (GTDB taxonomy): Bacteria > Pseudomonadota > Alphaproteobacteria > Rhizobiales > Xanthobacteraceae > 62-47. The sequence continues at coordinate 552 of CAUJJN010000093.1, forward strand.
TGAGGATGACGACGAGTGATCATCACTCCTGAGGCGTCGTCATCGGTTGAGCGTCATGCCGCCGTCCGCACCCCTGGCGGATGGTCGGTTTCGTTGCGCTGCGCGTCGAGTCCCAAAAGGTGCTGGGTCTGCTGCAACTTTCCCTGCGCGGCGCGGGTCAGGAAACGCGCCCAGCGCGCCGCGCGCCATTTAAATCCGTTGTCGATCGATATCGACCGCAGCTGAAAGGCTTTCGCGGTCGAGGCGGCGTCGCAGGCGATCTTGACGGGATCGTCGTAGAACGCTGCGATCTTCTCCACGCCCATGCCTTCGCTCATCAGCCAGGCGGGAATATGGACATTGCACAGCCGCTCGGTGTCGGTGAACACTTTGTCCGAGCCGGTGCCCGCGGCGGGGCAGGAGGTGGCGAAGGCATCGCCGGCAAGAACCACGCCGTGCTGACGGTACCCATGCGTGACGTAGAGATCGGCGGGGCGGATTTTCACCGGCCCGTTGATTTTGTAGTCGCCGGTGATGCGTCGCAGTCGCGGCATCAGGGCGTCGAGCGCGGCTTCGGGTTGATGCCGCATCTCGCGCAGCCAGGGGTCGTCCATGCCGCGATAGACCATCAGGTTGGCGCGCATCGTTTCGCCGATGGGAAACAATGTCAGATAGGCGGCGCGATCGGTCGAGCGTTCCGGGTAGTACGTCAGCGCCGGAAAATCGAAAGCGGTGCGTCCGCTCGGCGCCATGTCGAATCCGATGGTGATCGAATGGCATTCGCTGATGACGCGACGTTCCAGCCCGAGCATGTGGCGCAAGCCGATATTGAGGCCTGTCGTCAGCACGATCAGCCGTGCCGAGATCCGCTCGCCGTCGGCGAGGGTCACGCTCTGCCGTTCCGCGCTGGTGGTAACAGCGGTCACCTTCGACACTATCAGTTCGACATTCGGCGGTATCTCGTCCCGCATGGCGTTGACCAGCGTGTCGTAGAGGATGCCGTATTGATCGCTCGGCCGCTTTTGCAACAGATAGCCGAACCGAGCGATCCAGGCTTCGCGGTCATGGCTCCCGGCATGCATCGCCGCGTCGGCAAGGCCGGTGCGACGCAGGATGGCGAGTTGCGCCGAGCTGAGTTTTTCGCAGCGGAAGTCGACGGGATAGCGCGCGTGCGGATCGATCAGAACGGCGTCGATGCCGGCGCGCCCGAGGCTGGCGGCGGTGATCGACCCGGCGAGTCCCCCACCGACAATGGCAACGTCCGTGTATCGCATCGATCCGTCTTTCGCGAGGCGCTTACCTTTGCGCCTCAAACCCAAATAAAGCCTGAATGAGAACCACGCCTCGCCGGGATGTGACTTAACCGAAATGCAAGTCGGCTCGGGATATGACGCATGGGTGGCGCGACGTTGAGGTGTCCGGTCGATGATTTCAGTAAGCATTTGTTCACCAAGCGGGGACATCGCGGCGGCATGGGCCGATCTCGCCGATCGTGCGTCATCGAATGTGTTCATGGAGCCTGCGGCGCTGCGCGTGGCGGAGGCGACCAGCTTTGCCGACGTTCACATGGTGTTGGCCTGGGACGACGCCGCGCCGTCGCGGCGTCTGGTCGGGTTGTGGGCGTTGCAGGTCAAGCGGATCGCGCCGTTCTGGCCTTCGGTGCTCGACTCGCGCCCCTTCAACTACGCGTTCCTGTCCACCCCGGTGATCGATCCCGCTTATGTCGACGACGTGATGCCGGCCATGCTCGCGGCCATTCAGCACGATGCCGCCTTGCCCAAGGTGCTGCATCTGCATTCGTTCGAGCAGGAAGCGCCGTGTTACGCCGCGCTTCAACGGGAACTGATCCGACAGGGCGGGGCTCAACGCATTCTGGCGGAAATCAATCGGCCCTATGCGACGCGGGACGAGGGCGTCAAGAAGAGCGGCTCGACCCGCAAGAAACTGCGGCAGGACTGGAATCGGCTGTCGGCGCTCGGCGGCGTCGATGTCGTCAACGACCGCGCGCCGTTGCGCGTCGCGGATGCTTTCGAGACCTTTCTCAAGCTCGAGCAGGCGAGTTGGAAGGGCGCGCGCGGCACGGCGCTGTTGTGCGACGCTGTCGACGCCGCGTTCGTCCGCGAGCTGGTCGCGAAACTCGCCGCCGAGGGGCGCGCGTCGGTCGCGTTGTTGCGCGTCGAGGGCAGGGCGATCGCGGCCCAGGTTCTGATGTATAGCGGTCGCACCGCCTATACCTGGAAGACGGCATTCGATGCCGAATACAGCCGTTACTCGCCGGGCATGCTGCTGGTGGACAAGGTGACCGAGCAGCTGTTCGCCGACTCGGCGATCGAGGGCATCGATTCCTGTTCCTATGAGGACGGCTTCATGGCGAAGCTCTGGACCGCTCGCCGCAAGATGGTGGAGATGCTGATTCACGTCGGCCCCGGCACATCGGCGGCCTTCGCGCTGGAGCAGGCGCGCCTGCTCGGCTACCACGAGGCGAAGCGGATTCGGAACCAGTGGCGCGCGCGCCGGGCAGCCGCCGCGCCCCAAGCCAAGGCGCCGCTGGCCCAGGCGTCGTAAGGCAGGATTGCAATTTCGAACA
>CAUJJN010000094.1 GCA_963204905.1 Pseudomonadota bacterium
CGGCGTCAGGAACAGGCCCGGCGCGATGGTGTTGACGCGAATCTTGTGCTGCGCGAGATCACGCGCCGCCGGCAAGGTCAGGCCGACCACGCCGCCCTTCGAAGCCGAATAGGCGATCTGACCGATCTGACCTTCATAGGCCGCGACCGAGGCAGTGTTGATGATGACGCCGCGCTCCTCGCCGTCCGGCGGCGTCGGCACCAGCCGGCCGGCGAACAGCCGCAGCACGTTGAAGGTGCCGATCAGGTTGACGTTGATGATGCGCGCGAACCGTTCGAGCGGATAGATCGAGCCGTCCTTGCTGACGATGCGCATGGAGCCGCCGATACCGGCGCAATTCACCAGCACGCGGGCCACGCCATGCGCGGCTTCCGCCTTCTCGATGCCAGCCTGGATTTGCTCCTCGCTGGTGACGTCGGCATTGATCGCGACGCCCTTGATCTCGGCCGCGACGGCCTCGGCGTTGTCCTTGTTCTGGTCGATCACGGCGACCCTGGCGCCCTTGCCCGCCATGGCGCGCGCGGTTGCCGCGCCAAGCCCCGAGCCACCGCCGGTGATGAGAACGGCAACGTCTTTCAACTGCATCTGAGAACCTTTCTGTCAGGAGATCTGGTCAAAGGCTTGGGCGGTGGCGGCAACGGTGGTCATGCGGTTCGCTGCGCCGGATTCAGGATGCCGCCAAGCAGCATCATCTCGATGTGCGTGACGTAATCCCGGCAAACCTCGTCGGTCACCGGCCCGACTCCGACCGCGCGCGACAGCGCATGGCGGCCGAAGAACAGGTGATCGCAGGCGCCGATCAGGCTGGTGTAGAACAGCACCGGATCGACCTCGCGAAACTCGCCGGCCGCGACGCCCTCCGCCAGCAGGCGGCGATGGAAATTCAGCAAGGGTGCGACGAAGAACTTCGAGACCTCATCGGCGGCTTCCGCGCTGCTTTCATGCAACAGCAGGTGGATCAGCCGGTTCATGTAGGGAAAACGGTAATACGCCTTCATGATGCCGGCGATATGCAGCTTCAGCTTCGCCGTCGGCGTGATCGGCTGCGCCAGCAGATAGTCGAGATTGGCCGTCTCGGTGGCGGCGTCGCGCGCGAGCAGCGCCAGCAGCAGGCCGTCCTTGTTGCCGAAGTGATACTTCACCAGCGCGGCGTTGACGCCGGACTGCTGGGCGATGTCGCTGAGCGATACGTCGATCGAGTGACGCGCGATCATCAACTCGCTGGCCGCGACCAGCAATTTTTCCGCGGTTGTATTTCCGGTCGGGGACCGGGGCTGAGCAGCGGTATTCGAATGCAGTGTCATGTGTCCAGATAAGCTCATGCGGCGGCTTGGCTCAAGAGTTAATTGATTGATTGACTAAATCCTGCACCGCCCGTTAAATCCGAAGCCACTGTTTAACCGCTGTTCAGGAGATTGCCATGGCCGAAGCCTATATCGTCGCCGCCGCGCGGACCGCTGGAGGCCGCAAGGGGGGCCGTCTCGCCGGCTGGCATCCCACCGATCTCGCGGCCTCGGTGCTCAACGCTCTGGTGGAACGCAGCGGCGTCGACCCCGCGCAGGTCGAGGATGTCATCATGGGCTGTGTTGGCCAAGCCGGCGAACAGGCGGTGAACATCGGCCGCAATGCCGTGCTCGCCTCAAAGCTGCCGGAGAGCGTGCCCGCCACCTCGATCGACCGCCAATGCGGCTCCTCGCAGCAGGCGCTGCACTTCGCGGCGCAGGCGGTGATGGCCGGCAGCATGGACATCGTGATCGCCGCGGGCGTCGAGAGCATGACGCGGGTGCCGATGGGCTCGCCCAGCATCCTCGCCGCCAAGGCCGGGCTCGGCACCTACAAGAGCCCCAACATGGAAACCCGCTATCCGAACATCCAGTTCAGCCAGTTCACCGGCGCCGAAATGCTGGCGCAGAAATATGGTCTGTCAAAGGATGAACTCGACGCGTTCTCCTACAACAGCCACCAGAAGGCGATCGCGGCGACGCAGGCCGGCAAGTTCAAGGACGAGATCGTCCCGCTTCAGATCACCCGCGCCGACGGTTCGACCGATATCCACCACATCGACGAAGGCATCCGCTTCGATGCCACGCTCGACGGCATCAAGGGCGTGAAGCTGATCAACGAGAACGGCGGCCGCCTCACCGCCGCCAGCGCCAGCCAGATCTGCGACGGGGCCTCCGGCGTGATGATCGTCAACGAGAAAGGGCTGAAGGCGCTCGGCGTCCAGCCGATCGCCCGCGTCCATCACATGACCATGATCGGCGGCGATCCGGTGATCATGTTGGAAGCGCCGCTGCCGGCCACCGAACGCGCGCTCAAGAAGGCCGGCATGAGCATCGACGACATCGACCTGTTCGAGGTCAACGAAGCCTTCGCCTCGGTGCCGGCGGCGTGGCTGAAGACCACCGGCGCCGACCCGGCGCGGCTCAACGTCAACGGCGGCGCCATCGCGCTCGGCCATCCGCTGGGAGGTTCGGGCACCAAGCTGATGACCACCCTGCTCCATGCGCTGAAGCAGAACAACAAGCGCTACGGGTTGCAGACAATGTGCGAGGGTGGCGGCATGGCCAACGTGACGATCGTCGAGCGGCTGTAAGAGGGCGGACATCGAATGAGGAGCAGCGAATAACGTTGCTCCCGTCGTTGCGAGCGAAGCGAAGCAATCCAGAAGGTCACAAAGTGAAGGCTGGATTGCTTCGTCGCTGCGCTCCTCGCAATGACGAAAAAGGCTCGTTCTGTTCGCCGCTCACCATTTGCTATTCGAATAAAAAAAACTGCCCTAACAACCGACAACACAATCAGGAAACGCCCAGGGAGTTCGATGACCCACCCGTCGCACTACGCCAAGACCCAGCCCGACAAGATCGCCTACCAGATGGCCGGCAGCGGCAAGGCCATCACCTATCGCGAGCTCGACGAACTCTCCAATCAGGGTGCTCACCTGTTTCGTTCGCTTGGCCTCAAGGCCGGCGATCACATCGCCTTTCTGCTGGAAAACCGGCTGGCGTTCATGGAAATCTGCTGGGCCGCGCAGCGCGCCGGGCTCTACTACACCGCCATCAGCCGCTACCTGAAGCAGGACGAGATCGACTACATCGTCAAGGATTGCGGCGCGAAGGTCGTGATCACCTCGCCGCAATGTGCCGCGCAGGTGGCTGCGCTCGTCAGTGACGCCCCCGGAGCGCCGCTGTTCTACATGCTCGACGAACCCGCACCGGGCTTCCGGTCGTGGGACAGGGAGGCCGGCAGCCAGCCGACGACGCCGATCGCCGATGAAGTCGCCGGCTACGACATGCTGTATTCGTCCGGCACCACCGGACGGCCGAAGGGCATCAAGCGCGCGCACGAGCACAACCCGATCGACGTGCCGAACGCGTTCCTCAAGCTGTTGTGCGAAAAGATGTGCGGCATGAACGCCGACAGCGTCTATCTGTCACCGGCGCCGCTCTATCACGCGGCTCCCTTGCGCTTCAACATGATGGCGATCACGCTCGGCGGCACCTCGATCATCATGGAGCACTTCGACGCCGAGGCGTTTCTCAAGCTGGTCGAGAAGCACCAGGTCACGCAATCGCAACTGGTGCCGACCATGTTCGTGCGCATGCTGAAGCTGCCCGACGAGGTGCGTCGCCAATACAACGTCTCGACGCTGAAGGGCGCGATCCACGCCGCTGCGCCCTGTCCCGTCGAGGTCAAGGCGAAGATGATCGAGTGGTGGGGCCCGATCCTGATCGAATACTACGCCGGCTCCGAGGGCAACGGCGTCACCGTGTCGGATTCGAAACAATGGCTGAGCCATCGCGGCACCGTCGGCAAGGCGGTGGTCGGCTCGCTGAAGATTCTCGACGAGGACGGCGTCGAGGTGCCGACGGGACAGATCGGCACGGTGTTTTTCGCTGACGCACCGGCATTCACTTATCACAACGATCCGGAAAAGACGCAGCGCGCCTTCAATGACAAGGGCTGGTCGACGCTGGGCGACGTCGGTTATGTCGACGATGAGGGTTTCCTCTATCTCACCGACCGCAAGTCCTACATGATCATTTCCGGCGGTGTGAACATCTACCCGCAGGAAACAGAGGACGTGCTGATCACTCACCCTGCCGTGGCGGACGTCGCGGTGTTCGGTGTACCCAACGAAGAGATGGGCGAGGAGGTGAAGGCCGTGGTGCAGCCGCACGACATGGCGCAAGCCGGCAAGGCGCTGGAAGGCGAACTGATCGCCTATTGCCGCGAAAAGCTGTCGGCGATCAAATGCCCGAAGAGCATCGACTTCGCCGCCGAATTGCCGCGCACGCCCACCGGCAAACTGGTGAAGCGCCACCTGCGCGAAAAATATTGGCCGAGCAAGGGCTGAGCCGTCGCGTCATCGCAACCACGGTTCAAGTGAAGCGTGATGGCGGGACTTGTTCCGGCCATCCACGTCCTGGCTGAATGAGAGAAAGACGTGGCTACCGGCGACAACCGCGGGCATGACGCCTCGTTTCATCTGAACTCACCATACGAAAGCCCACCGTGACAGTCATCACGGCGGGCTTTGTTTCAGGCGCAATTCACGCAGCGCGACTGGTCAAACCCTCCTCACGCCAGCGGCACGCCGTAATAGTCGTTCACTGCGCGGGTGCGGCCGGGGTCGCCCCAGTTCCAATCGTTGTCGCTGGCATATTTGGGGGCGCCTTTGATCTGTTTCTCCGTGATCATGGTCTGGTAGCCGCCAAGGTCCTTGTTGTACTTCAGCGATTGCCACGGCAGCGGGTAGTGATCGTTGCCGAGTCCGAGGAAGCCGCCGAAGCCAAGCACGGCGTAGGACACCCGGCCGCTCGGCTTGTCGATCATCACGCGCTCGATGGAACCGATCTTTTCACCGTCGGCGCCGTAGACATTGGTTCCCTCGACCTTGTCGCTACCGATAAGGTTGCCCTGTTCTTTCGCTTCAATACCCATTTGACTCCTCCATGCGTTGTGCGGAATCAACTGATGACTGCAGCGAACGTTCCTGCAGCCTGCTGCGAACAGTTGCCGCGCCGTTCGATCGGATTTGAATCATGGTGTCACCGTTCCCCGACCTTCCATTGCCGTCCGGCATTCGCTCGCGCTTTGTCGAGAACATCAACGGCCTCACCGTGCATGTGCTCGAAGCCGGTTACGAAAGCGGCGGCCGGCCCTGCGTGCTGCTGCTGCACGGGTTTCCGGAACTGGCCTATAGCTGGCGCAAGGTCATGCCGGCGCTCGCAGCCGCCGGCTATCACGTGCTGGCGCCCGATCAGCGCGGTTACGGCCGCACAACCGGCTGGAGCGCCGACTATGACGGCAGCCTGCATCCGTTCCGATTGATGAACCTGGTCCGCGACGCGCTCGGCGTGGTGTTCGCCTTCGGCCATCGCAGCGTCGAGGCGGTGGTGGGTCATGACTTCGGCGCCATCGTCGCCCCGTGGTGCGCGCTGGCACGGCCGGACGTGTTTCGCTCGGTTGTCATTATGAGTGCGCCGTTCGCCGGGCCGCCCGCGATTGCGTTCGATACGGTGAACCATCCCGCAACGGTCCCGGACGACCCGGTGCATCGCGATCTCGCCGCGCTTCCGCGTCCGCGGAAACACTATCAATGGTACTACGGGACACGCGAGGCCAACGCCGACATGCATGGCGCGCCGCAGGGCCTGCACGACTTCCTGCGCGCCTATTATCACCACAAGAGCGCCGACTGGACTGCCAACGCGCCGTATCAATTGCGCGGCTGGACCGCCAGCGAACTGGCGAAGCTGCCGACCTATTACGTGATGGACCGCGACAGGACCATGGCGCAAACCGTCGCCGAGGAAATGCCGTCGCGCGACGCGATCGCCGCCAATCGCTGGTTGCCGGACGACCAATTGCGCGTCTACAGCGGCGAATATGCCCGCACCGGTTTTCAGGGCGGGTTGCAATGGTATCGTTGCGACACCGAGGGCGTGAACACGCCAGACCTCGAAGTGTTTTCGGGCCGTCGCATCGAGGTGCCGTCATGCTTCATTGCCGGCAAGCAGGACTGGGGCATCTATCAGCGCCCTGGCGCCATCGAAGCGATGCAGACCACCGCCTGCGCCGACCTGCGCGGCTGCCACCTGATCGATGGTGCGGGACATTGGGTGCAGCAGGAACAGCCTGACGAGGTCAACCGGCTGTTGCGGCAATTTTTGGAAGCCGCGCGGATCGACCGTTGAGGCGCCAGCATCATGTCATCGTATCGTGATGGGAGGCCCCGACGTTCGCTTGACGGCGCAACCGCAAACATTCAATGCTGGGCTTTCGTCCAGCACCGCCACCCGGACAATCGCGTTGCCTGTTATCATCACGCCTGAATCCGGGCTGCTTACGAGACTGGCTGCCGCCGCGTCGATGGTCGGTCATGTCGCCTTGCTGGTTGTGATCCTGCTGTTTGCCGGCGTGCGCCCGTTCCAGACCCAGAACCCCGGGGCGATCGCGGTCGATCTGGTCACGCCGGACGAAATCAAGCCACCGGAGCAAATCGTCAAACCGCCCGAACCGGAGGTCAAACCACCGGACCTCAAGCCGTCGGTGGAAACATTGCAGCAGCCTGAACCGCAAACCGCGTCGCCACCGCCGCAGCAGCAACACTCTCCGCCGCCGCAGCAGCCGCCCGCGTCTCAACCGACGGCACGGGCGCCGCAGGCCGATGCGCCTCAGGCCGCTCAACCGCAACAGGACCAACCGCCCTCGCAGCCTGCGTACGCCGCTTCAGCCTTTACGCCGCCGGAGCCCGACCTCACGGTGAAATACGGCGTCACGCTGGGCCTGCCCGACGCAACCGGCAAAGCCGACTTCGACGCGATCGCCGTCAACAGCGCCAAGCTGGCCTCGACCGATATCGCGACCTTCCGCCATCACCTGAAAAATTGCTCGCCGCTGCCAGACAACGTGTCGGCGTCCGACGAT
>CAUJJN010000095.1 GCA_963204905.1 Pseudomonadota bacterium
GTAGAAGTAGGTGCACACCGAGGTCGGGATGGTGAAGCCCGGAGGCACCGGCAGGCCGAGATTGGCCATCTCCGCCAGATTTGCGCCCTTGCCGCCGAGCAGGTCGCGCAGGCTGGAGCGGCCTTCGGCCTTGCCGTCGCCGAACGTGTAGACCCACTTGCCTGCCTTCGGAGCCGGCGCGGCCTTCGCAGCTTTGATCGGCTTCGTAGCCGTCTTGACGGGAGCAGCCTTTCGCGCGGCAGGCTTCGGCATCGGCTTGGCCGTCGATTTCGCGGCCGGCTTGGCGACCGACTTGGCTTTCGCGACAGGCTTCGTCGCCTTGGCGGCGGGCTTCACTGCCTTGGCGGCAGCTTTACCGCGCGCAGCGGACGCGGGCTTCGCTTTCTTTACAGGCCGCTTTGACTTCGCTTGCGCCTTCGAAGCGGATGAGGATTTGGGTTTGCTGGGTTGGGACTTTTTAGATTGGGACTTGGATGCAGCTTTGGCCATGGCTTCCAAACGTCATAAGGAGGGGAAATATTGCCCGCCTTACACCACGTTTTGCCGCACTCGCGCAAGCCGCGAGGCCCGTTTCAGGCCCAATCCCTCGGGTTGAGCACCACTGTTCCGCGCAAAGCCTGCAATCTCCCGACGAGGTCACTAGAAATGAAACATCTTGAGCAGGCCGAGGCCGGTCAAACCCACGAAAATCAAATAGATCGCGACGATGAAATTCAGCAGGCGCGGCATCAGGAGAATCAGGATGCCGGCAACCAGCGCGACGATCGCGGGCAAATGAGCACTGGTAATCGTCATGGATATTCACTCCCGGCAGCCGTGAAACATCTTCACGAATCGTATCTGTTTTTATCATCGCCGTGAGCGCCGCGATAGCGCCGCGACTGCCTGTCTGAAAACCTTCATCGAAAGACCCCGCGGATGCCGCATTCGCCGGAACGCAAGGCGCCACGCCGCATTGACTGCACTGGCACGGCGCGCGCTCAGCGTCGCCATTGCCCCAAGGTCAATTCGGGAGATATCCATGCGTAAAGCCTTCATTGCCGCTGCCGCGCTGGCGGCCGCCATCAGTGCCCCGCTCGCCGCGCAGGCGCAGGGGACCATCATCGTCGAGGATCGCGGCACCGTGGGCGGCCCCTATATCGGAATTCCGAGCGAGCAGGTCACCGGTTCCGCCAGTATATCGTACGCGAACGTGTCCCCTCCTACGCCGTCGATGTGCCCATCGAAGTCGGCTCGGTGCTGCCGGAGGCCGGCGTAACCTATTACGACGTCCCGCAGCGCTACGGCGAAACGCCATACCGCTACACCGTGATCAACGAGCGGCCGGTGCTGGTCAATCCACGCACGCGGCGAATCATGCAGGTGATCGACTAGCGGCCATCGTCATTGCGAGCGAAGCGAAGCAATCCAGCGGGCCAAGAAGCGAAACCTGGATTGCTTCGTCGCTAACGCTCCTCGCAATGACGGATAATCAATCCTGAATTTTGGAGAAATCCGCGACCGCGCGCGTGGCGGCGCGGATTTCGTTCAGGAGCTTCAGGCGATTCTCACGCACTCGCGCATCGTCGTCGTTGACCTTCACCTTGTCGAAGAACGCATCGACGGCGGGACGCAGCTTTGCCAGCGCCGCCATCGCGGCCCCAAAGTTCTCCTTGGCGACGGCCTCCCCCGCCTCGCGCTTCACCTCGTCGATGGCACGCGCGAGGTGCTTCTCCTCGTCAGCGACGAACAACGATGCATCCGGCGCGCCGTCGAAGGTGCGCTTGTCCTTTTTCTCCTCGATGGCGAGGATATTCGACGCGCGCTTGGTGCCGGCGAGCAGGTTCTTGCCGTCGTCGGTGTCGAGGAATTTGCCCAGCGCCTCGACGCGGCGAACGATCATCAGCAGATCGTCCTGGACATTTTCTTGGACGGGTATTCCTTCGGCATCCCTGTTGCCAAGCGCGAACACCGCATCAACGAGATCATGCCGCGCGCCCTGCTCGCGCAGTTGGACTTTCAGGCGGTCAGCAAAGAATGAGAGGAGGTCGATTGCCCGCTTGTCAATCTGGAGCCCTCCGGCATTTTCATAGGTTACGATAGTTGGCGGGACTAAATGCATCCCATTCTTTCGTGTAGGGCTGCTCTTTGTGGCGTGGTCCGTCTTGTCGAACGCTTCGGTAAGAAACGCCCCGAGTGCAACCTGTCGCTGATTGTCAACGATAAGCCTAATCACCCCCAACGCCGCTCGTCGCAAAGCATAAGGGTCCTTCGATCCCGTCGGCTTTTCATCAATCGCCCAGAAGCCGACCAGCGTGTCAATCTTGTCCGCCAGCGCCACCGCGATCGCGACCGGATCGCTCGGCACGCGATCGTTCGGGCCTTGCGGCTTGTAGTGATCCTCGATCGCCTGCGCGACGCTGGCATCTTCGCCTTGCGCCAGCGCATAGTATTTCCCCATCAGGCCCTGCACCTCGGGGAATTCGCCGACGACTTCGGTGAGCAGATCGGTCTTCGCCAGACGCGCGGCGCGCTTGGTCCTCTCGACATCGGCGCCGACCAGCGGCGCGATTTCGGCGGCAAGCCGTTCGATGCGCGCGATGCGCTCCGCCTGCGTGCCAAGCTTTTCGTGGAACACGATGTTCTCGAACTTCGGCAGCCGGTTTTCGAGCTTGGTCTTGAGGTCGGTCTCGTAGAAGAACTTCGCGTCGCTCAGTCGCGCGCGGATGACGCGCTCGTTGCCGGCGACGATGGCCTTGCCGCCGTCGCTCGCCTCGATGTTGGCGACGAGGATGAAGCGGTTGGCGAGTTTGCCCGTCTTCGGATCGTTGACGACGAAGCACTTCTGGTTGTTGCGGATGGTGGCGCGGATTACCTCGCCGGGAATAGTCAGGAAGGCTTCGTCGAACGACCCCATCAATACCACCGGCCATTCGACGAGGCCCGACACCTCGTCGAGCAGCCCCTGATCCTCGATCAGCTCAAAACCTTGCGCGAACGCCAGCTCCTTGGCGTCGGCCAGGATAATATCCTTGCGCCGCTGCGGGTCGAGCACCACCTTGGCCGCGAACAGTTTTGCTTCGTAGTCCTCGAAGCGGCGCACGGTGAATTCGGCCGGCGCCATGAAACGATGACCGCGCGTCACTTGTCCGGCTTTGATGCCGGCGACGTCGAACGCGACGACATCCGGCTCCTCGGTTTCCATGCCGAACGTCGCGACGATGGAATGCAGCGGCCGCACCCATTGCAGCGCGCCAGGCTTCGCGGATGGTTCGCCCCAGCGCATCGCCTTCGGCCACGGGAAGGTGCGGATGATAACGGGAATGATTTCCGCGATCACGTCGATCGCGGGACGCCCGGCCTTCTCGATCAGCGCGACGTAGAAATCACCCTTCTTCGGGTCCTTCTGAATCGTCGCCTCATCGAGCGATTTCAATCCGGTCGCCTTGAGGAAGCCCTGCACGGCGGCATCGGGCGCGCCGACCTTCGGACCCTTGCGCTCGTCCTTCAGGTCCGGCTGCCGCGCCGGCAAGCCATGAATGGTCAGCGCGAGACGGCGCGGGGTCGCGAAGGACTTCGCACCATCGTAAACGAGGCCTTCCGCGACCAGTTTGTCGGTCACCATCTTGCGCAGATCGTCGGCGGCCTTCGCCTGCATCCGCGCGGGAATTTCTTCGGAGAATAGTTCGAGCAGAAGATCGGGCATCGCTTACACTCCACCCGCTTCGGTCTTGATCCAGGCTTCCCCGCAGGCCTTCGCCAGTTCACGCACGCGCAGGATGTAGCTCTGCCGCTCGGTCACCGAGATCACGCCCCGTGCATCCAGCAGGTTGAAGACGTGGCTGGCCTTGATGCACTGGTCGTAAGCCGGCAATGCCATCAGATGGCGTTCTTTCTTGCCAGCTTCCCATCCCGCTTCGAGATACTTGCGGCAAGCGCCCTCGGCCATCTTGAATTGCTCGAACAGCATCGCGGTGTCGGCGTATTCGAAATTGTGCCGCGAATATTCCTGCTCGGCTTGCAGGAATACGTCGCCATAGGTCACTTTGTCGGCGCCTTCGCGGCCGTTGAAATTGAGATCGTAAACGTTCTCGACGCCCTGCACGTACATCGCGAGCCGCTCGAGGCCATAGGTCAATTCGCCCGCGACCGGCGCACACTCGACGCCCGCGACCTGCTGGAAGTAGGTGAACTGCGAGACCTCCATGCCGTCGCACCAGCATTCCCAGCCGAGACCCCACGCCCCCAGCGTCGGGCTTTCCCAGTCATCCTCGACGAAGCGGATGTCAGGTAATGCGGCATCGACGCCTATCGCGGCGAGCGATTTGAGGTAGAGATCCTGAATGTCCGGCGGCGACGGCTTCAGGATCACCTGAAACTGATAGTAGTGCTGCAAGCGGTTCGGGTTCTCGCCGTAGCGCCCATCCTTCGGCCGCCGTGACGGCTGCACGTAGGCCGCGTTCCAGCGCTTCGGCCCCAGCGCGCGCAGAGTCGTCGCCGGGTGAAAGGTGCCCGCGCCCACCTCCATGTCGTAGGGTTGCAGGATCACGCAGCCGTAATCGGCCCAATATCGCTGCAACGTCAGAATCAGTCCCTGGAACGAACGTTCGGGACGCATGTGAGATGGCATGGAGTCCATAAGCGGCTTCTGGATTGGTCGGAGGTGACGAGTCGCGCGGGACCGTATCGGCGGTGCCCCGCGGAATCAAGGCAACGTCCGGATAAAGCAACCCACGCAATTCGAGCGATTCTACCGGGCGACGGCTCAACGCGTCGACTGGAAGCTGCTAGAAACTGGCCAATCGTTCAGGTTCGACCGTCTCGGACCGGTCTACCTCCAACGTTTGCTCGCCGGTTTCGCGGGTGATGCCCCACCCGACGGCCGGCGAGAGCGCCGACCGACTAAGCGACTAGCCCGGCCGGTAGGTGCCGGTACGCGGATCGCGCCGCAAGGTGGGAACTTGCTGCATCCGCACCGTCTCCGCCACCCTGACGCAACGGGCTTCTTCGAGTTCGTCATTGATCCGGCGTGCCGTTCGATACGCCCAACGAACCGCAGCCAGTCCTCCCAGGACTCCGGCAAAGGCAACGAATGGCGGCATCGGTCGATCCTTCTGGTTCGCGGTCATCAGCCCTCAGGATAATATTTTCGCGCAGCCGAGAGGCTTTCGCAAGCGAACAAAAGGCGCGGGACGAAGTCAATTACAGCCCGAATTTCGCCCACATCGCCCGTTCCTCGACCGCACCGATCAGGCTTTCGGGCAATGCGCCGATACCTTCCCCCAGCATCGCTCCGCCAGCTCCGGATTTGCGGCCCAACAGGCCGCTCAGCAAACCACGCGGCTGCTCGATCACCGGCATCTCGACCTTGTCGCCGAAGCGCGTCCGCACCACCGAACGCAGGTCGGCGATGCCGTCCGCCAGACCGAGCGCCACGGCTGTCTCGCCCGCCCAGTATTCACCGCTGAACAGATGCTCGTCCGAACCCCGCAGCCGTGAACCGCGGCTGCGCTTGACCAGTTCGATGAAGGTTCGGTGAATGTCGCGCTGGATCGCCTTGAGCCTGGCGACGTCGTCAGGATTCTCCGGCAGGAATGGGTCAAGCGTCGCCTTGTGCGCGCCGGCCGTATAGAGCCGCCGCTCCACGCCGATCTTCTTGATAGCCTCCTGAAATCCGAAGCTACCGCCGACGACGCCGATCGAACCGAGGATCGACGACGGATCGCAGAAGATTTCATCTCCAGCGCAGGCGATCATATAGCCGCCAGAGGCGGCGACATCTTCCGCAAACACCAATACGGGAAGCTTCTTCTCCTCGGCGAGTTGCCGGATTCGCAGATAGATCAATCGCGATTGTACCGGCGCCCCGCCCGGCGAATTGATCGCCAGCGCAACAGCCTTGGCGTTCGGCATCGCGAAGGCGCGCTCCAATAGCTTGGCGACACCCGCCAGCGACAGGCCCGGTCTCATAGGCGTTACCGCACCGATCGCACCTGACAATCGCACCACCGGCACCACCACGGCACCACCACGCCAGCGTCGCGGCAGGAGCCGCTTCACACCACCCGTCAGGCTCATTTCCAAAAACTCCTCGCCGGCTCCCGCCCCCGCTTTACCAAAAACTCACCATCTTGGATCACGACAGTGTCATCAGACGTGTGGAACGAGATTTGCTTTTCAAAGATATCCTTAATCTGACTTGCAGCGGAGCATGACATGAAAATCTATCTGCTGATTGTGCTGATGGTCTCGCTTTGGACCGCGATTCGCTTCACTTCTGCGGCAAAACCGCGCCCCGAACGACTGCCGAGCTGAATTTCGCATCTCCCTATAAGGTCGCGAACGGCAGTACCGCATCGCCCGTCATGACAGCCTTCGCCTCAGGCGTAGGCATCCCAGCCGCATCATTGAGCATAAGGCCGGGATAAATCCGCAAAGGCGCGCGACCACCCTTGATCGCACGTACCAGAACCCGGATGGCCGGCGTATCGGCCTTGCCATGCACGGGCTGCACAGCCACGCTGCCGAAGCCCCGCGAAAGATACGTCAGGACGTCGCGCAGTCCTTCCGCCCGCCAGATCAGCGTGGACCTTCCGCCCGGCTTGAGCACGCGGCGCGCCGCATGAATCCATTCCTCCATGGCTGACGGCCCGGCCTGATGCGCCATACGCCGCACCGGATCGGGCGAAGCCTGCTGTCGCGCCGAATCGTTGAAGGGAGGATTCATCAACACCACATCGACGCTGTCCGCCGCCAAATCAAACCGCGCGAACGTGGCGGCATCGGCCGTCACGTCGAGCATCAAGGTCTCAGCCACGATACCGTTGAAGGCCGCGTTGGCCGTCGCCAACCCGGCCAGTTCCGGATTGATCTCGACAAGCCTCAGTTCGACCCCGCCGACGCGCCTCGCGACGGCAAGACCCGCCGTGCCCACCCCTGCGCCAAAATCAACAACACGATCGCCCGGCTGAGCGGCGGTCGCTGCCGCGAGCAGGATCGCGTCATGCCCAGCGCGATGACCTGACGACGGCTGGCGCAGCCGCAATCGGCCGCCCAGGAAGCCATCCTCGGTGATACCGGCCGCCTCAGACATCAGGCCGCAATTCGTGGGCAAGGCCGGCATCGGTCAAAAGCTGGCGGGCCTGCCGGTTGTCATCATCATGAACCAGAATCCGGCGGGGGATCGCGCCGATCGAACCGTCCAGCACGCTCATGTTCTCGTCCAGTACCAGGTGATGGATATCGGCTCCGTTCAGCAGAGCCTCGATCGCCGATACCAGTACCACATCGTTGGTCCTCACCAATTCACGCATCCATGACCTCCTGGACTTGCCGCCGGTGCATCCGTTTCCTGAGGATCGTCAAGAGGTTCGTTGCCCTTGCCGCGATGTCAGGCAATTCTTATGATGCCGCGGCTGTCTTGGATATAGCGCAAAGATCGCGTTCCGTTTCGCCGGTATTTGCGCTAGTCCGTTCGTTACGATCCGATTGCCGCGCGATCAGCGCGGGATTTCGTCCGAGCGATTTTCATTCAGTCTGGAGACCTTCCGTGGCGGTGATAGTTCCTTTCGAAAGTCCCTCAAGCGGATCGATCGATCAGCTTGTGGAACTCGTCGCCACCGACATGGAGCGGGTGAACGCGACTATTCTCTCCCGCACCGGGTCCGAAGTTACAATGATTCCGGAGGTCGCCAACCATCTGATCTCGTCCGGCGGCAAGCGCCTGCGTCCGATGCTGACGCTGGCGATGGCGGGACTGTCCGGCTATGGCGGCGAAGGCCATATCAAACTCGCGGCGTCGGTCGAGTTCATGCACACCGCGACGCTGCTGCACGACGACGTGGTGGACGAAAGCGAACTGCGGCGCGGCAAGCTTTCCGCCCGCATGGTGTGGGGCAACGAGGCGAGCGTGCTGGTCGGCGACTTCCTGCTCGGGCAGGCCTTCCGCATGATGGTCGAGGTGGGATCGTTGCGCGCGCTGGACATCCTGTCGTCCGCCGCCGCCACCATCGCCGAGGGCGAGGTGATGCAGCTTGCCGCCGCGAAGAACACCGCCACCACCGAGGACGAATATCTCGCGGTGATCCGGGGCAAGACCGCCGAACTGTTCGCCGCCGCCTGTGAGGTCGGGCCGGTGATTGCAGAGCGGCCCAAGGCCGAACAGACTGCCGCAGCCAGTTTCGGCATGAATCTCGGCATCGCCTTCCAGTTGGTCGACGACCTGCTCGATTACGGCGGCAAGGCCGCCAAGCTCGGCAAGAACGTCGGCGACGACTTCCGCGAAGGCAAGATCACCCTGCCCGTCGTACTTGCCTTCCGCCGTGGCAACGACGCCGAGCGCGAGTTCTGGATTCGCGCGCTGGAACGCGGTGAGATTGGCGAAGGCGATCTCGATCACGCCGTCGGCCTGATGACAAAACATCGTGCGCTGGAAGACACGCTTTCGCGCGCACAACACTATGGCGCGATGGCCGTGGACGCGTTGGCCCTTTTTCCGCCGTCTCCGATGAAAGCGGCGTTGGAACAGGTTGTCGCGTTCTGTCTGGCCCGTTCACACTAAGACATTCAACAAAACCAAGGGGAGCATCATGCCCGAATTCAAGGCGCTGATCTATGACGTGCCCGAACCGGGCATCGCGCGCATCACGCTCAACAAACCTAACATGGCGAACGCGCAGGACACCGCGCTGCTCTATGAATTGAATGATGCGTTCGACCGCGCCGCCCATGACGATGACATTCGCGTCATCATCCTCGCTGCGAACGGCAAGCACTTCTCGGCCGGTCACGATCTGTCGGAAACCGACGGACACGACGCGATGCGGACGCACGAAACAGTCGCACCGGTCTGCGGCTTCGGCTGCGCCGGCGCGGAAGCGCAGATGGCACGCGAGGAAGAAATCTACCTCGGCTTTTCCGACCGCTGGCGCAACATTCCGAAACCAACCATCGCCGCCGTGCAAGGCAAGTGCATCGCCGGCGGACTGATGCTGGCATGGCCGTGCGACATCATCATCGCGGCCGATGATGCCGCCTTCGCCGATCCGACAGTCAGCTTTGGCGTCTGCGGCCACGAATATTTCACCCATGTCTGGGAAGTGGGCATCCGCAAGGCCAAGGAGATGCTGTTTACCTCCGACGAGATCAACGCAGAGGACGCGCTGCGGCTCGGCATGGTCAATCAGGTCGTGCCGCGCGCGGAGCTGATGAACGCGACTTTGACGATGGCCCGCAAGATCGTCGCCAAATCACGTTTTGCATTGAAGCTGACCAAGCTCGCCGTCAACGGCGTGCAGGATGCGCAGGGACGGCAGGTCGCATTGCGCAACGCCTTCCACCTGCATCAGCTCGCGCATACACACAATCTGAAGGTCTTTGACATGTTGCTCGACCCGAGCGGCCTGCCGGAGGCAACGAGAAAGGCTTTGGCGGCGCGATTGCAGGCGGCAAAAAACTGAATGATCGAACATGGCACCGCGAAGGCGTCTTTGCCTTCGCGTTCGAGGAATCTTGTCGCGGATACAATCGTCTGATCAGCCTCAAAGGATCGGATTGCCTGTTGGTCGCGGCCCACACGGCGACGCGCTTCGAATGCGAGCGCATGGCTTGAGGAACACCGAGCCACACTTTTGAGTTGCACCAGCAGTCGTCAGGCGCAACCGGTGTCAGCCAATGGCGCCGGCATGGACCCACCATTGCGGATGGCTTGAGCGCAACGATTGTCCGGCTGCGCGGGCGTCCGCATCGCTGTCGAACAGTGCGAAACACGTCGCACCCGATCCGGACATCCTCACCAGTCTTGCGCCGGTCGTCTCACGCAACGCCAACAGGACATCTTGGATAATCGGCTGGATCTTGATCGCCGGAGCCTCGAGGTCGTTGGCCGCGTGTCCCAGCGCCGTCAGCCATTGCTCCATCGAGGATGCTTCGGTTGGCCACTTCCGCGAACGAACCACATCGGTCACGTCGGTCAAAATCTCGCCCTTGCGCAAGCCGAGTGCGGTGAACACCTCCGCTGTCGCTACGGCGACGCGCGGATTGACCATCACGCAAGGCATCTGCGGCACATGCGCCAGTGACAACTGCTCGCCGATCCCGGTCATGACCGAACTTCGTGACGCGACGCAAACCGGAACATCGGCACCGGTCAGGCGTGCCGCTTCCATGATGCGCGGGTCGTCGTGCGCAAGCGCATTGAGCCGCGCCAGCAGCCGCAGCCCCGCCGCCGCGTCCGCCGAGCCGCCGCCAATCCCGGACGCCACGGGCAACTGCTTGTCGAGGGAGAAAGTGCCCACCTGCAGGCCGGGCACGCGCTCAGCCAGCAGACGCGCCGCCTTCAGCACGAGATTGTCCGCGGTCTCGCCGCAGTCGCCGCCACCGGGGCCGCTGGTAAAGAGTTGCAAAGGCTTACCCGACTCCAGCGTCAGCCGGTCGGCACAATCGGCAAAGACCACCAGACTGGCCAAGTCGTGATAACCGTCGGCACGGCGTCCCAGCACACGCAAGGTCAGGTTGACCTTGGCCCGCGCCTCATCCGTCAGCGCCGGCACGATCGATCCACCTTTCGATCTGCCACCCCTTCAGCCACCCTTGTCCTCGTCCTTCTTCTTGTCCGCGGAAGCTGCCGCCGGAGTTTCGTCGGCCGGCAGACCGTTTTCGATCTTGGCCTCGATCTTCGGCAATTCTTCCGGCTCAGGTTTCAGATCGCGGGCATGGGCCCACTGGAACCGCGCTTCGAGCGTGCGCCCAACCCGCCAATAAGCATCGCCAAGATGATCGTTGATGGTCGGGTCTTCCGGCTTCAGGTCGATGGCTCGCTCAAGATGCTTCACCGCCTCCTGATAGTTGCCGATGCGGTAGTACGCCCAGCCGAGGGAATCGACGATGTAGCCGTCGTCCGGGCGCTGATCGACAGCGCGCTTGATCATCTTCATGGCCTCGTCGAGGTGCATCCCCCGATCGATCCACGAATAGCCAAGATAGTTGAGGACATGCGGCTGCTCGGGCTTCAATTCGAGCGCCTTCTTCATGTCGACTTCCGCCTTCTCCCAGTTCTTGGAACGCTCTTCGCAGATGCCGCGGAAATAGTAATAAACCCAGTTGTTGTTCTCCGCGCCGGTCAGTTGGTCGATGGCCTTGGTGTAGGTCACCGCGCAATCGGCGAACTTCTTGCGCCCACGCTCGATGTTGCCGAGCGCCATGATCGCCTCGATGTCCTTCGGATCATCCTGCGTCACGGACTGTAGAATCTTGATCGCTTCGTCGCTTCGATCGGCGGCATCGAGGTCGGTCGCCATCTGAACCTGCGCGTTCCGATGGAGAGCCGAGCGCTCTGGCACGCGCTGATATACCTTGATCGCCATCTGCGGCTTCTTCACCGACTCGTAGAGATCGCCGAGCGACAGCAATGCCAGCGCATGATCTGGCTGCAGATAAAGCGCCAGCTGCAGATAGACCAATGCCAGGTCTTCGCCGCCGCGCCGGGTCAGCGACGCACCAATGCCATAGAGCGCCTCGGCGGCGCCGGCTTGCGGCGAATCGACCAGCGGCGGCAGCTTGGCGCCAGCCTTGGTCTCACGAATGCCCTCGATCACCAGCGGATGGCGCGCGAGCTTCTTGTTGAACGACTCATAGACAGCTTCCGCTGCGGGAGCGCCATCCTTGCCGCGCGACAGCCAGCGCGCATAGGCGTCCATCACGCGTAGCGCCGTTTCGTCGAGCTTGTAGGCCCGCTCCAGACGCATGCCGGCGTCCTTCTCGTTGCCGGCCAGTTGCATGATCAGGCCCGAGTGCAGATCCTTGAACACCGGATACCATTCCGGTCCGGTCAACTTGTCGATGTCGGCAACCGCGCCCTTGGGGTTTCCGGCGCCGTATTCTGCCCAGCC
Organism: Pseudomonadota bacterium; assembly: GCA_963204905.1. Taxonomy (GTDB): domain Bacteria; phylum Pseudomonadota; class Alphaproteobacteria; order Rhizobiales; family Xanthobacteraceae; genus 62-47. The sequence continues at coordinate 11,868 of CAUJJN010000095.1, forward strand.
CGCGAGCAGCGTCGCGACCAGATCGGTGATCGGTCCGCGTACCGACTGATTGATGTTGCGGCGCGCCGCCTCGTAACGCTTCTGCTTGAGATCGTGCACGCCGATCACCAACCGCGCCACGCGATTTGATTTGTCGATCTTGAGAACACGCCCCGCCAACTTGACGGCTTCATCGATGTTGCCGTCAGCCAGCGACGAGATGAAGGCGCGGTCCAGCAGTTCGTTGTTCTTCGGGTCCTTGCGCAGTGCCGAGCGGTAGAACTCCGCGGCGGCGGTGGCGTCGCGCTCGATGCTGGCATGACGAGCGGCGAGATAGCTGCCGGCGACCGTCATCTCGCGAAGGTCTTCGCGGGTTGGAAACGTCGCCGACGAATCAGTCGGATGATCCGGCGTCTGCGCCGCCAGCGGCCCCGGCAGCACCAGCGCGGATGCGGCGAGCGCGATCATCGTCAGGCTTTTGAAACGTGAGAACATCACGACTGGCCTAGCTCCTGGAATTTGCGGACAAACCAAGTCTTACGACCGACACGGCCCATCTGACGGCGCGACAATGCAGTGTTTGACCCTGAACCGCAAGGCGAAGGCCCGACCGGAACCGCGGCGACCAAGTCTGCCGCTCAAGAGGCCCCGTGCCCGCCTCCCCTGCAGGCACTCGCAGTGTGGCGGGAACGTGACCGGCCGCAATCGAAACGGGTTCACGCGATCGTGTTACATCGCTTCGTAGTTCGGTCCCCCACCGCCCTCGGGCGGCACCCAGGTAATATTGCCGTTGGGGTCCTTGATGTCGCAGGTCTTGCAGTGGACGCAGTTCTGCGCGTTGATCTGGAAGCGCGGCCCGGTGCTTTCCTCGACCCATTCATAGACGCCCGCCGGACAATAGCGGTTGGACGGACCGGCGAAGACCTCCAGTTCGGATGACTTCTGCAAGGCCATGTCCCTCACCTTGAGGTGAGGCGGCTGATCTTCCTCGTGATTGGTATTCGACAGAAATACCGACGAAAGGCGATCAAACGTCAGCTTGCCATCCGGCTTGGGATACGCAATCGGCTGATAGTCCTTGGCAGGCTTGAGCGATTTCGCGTCGTTCTTGCCGTGCGACATCGTGCCGAAGAACGAAAAGCCCAGCGTGTTGCACCACATGTCGAAGCCGCCGAGCGCGTTGCCCAGCAGGGTGCCGAATCTAGACCACAGTGGCTTGGCGTTGCGGACCGGATAGAGATCCTTGCCGATCGATGATGAGCGCCAGCCATTTTCGTATTCGACCAATTCGTCATTGGTGCGACCGGCGGCGAGCGCAGCGGCGAGATGCTCGGCGGCCTGCATTCCGCTCGCCATCGCGTTGTGGATGCCTTTGATGCGCGGCACGTTGACGAAGCCGGCGGCGCAGCCGACCAGCGCACCGCCCGGGAAAGTCAGCCGCGGCACCGACTGATAACCGCCCTCGGTGATCGCGCGTGAACCGTAAGCGAGACGCTTGGCGCCAGCGAACGTATCCCGGATCATCGGATGCGTCTTGAACCGCTGAAACTCCTCGAACGGATAGAGATAGGGGTTCGCGTAGTTGAGGTGAACCACGAAACCGACCGCCACCAGGTTGTCGTCGTAGTGATAAAGGAACGAGCCACCGCCGGTGTTGTTATCGAGCGGCCAGCCGAACGAATGCTGCACCGTCCCCTTCTTGTGCTTGGCGGGGTCGATCTGCCAGATTTCCTTGAGGCCGATGCCGAACTTGCCCGGCTCGCAATCCCGATCGAGCGCGAACTTGGCGATCAGTTGCTTGGTCAGGCTGCCGCGCGCGCCCTCGGCGAACAGCGTGTACTTGCCGAGCAGTTCCATACCGCGCGTGTAGGAATCCTTGTGCGAACCGTCCTTGGCGATGCCCATATCGCCGGTCGCAACCCCGCGCACCTCGCCGTTTTCGCCATAGATCACTTCGGCGGCGGCGAAGCCGGGATAGATCTCGACACCCAGCGCCTCGGCCTTCGCACCCAGCCACCGGCACACCATGCCGAGCGAGGTGATGTAACAATGATGATTGTTCATCAGAGGCGGCATCAAGAAGTTGGGCAGACGGAAGCCGCCGGTCTTCGTCATCAGATAGAACTGATCATCCTTCACTTGCGTCTTGAGCGGACAGTCCGCATCCTCGCGCCAGTCCGGGATCAGCTTGTCGAGGTTGATCGGGTCCATCACCGCGCCGGAAAGAATATGCGCGCCGACCTCGGAGCCCTTCTCGACCACCACGATGGAAAGGTCCGGATTGATCTGCTTGAGGCGGATCGCCGCCGAGAGACCGGACGGACCGGCGCCGACGATCACGACATCGAATTCCATGGACTCGCGTGGCGGCAGTTCTTCGGTGCTCATGTTCTCACCCCAAAACAAACGAGAATGCTTCTAAGCCCC